>JBDNHX010000373.1:0-20375 GCA_041688565.1 Planctomycetaceae bacterium
CAACGGCATTCATTGCTGGCGAGGTGGTGTGATTGTCACGATGGCGCCGGAGATCTTCTACGCGGAAGACACGGATGGCGATGGCAAGGCCGATGTTCGCGAGACGTTGTATCGAGGTTTCGTCGAAGGCAATCAGCAGCACCGCGTGAATGGGCTGAGATGGGGAATGGATGGCTGGTTGTATCTGGCGAATGGAGATAGCGGGGGAGAGATTGCAGGGACGGGATTTGTTCCGGGGACACCTTTGTCCCCTCTCCCCCGCGCCGGGGGAGAGGGTCAGGGTGAGGGGGCTGCTCCGAATGATCAAAAAACATCCAGCGCGTCAAACCCCCTCATCCGGCCTTCGGCCACCTTCTCCCCCGATCTTGGGGGAGAAGGGACAAACGCCGAACGAGTCTCGCTGCGCGGTCGTGACCTTCGCATCAATCCCGATACGAACGCCCTTGATACCGTGAGCGGCCAAACGCAATTCGGACGTGAACGAGACGACTTTGGCAACTGGTTTGGCAATAATAATTCTAACCCGATCTGGCAGTATGTGCTCGAAGATCGCTATGTCCGACGAAATCCGCATGCCGGGATTTCACAGGTGACGGCTCAGGTGGCGGTGGTTCCCGGAGCTGCTCCGGTTTATCCCACAAGTCGCACGTTGGCTCGATTCAATGACTTTGCATTTGCGAATCGATTCACGTCGGCCTGCAGCACGATGATCTATCGCGACAACTATCTCGGCGAACAGTATTACGGCAACGCATTCACATCTGAGCCCGTGCATAATCTTGTCTCGCGGCTGGTGATGACTCGCGATGGTTACGGTTTCAAAGGTGAACGAGCGGCCGATGAGCAGCAGTCGGAGTTTCTGGCTTCATCGGACAATTGGTTTCGCCCGACGATGATTCGCACCGGGCCCGACGGAGCCATCTGGGTCGCAGATATGTACCGCGCGGTGATTGAGCATCCGGAATGGATCCCCCCTGAATACCAGCGGAAGATGAACCTGTATGCGGGCAGTGATCGCGGGAGGATCTATCGGATCGTGCCGGCGAGTGAATGTTGTGGTGAAGCTTCGCCGGAGGGTGATGGTTTTCTGGATCAGCCGTGGAATGAGATCCCGCTGGTTCAACTGCGAGAGAAAATCCGAAGTCCGAACGGTTGGTGGCGTGACACAGCTCATCGCATTCTGATGCACCGTATCAAGGAACTGGGAACACGAGATATCGCAGCGCTGGTTCAGTTCGCGACCAGTGATCCGAATGAAGCGGTGGCTCTTCAGGCCGGTTCAATACTGTCGTCGATCTGTGACAATCCCGAGGCTGCACAAGCGAGGGCGGCGAGAGCAGAGGCGATCCCGGTGCTGCTGACTGATGTCCGCCCGGCGACTCGCAAGCTGGGGATTCAATTGCTCGAATCGGCAGTGAAGGAAAGACCTGCCGGTGATTGGATCATGTCGATGCTGGACGGGATCACATCCGACGATGATCGCTCCGTTCGCCTGCAGCTGGCCCTGACTCTGGGAGAAATTGAGCACGAGAAAACTCCTGTGGTCCTGGCCAAGCTTCTGCGTCGTGACTTTGATGACAAGGTCATTCGGGACGCTGTGCTTTCGTCATTGACGACCAAAAATATCGAAGCAATCCTCACGGAGACTGTCAACCTGTCACCGGAAGATCCAAATGAACGACTCGTCGGACAGCTCCTCGCACAAGCCGCCGCAATGGATCGACAGGAAGCGATTGCACGGCCGCTGCTGGCGATGACAGCAGCCCTGAAGGCCGATGCCTCAGCATCGCGAATTGATGCACTGGCGACCACGGTTTCGAATGTGCTCAGCGGTAACGTGGCGAAGACACTGCGGGAGGATTCTAAATTTGTCAAAGCCATGACCGGTGCAACTGGGATCGCTCGTGAAATTGCTCGTGATGAAGCTGCCGATGTTGATCGTCGAGCAGCCGCGATTCGATTTGTCGGCGTTTCCGGAGTGGTCAGGCAGAACAGAGCTTTGGATCTTTTTGAGTTCCTGACGCCTCAAACTCCGTTGCCGATTCAACTGGCGGCCGTGCAGGCGATGGGACGTGATCTCAGTCAGCCGATCATGCAGCAGACGGTGGAAAAATGGAAAGGTCTCGATCCAACCGTGCGAGCAGAAGCAATGGCGAACATATTAAACCGCGAGTTCTCCATCGGTCATCTGCTGGATCGAATTGAGGCAGGAGATTTATCGGCGAATGCCCTCGATGCTTCTCAACGAGATCGCCTGATTAATCACAGCAACGGGAAGATTTCTGAGCGGGCTCGCAAGGTACTGGGCGAAGAAACACCGTCGTCTCGAGCCGCTGTCGTTGAAGATTTCAAAGCTCAGATTTCCAATTTGAAATTTGAGATTTTAAAGGAAGAGCAGACAGCAGCCGGAAAGCTGGTGTTTGAAAAACGTTGTGCAACCTGTCATCGACTGCAGGATATTGGCAAAGAAGTCGGAGCTGACCTGGCGGCGTTGAAGGATCGTTCAACGGATGCGTTACTGACCGCCATTCTGGATCCGAACAAAGCCGTGGAATCCAAATTCCTCGTGTACACAGTCGTCACGAAAGACGGGCTGCAGCATTCAGGGATGCTGAAAGGCGAAACGGGCGGAAGTCTGACTTTGGTTGGCAACGATGGAAAGGAAATCACCATTGTGCGAGCTGACATTGAGGAGCTAGTCGGATCCCAACGATCGCTGATGCCCGAAGGTCTGGAGAAAGACTTGTCGGCTCAGGATCTGTCGCACGTCATCAGCTTCGTGCAGTCGACTGGAACGCCGTGGAAGAGGTTTGACGGGAACGCTCCGAAGTTTGTGGCGGCAAACGAGGACGGCACGGTGACTCTTCCGGCATCGGCGGCTGAGATTTTCGGTCCAAGCCTTATCTTCGAAGAAAAGTACGGCAATCTCGGCTACTGGACGTCAGCGGACGACTACGCCAAATGGACGTTTGAAGTTCCGAGGTCCGGACACTGGACGGTGGAGTTTGACTTTGCGTGCGATGACAGCAACGCTGGCAGTTTGATCAAGTTCTCCACCGGCAATCGCATGCTCACCGCGCGAGTCCCCGGCAGCGGTTCCTGGGATAACTACCAAACGTGGCAAGCCGGCACGATCGATCTGCATCGAGGTCGCGGCCAACTGATCATCACCGCACCGGAGAAACCCCCGTTCGCGTTAATCGATCTGAGGGCAGTGCGGCTCATCCCGCCGAAGTAACCATCACGATGAACTCGTTGGATGTCGCTTAATCGGATTGGTAATCGGCCTCTCGGGTCTCGCCTCGCAGGCAGGCGAGAGGCTACTGCTCGAGTTTACCAATTAGCCGGAACGCGCTAGTGGTCTGTCACGCGTTAAATTTAGGGTTGAGCATTGCTTGTACGACGGACTGGAAGTCCGTCGTACCCTAAAATTTAGCTGTGACAGACCACTAGCCCGGTTTCACTCGAGAAAACTGGGGGTTATCGCCCACCAAAATCAGAATCTGCCCGTGGAGAATTCCGGCGTATTGTTGGGTTCGAGTGTTGCGATTCCTAATCAGTCCACGACAATGCCGCACGCTGGCAGAGGGACAGGCGTTCGCTGGATCATTCGTGGTTCAGAGGAAAGTCCGGGCTCCACAGGACACGATGGTGGGTAACTCCCACCGTCCGCGAGGATCGGGAAAGTGCAACAGAAAGCAAACCGCCAATCGGAGGATCGTTCGCGGTCCTTTAGAGGTAAGGGTGAAACGGTGCGGTAAGAGCGCACCAGCGGTTCGGGCGACCGAGCCGGCTGGGTAAACCCCATCGGGAGCAAGGCCAAGCAGAAGGGAGGTCGTCTTCGGACGGCCACGAGTCGGTCCGGCTCGTCCCACCTTCGGGTCGGCTGCTGAAGGTGTTGAGTAATCAACATCGTAGAGAAATGAACGCCCTCGACAGAACCCGGCTTATCGTCCCTCTGCCTGCATTAAAAAAGAACAGTGTGATAGATGTCCCCACACCGAAAGGAGTCGATGGTGAAACACGCCATTCTTTCCACCCTTGGTGGTCTCTTGTTTTTATGCGCAACGGCACCCGCTCAACCGCCCGCGACAAAGACAGATTCTGAATCCACTCCATTTTCTATCGTCCTGCTACAGACGGCACTGCCAGAACTGTCCCTGGAACGTTTTGCTGATGTCGTTTCCAAAGCCTGGCCAGCGGACTCGGAACAACGAGTTGTGATCGACACCGCTGATCTGGCGATCCCGGAGAAACGAGACCCAGGATTTTCGGTCGGCGTTTCCGGCGATCTGAATATCTGGGTAACTCTCAGCCCACGACCATTCGTGAAAGCCGCCGATATCGAGCAGGTCAGCGATCTCAGGATTCGAAAGATGCTCAACGCACATCGAGCATCGATTTCCATTCACGTGGTTTCAAGAAAGCACAGAAAGCTCAATGACGACGAAACGCTGCCAGCAACATTAATTCCTTTGATGACCGAACTCGCGGCGGAATTGGTCGACACAAAGACGCTGGGCATCATCGTCCCCTCGGAAGAAATCCTGTTGCCTCGCGGTGCAGATCTGCAGTCATTGCTGCGAGAGAAGGATCCGATCACAGCCTTGAAAAATGCGGCGAATGTCCCTGTCGTGAACTCCGCGGACGATGACCCACAAATTAAAGCGGCCGTTCAGGAAGCACGCACGACCTGGAATCAGTTCACGAAAGCGTTCGAAAGCCGTGCTCAAAACACCGAGTCATTCAACGTGAAATTTCCATTCAAGTCCAAAGACAAGACGGAATTCATGTGGATCGAAGTCACATCCATCAATGAAAACATGGTTACAGGAAAACTGGGCAATGATCCTGTATGGGCGAAAGATCTGAAGCTTGGCGATGAAGTGAAGATGAAAGTCTCAGAGCTGGCTGATTGGATGTATCTGAAGGATGGCGAAATGGTTGGAGGATTCTCCGTCAAAGTCCTGTTGGAACAGCAGGAAAAGGCAACGCCTCCGGAATCATGCAAATGCAAGTAGGATACGGCGACGAATCCAGCGGAGCGAACTTCCATCGGGCTTAACGTAGGTTAGGCTTCCAGCCTGACATTCATTCCAGAAACCCCACTGGTTGCTGCAGAGCAATGACAGGCTGGAAGCCGATCCCACTTAAATCAACTACCCGCTCGCAGGCGGCGCCCAGTTTGACAATGGTTACAAGCAGTCGTATTATCGGGCGGCGTGCGGACGGAAGTGGGTAAGCATCTTGTTGTCTTTAATCATTGCCTCAATGTCCCACACAGCTCAGGGGACTTCGCCATGCCTTGGCCCAGGTTGCAGAACAGTTTTGGTCTTCCCACGGTTCTGGTGGTTTGCTTCATCGCAGGGTTCGCGAACTGTGTCAGCGGGCAGGAGACTGAGCAGGCGACTCGTCAGTTTGCTGTCGCAGTTGGCTTTCAGAATCAAAAACTGTACGAGCCGGCGATTGAAGAGTGGCAGGGCTTCCTGAAAAAATTTCCGCAGGACCCGCGTGTCGACAAAGCCACGCATTATCTGGGAACCTGTCAACTGCAGGCGAAGCAGTATCCACAGGCCGTTGCGACGTTTGATCAAGTGGTTCAGGGTTATCCCAAATTCACACTTCTCGATCAGACTCTGCTGAATCTTGGCACGGCCTTGTACAGCATTGCTCAGGAATCGAAGAAGCCGGAAGACTATGCAAAGGCAGAGCTGAATTTTGCGCGAGTTCCTAAAGAGTTCCCCAAAAGCGAATTCGTCAGCCGCGCGCTGTTTTATCGCGGTGAAAGTCTTTATCACCAGAACAAGCTGAAAGAAGCGGCCGACAGTTACACGGAACTGGTTCAGCAGTTTCCAAAAGATGAGCTGGTGCCCGATGCGCTGTATGCTCTCGGCGTTTGTCAGGAAACTCAACAGCAACCGGTTGAGGCTCAGAAAACGTTCGCTTCGTTTCAGGCCAGGTTTCCGAAGCATCCGTTGCTTACGGAAGTGCAGATGCGTCAGGCTGAATCTTTGTTTACGGTAAAGAAGTTCGCGGAGGCTCAGGCGCAGTTTGAACGGGTCAGTGCGGCGAAGGAGTTTTCTCTGGCGGATACCGCGATGCTTCGGCAGGCGAGATGTTTGTACGAACTGAATAAGTTTGAGCAGGCTGGAGCAGTCTACTGGAACGTGCCGCGTGAATTCCCAAAGACCAAAAACTACGACAACGCTGTGCTCGCGGGAGCCAAGTGTTATTACCTTGCCGGAAAATACGCTCTGGCGCGATCGGGGCTGGAAAACGTCGCCGCGCGAAATGTTCCGGAAGCGGCCGAAGCCAGTCAGTGGATTGCCAGATCACTGCTGAAGGAAAAGAAACCGGCGGACGCTCTCGCGGTGCTCGATGCTGCGATGGCCAGGCATGCTCAGAGCCCCGCGTTTCCGCAACTAATGCTGGCTCGCATTGATGCGTTGTACGACCTTCCCGAACGGCGAGCGGAAACAGTGGCTTTGTACGGGGAGTTCGCTCAAAAATATCCCAATGAAGAACTCGCTTCCCAGGCTCGCTACATGTCGGCCCTCACGGCTTTGGATCTCGGCGATCATGCCTCAGCAAAGGCGAACAGCAACACATTTTTGCAGCAGTATCCCAACGACAGGCTGGCTCCTGACGTGCAGTTCATCGGCGCAGAATCGAGGCTGTTGCTTCGGGAATTCAGCGATGCCGAACAACTCTATCGGACGTTTCTAAAAACCAGCCCGGCACATCCCAATGCACCGCAGGCCAAAGTACGACTGGGACTCGCACTGCAGCTGGCAGAAAAACATGATGATGCTTTGAAAGTGCTTGAAGCCGCTCTGAACGATCTGAAAGATCCCACCTTGAGAAGCGAAGCTCTGGCCATTACTGGACGATGCTTTCTCGCAAAGCAACAGTTGGACAAAGCGGCCGAGACGTTTGAAATGTCTCTGAAAACAATGCCGACACGCGACCAATCGGAACAGACATTATTGACCCTGGCCGACGTGTATCGTCGTCTGAATCGACCGCAGGATGGGGCAGCGCGTCTGAATCAGCTGAAGACCGACTTCCCTGAAAGTATGCTTGCGGAAGAAGCGACATTTCGGCTTGGCGAAATGGCTTATCTGGAAAATGATTTCAACACAGCGGTGACTCAGTACACAACGGTCGTCAGCAAATGGCCTGAGGGGACATTTGCTTCACATGCTCAGTATGGGCTGAGCTGGTCGCATTTCAAAAAGAATGAGTTTCAGGATTCCGTCAAAGCGGTGAATGAACTGACGCAGCGATACAGCAAATCTGAACTTGCTGGCAAGGGGCTGTATGTGCAGGCAATGGCCGAATTTCAGCTCGGGCAGTTTGCAGCAGCCGCAGGCACAGCGAACGAGTTTCTGAAAACCGGCCCGCCGCAAAAGGACACCCTGGACACTCAATATCTGATTGGGCTGTCTCTCGCCGGGCAGGAAAAGTTTGCGGACGCCGCGAAGATCTATTCAGGCATTCTGCAGACCGATGGAAAGTATGCTGACGCCGACAAAGTTCTTTACGAACTCGGATGGGCGTGTTTTGAATCCGGCCAGAAAGCAGAATCGGACGCGGCTTTTCAGCGGCTGGCCAATGAGTATCCTGAAAGTCCGCTGGCTGTTGAAAGTCTGTTTCGCGTCGCCGAATCGTTCTACGAAGCGGGCAAGTATGCAGAAGCCGCAGACGTCTATGCAAAAACACGAGCCCGAACAGATGCCGGGGATCTCGGTGAAAAGGCGGCTCATAAGCTGGCCTGGAGTTACTTCAAGGCGGACAAATTTCCGGAAGCAGCGGACGCTTTTTCAGAGCAGCTGAAGACGTATCCGAGCGGCTCGCTGGCGGGCGATGCTCAGTTTTTGGTTGCCGAATGTCTTTACAAACAGATGCAGTGGACCCCCGCGATGGCTCAGTACGCGGCTGTGATCGCAGCGAATAATCCGACTTATCAGGCACTGGCGACGTATCGATCTGGCGAATGCGCTGCGGCACTGGAACAGTGGGACGCGAGTTTCAAATTCCACCGACAGGTTCTGGACAGGTTTCCGGATTTTGATCTGTTGCCGGAAGCTCGTTACGGAGCAGGCTGGGCTCTTCAGCAGCAGGACAAGCTGAACGAGGCCGTGACCTATTATGAGAAGGTGACGGAAGAAACTGACACCGAAACTGCGGCAAAAGCCAGGTTTATGATTGGCGAGTCTTACTTTGCTCAGAAGAATCACAAGGAAGCGACCAGGCATTTTCTGAAAGCTGCGTTTGCGTACAGTCATAAGGAATGGTCGGCCATGGCCTGGTTCGAGGCGGCTCGCTGTTTTGAAGTGCTGCGTGATGTGGATCAGGCAAAAAATTGCTATCAGCAAATGATCGAAAAATTCCCCGAACATTCTAAAGTGGCCGGGGCAAAGAAACGGCTGGCGGAGCTGTAAGAGGAACTTCTCTAACCGCCACTGACCATCCGCCAACGGCAATACCGTTGAACTATTCATAGTAGCAGGCACATTCCATGTGTCGCAGCCGCAAGAAGAACAGTGTTTTCGCAGCTTGGCGGACGGCACACGGAGTGTGCCTGCTACTTTTTGAACGGGATTGCCGCCAACGGACTACCGACAGACCGAACTCAGGCTTTGTATCTTCATAACAAGTGAACAACCATGACTCAAATCCTGTCTGCTCGGCTGAACGCTCAATGGCGAATCAGTTGGCTGGTGATCGTGCTGCTGACGGTGTTCACAGCCGCTTCTCAGAATGCAGTCGCTCAGTCTCCGGACGATGCGGCTGTGACTTCGGACACGTCGAACGAACAGGTTCAGCCAGAGACCGGTCCTCAGGCAAGGTCGCCGGCCGCGACTCCAGCCGCGAGTACAGGGACATTGAAAATCTCCAATGAGCTGATTCGGCTGGGCATTCCGCTGCCGTTGCCATTCCTGTGGGATCTGGCCGTACAGGGCGGCGTCTTTATGATTCCCATCGCTCTGTGTTCGGTAGTCGTTTTGGCCTATGCGATTGAAAGGCGAATTGCCCTGCGGAAAGGCCAAATCATTCCTCAAGGCCTGCTGAAAACATTGCAGAAGCTGAATCAGGAAACAAACGGCATCGATCCGCGTCTGGCCTTTGATGTTTGTCAGAAGTATCGTTCGCCGCTTGGTCGAGTTCTCCAGGCTGCGGTTCTGAAAGTCGGAAGACCGCAGGCAGAGCTTGAGAAATCCGTTGAAGATGCGGTGGGACGCGAAGCCGATCTGATGGCCCAGAATATTCGGCCCATCAATGTGGTCGCCAGCATTTCGCCGCTGATCGGACTGTTGGGCACGGTGCAGGGGATGATCATGGCGTTCATGGTTATCAGTACCTCCACATCGACTGGTTCTGCCAAAGGTCAGGAACTGGCCCAGGGCATTTATACGGCACTCGTCACGACCTTTGCCGGGCTTTGCGTTGCAATTCCAGCCATTATTATTGCCAACCTGCTGGAAGGTCGAATTGAACGACTGCTACGGGGCATGGAAGATGTCTTCAACGAGATCGTGCCGCTGTTCGAGCGATTCGAAGGCAAGTGGAGAGTCGCTCGAAAAAGTGATGCCTCCGGGGTGATTCTCAAGGGAACAACTCCCAAAGTGGACTCCGCATCGATCGCCACAACCGCCGGTTCGACGGGCTCAGCAGCATCCTCAGGAAGCACTGCGTCAGCCACATCCGGCAGAGGAAACAGTCAGGACAAGGAGAAACTGTCGGCCGTTGCAGATGTCAAGCCGACTCGCACGGTCGCGGCCGCCGGGGAGAAATCCTAGCGATGCGATTTCAGATCAAAAAGCATAAGCGAGCCAGTCAGCGGATGATCGACATGACGCCCATGATCGACTGCGTGTTTCAGCTGCTGCTGTTCTTTATGGTGGCCAGTCGATTTGAGGAGGAATCCAAAGCCTCTTCCGAAGGCGCGCTCGACGCTCACCTTCCGGATGCGGTCGCCGCGATGCCGATGGTGATGCGTCCGAAAGAGATGGTCGTCAATATCAATGCCGAAGGGCAATTCTTTGTCAGCTGGGAAATTTACAGCGAATTGCAACTGGCCGAACGATTGCAGAGAGCCGGCGTTAATAATCCGGGAACGCAGCCGGTGGTGATTCGCGGGGATGAGCGAGCCGACTGGAAGCATATTGCGCATGTGATGAGCCTTTGTAATCAGGCGAAGATTCGCGATTATCGAGTGGCTGTGATTCCGCCTGAAGAGCCGACGGAGGGTGGCAGCCCATGAGAGATCTGATCCGACTGTCAGAGGAAGAGCTGCACGAACTGACAACGCCTCAGCGGATGCGGATGTTTGCGGCCATAGGAATTTCTCTGGCCTGTGGCATCATCTCTCTCCAGGGCATGGCGGCCGTTTTTACCGACGCAACAGTTGTGCCTTTGCCTGGCATGCAGCATCTCGGCGGACAGATCGCATGGGCCGCCGGACTGGTGGTGATGCTGATCAGTGTCACGTTCCTGCTTCGGGGCGTTATCAAGCGTCGTCTGCAGTGGGCCATTGGGCTCAGCCTTTTGATTCATTTTCTGCTTTGTCTGTCGATGACGTCGGTGGACTTTCGAGGCCTGCAGCCAAATCCAGATCAGGCCGCAGATGCCTCCGACGTGCCCCGCGAAGAATTTACTCTGCCTGATTACGCGGGGATGGAACTTCCTGCTCCGGACAAGCCATGGGAAAAACAATCCGAAAGCGAAACTCCGGAAAAAACGCTCGAGGCCGAACGGTCCGAGATGCAGATTGCAGAGGCCACCAGGCCTGAAACGGCAGACACCGCACAGCCTCAGCAGGCAGAAGCCATTCCAACTCCGGAACGTCAGGAACGTGTTGATATGTCTGCCGAAGCCGCAGCAGAGCTCGAACGGCAAATGGCGGAAAGTGCTGCGCCCGAGCTGATGGCCGTCGAACAACCGGAAACTTCAACCGCCGCGGCGGACGCGGCACAGCTGGAGGCCCGAGTCGAACAGCAAAAGCAAGATTCCGAACTTGCGATGACAGATCGCGAGCTGGACGAGCCTGTGACTCCTGCACAACAACCTAAGGCTGCGCGGCTGGAAGCCGCGCGAACGGACGCTTCGATTATCCCGGAAACCATGGCCGCCGCCGAGAACTCCCGATCGGTGACGGAGGTCAAGGCAACAACAGCCGCGGCAGAGTCCGTTGAAGTGCAGACTGCAGCCGCTGATCAGGCGGAAGTGCAGGAGCAGAGTCTGAACGTCGCACGTCAGACCGCGAAAGCTGCCGATGAGTCCGCTCAGATGGCAGCGGCATCGCCCTCCTTTGTCGCCAGTCAGGCGATCGGAAAAAGTGCAGCGTTGCGTGCGGCGACGTCGAGCGATTCGTCACAGTCGACGCCTGAAAACGGAGGCGCAGTTTCCATGTCCCGCCAGGCCGCGACATCTGAGTCTGCTGTCGGAGATACTTCGTCCGAGAACGCAGCGGTCGCCACAGCGGACGGATCTGACGCACCGCAGATTTCAGAATCCGCTCTGGCAACCGCCGGATCGCGTGGATCAAGGGCCAATTTGCCGGCGAACTCGGCGGCCTCCGGATCGTCACCGGCCGCGTCAGGCGTCCCGGGAGGATTACCGGCAAGCGGGACATTGGCCACGACAAAAGTCGCGCGAGCCGCTGGTGGCAGCGCTCTGCCAAAGCCTGGAGAATCCGGAGGTCAGCCGCTTGCGATGTCCACTTCCCCGGGCAACGGTCGACAGGCCAGCGCCGTCGGTTCGACAGTCAAGTCGTCGGGCGTTGCCGAGGCGGGACAAACGGGCAAAGCTGGCGGTCCATCGGTACTTGCCGGACCAGCGACAGCGTCCGTCGGTCGCCGAACCACGGGGTTGCCATCGTCCGCCACGTCAGGAACTCCCGGCACGGCAACTGCGGGAACAAGTTCAGTCGGCTCACCATCAACGGCAGCGCTCTCCGCAACGGGCAGCCGGGCTTCCGCGTCCATGGCATCGAACGCTCGTGGTACGGACCCGAGCGCCCGACTTGGCGCAACCGAAGGGCTCGCATCCAGCACGCCGTCGCGACGACCGATCGCCCGCAGCGAAACTGGCGGTACCAGCGGCCTGCCGTCGGGCATGGTTGAAGCCGAGCAGAGCGGTACGCTGGTCTACGCAGGACCTCAGTCCGCCGCGGCTGGCAAGGGACTTGTGGCGGGACCAGCCTTGAGCAGTGTGCGGCGGCGTTCGGCAGGACTGCCGGGAGCCAACGGACCCGCTGGCACTCCAACTGCGGCGCCGGGATCGGGGTCACAGCCGCTGAAAGTTGCGACCAGTGCAGGACGTACCGGAACAGGAACCGATCGCCCAAGTCTCGCCTCCGCAGATGCTGTCGGAGGACTGGTGAAACGTTCGGTGGAAGCTCGAGCCGGTTCGGCTGAAGCGAGAATTCCTGAAAGCCTTTCCATGCGAACCACAACCGCGCGACGCAAAGCCGCAAGAACATTGGGAGGCTCGGAACCATCGGAGGAAGCCGTTGAACGAGGTCTCGAATGGTTGACCAGAAATCAGTATCCCGATGGTCACTGGAGCATCAACGATTTCCCTGGCGACGATCAGCCAAACCTCGGACAGGGAAGTTTTAAGTCTGACAGTGCGGCCACAGGACTGGCTCTGCTGGCCTATCTTGGTGCCGGATACACTCATCAATCAGGCAAGTATCAGGAAGCGGTCAGTCGCGGCATGAAATGGCTTCTGGATCGGCAGAAACCGGACGGAGATCTGTTTTCGGATGAGACCGAATTCGTCTGGTTCTATAGTCATGGAATCGCGTCGATTGCCGTTTGTGAGGCTTATGGGCTGACAAAGGATGCCGCACTGAAAGAGCCAGCTCAGAGGGCTCTGGATTTCATTGTGGCTTCTCAGCATCCTCAATTTGGCGGATGGAGATATCGGCCTCAGTTTGAATCGGATACATCGGTCTCGGGCTGGCAACTGATGGCCTTGAAAAGCGGTGAGATGGCCGGGCTGAAAATTCCCGACACGGCCTACGCCAACGTGGCGCGGTGGCTGGATTCTGTGCAGAGCAAAACCGCAGTCGGCCAGTTCAGTTATCATCCCAGCAGCCAGCCAAGTCCTGCGATGACCGCGGAAGGCCTGCTGATGCGACAATATCTGGGAGCCAAACGAGATGATCCGCAGCTGATTGCAGGAGCCAACTTTCTCAGAACACGATTGCCTGATTTCGGTCAGCGGGATTCGTATTATTGGTATTACGCGACGCAGGTCATGTTTCACATGCAGGGCGAATACTGGAATGAATGGAATGCAGGACTGCGAGATCTGCTGACATCAACGCAAAGCAAGACCGGTCCGTTGAGCGGCAGCTGGGACCCGGCTCGCCCCACTCCCGAGAAGTGGGCCAGCGGTGGAGGACGGCATTACCTCACATGTGTTAATCTGCTGATGCTTGAAGTTTACTACAGGCATCTGCCACTCTATCTGGAACTCGAAAAATAATGCCAATCTGCTGCTCATGACCGTCTCTGACCCTCCTCTGATTGAACGCCGTCGTCGCATGGGCTGGGCGGCGCTCGGCTGTCTGATCCTTGCGGTCTTGGGCCTGACGTTTGGCATCGCGGATTCCGCGTGGCCAGCCGCCGCGATGCGGATCAGTATCGTTTTGGGTGCCATCTGGCTGGTTATACCCGTCACACCGCGTCCGACATCGTGGCCCGCGTTGACTCGTAGCCGCCTCGCGATGATTGTGCTGGTGGCCGTGTTTATTAATCGCGTGAAGTTCCTGCTGCCAATCCTGCTGATCGCCGGAATTGCCGCGTGGATCATCCGCCCGAAGAAAAAAAAGTAGTGAAAGAATGTGACAGTGATTTTGGCATGACTCAGGCTTTGGATGAAATGTATACGGAACCCAACAATCCCGAAACGTGCTCAGCAAACAATTGTGAACGTCCTGCGCCGGATTTAACTTACGTATGCGACAGCGTCATTCGTGCCTGACACCGCTTTCTGTGGCACCGCCTCTACCAACCACCAAATGGCACCGTTTCAAGGGCCAGCGTCATGCTGCTGGCCTGCTGTCAGGATTATCAGAGTTGGGTTCCCGTTTTTTTGCCATCTCACACGAAAGCTTTTGCCATGATTTGCACTCCGAAACAAAATTTGTTTGGCACTGCCTTGAAGCGTTTGTTGCCTTACCGTGCCTAAGGCACCGTCACGTCGTTTTCGACGATCGCCGTGGAGCGTATTTTAACGATTGGAATCTCGTTGTTTGCTGACCGGCGATTTCGCCTTTGCCAGTGCATTCGGCGGAACAGGCGATGATGTTGGCAAGGCCATCGCGACGGACAGTGCGGGAAACGTCTATTCGACCGGGTATTTTTCAGGCACAGTGGACTTCGATCCCGGAGCCGGGACGTTCAACCTGACCAGCGCTGGCAGCAATGACGTGTTTATTTCCAAGCTTACTCAGGAGTTTTTGTTCGCGACGACAGGCATTGGTGCGGACCAGATCGTGCTTCGCCGCTAAGGACAGAATCTGGAAATCCTTGATCCACGGAAAAACCAGGTCGTGGCGGTTCGCAAGCTGAGTCTGTTGCTGGGCGTACAAATCACCGGTGCCAATCTTGAAGGCGATTGGCTAACCATTGATTATCACTCGGCGGTGACGATTTGATTGCGATTGACTTGACCTTTACCCTCCTGGGTGTTGTGGATGGCGGTGATGGACTCGACACCTGCACCGGACCAGTCGCCTGGACCAAAGTGAGTTGTTAGGCTGAAAGAAAAGTTGTCCGCGACGCGTCGAAATGGGCCGACCGTTCGGCATCGCCAGCAGGAACAGAAATCATCCACGGGGTCGAAACCAGTGCTTTGCCAGTTGTCTGGCAAACTCTGCCTGGAACGGGAGCGAGGGGAAGGTTCGCTCAAAGAGCATCGGGCCACCGTAGTTGTGATATTCGGCCCAGAGTCCAGAGCCCAAAACCCGTCTTTGTGAACCAATCGTCATACCAACCCGAAGCCCCAATTGTGAAATTTTGCTAACTGCCCATTCTCGTGATTCGGCGAGTGGGTTGACGGGGCGGAAGAATGAGGTGGTTGTGAAGGGCGATCGGGAGGTTTGTAGGGAAAGGCGAGATGGCTTGTCTTGTCCCTTTCCACTACGCCTCCTAGAATTCGGTATGGCATTCGCTGAAAAGGCTTCGGCAGTTTGTTTCCGGTGGGCCACTGTCAAACTGACAGGGTGAATTGATCGGTTGTCAGGATCTTGTGAGTTGTCAGTGTGCTTCGCTTAAGTTGTTCGGGTTTTTGTGAACGCGAGATTATGGTTCGACCCCGCAAGGCTTTTCAAACGTACTTTTTGGGTCGGTACTGGTCAAATTTCAGCGGAATTCTGCCATAATACCGCTACTGGGCGCTAGAGTTCACATAAGTGGCTCCTGGAAGTCCGGGGGCGGAAAAACGTAGTTTACTGGACAGATCAGGGCGACCTGAGACTGTCAACTAAATGAACCAGTCAATATGTTCCTGATTCAGTGTGTCAGGCGACATTTGGTTCCTGAGGCTTCGGTCACAGGGCTTTAAAAGAAGATTCGAAAACGAGGAAGTCGAATGTACGAACGCTTCACAGATCGTGCCCGGAAAGTGATGCAACTGGCCAACCAGGAGGCTCAGCGATTTAATCACGAGTACATCGGCACGGAACATATCCTGCTGGGACTGGTCAAGGAAGGCTCCGGAGTCGCAGCGAACGTGTTGAAAAATCTCGACGTGGATCTGCGAAAGATCCGCAATGAAGTCGAGAAGATCGTCCAGACTGGTCCGGACATGGTGACAATGGGCAAGCTGCCTCAGACACCGCGTGCCAAGAAGGTTATTGAATATGCCATGGATGAGGCGCGAAACCTCAACCATAACTACGTCGGCACAGAGCATTTGCTGCTCGGTCTGCTGCGTGAGCAGGAAGGCGTGGCTGCTCAGGTTTTGATGAACCTCGGGCTGAAGCTGGAAGATGTTCGTGACGAAGTGCTGAACCTGCTGGGTCATGGCATGGAATCCGCCGAGCCGGGTTCTGAAGAACGCGGTGGAGCGGCAGGCGGTGCCGGTGCCGGTGGCGCTGCCACTAAGGGCGCCAGCCGCAGCAAGACTCCGGCTTTGGACAGTTTCGGTCGCGACCTGACTGAATTGGCCAAGCAGAAGAAGCTGGACCCAGTCATCGGACGCGAATCAGAAATCGAACGAGTGATTCAGATCCTGTGCCGTCGTCAGAAGAACAATCCAGTTCTGCTGGGCGAAGCGGGCGTTGGCAAGACGGCGATCGTCGAAGGTTTTGCCCAGATGGTTGTCGACGGCTCTGTTCCCGATATTCTCGCCGATCGGCGCATTATCGTGCTCGACCTCGCGATGATGGTCGCGGGTACCAAGTACCGTGGTCAGTTCGAAGAACGCATCAAGGCTGTAATGAACGAAGTTCGTCGAGCCAAGAACACCATTCTGTTCATCGACGAATTGCACACACTTGTTGGTGCTGGCGGTGCAGAAGGTGCCATCGACGCTTCGAACGTGCTGAAGCCAGCCTTGAGCCGGGGAGAAATCCAGTGCATCGGTGCCACGACGCTGGACGAGTACCGTAAGTACATTGAGAAAGACGCTGCTCTGGAACGACGATTCCAGACGGTGATGGTTGAACCACCATCGCCAAAGCAGGCTGTCGAAATTCTGCGAGGCCTTCGCGATCGCTACGAGGAACACCATCGCGTCCAGATCACCGATGACGCTCTTGAGACAGCGGTTGAGATGTCAACTCGTTATATCACAGCTCGTTGTCTTCCCGACAAAGCGATCGACATAATCGATGAAGCGGGCGCTCGCGTACGACTCAAATCGATGGTTCGTCCACCGGACTTGAAAGAGTTGGAAGAAGAAATCCAGCGACTGAACACTGCGAAAGAAGAAGCCGTTGCCGAGCAGAAGTTCGAAAAGGCCGCTTCGTTCCGTGATCAGGCTGACAAGCTTCGCAAGAAGAAGGATCAACTGACCGAAGAATGGCGTGAGAAGTCCCGCCAAACTGATGGCGTGGTTGATGCCGAAGTGGTTGCGGAAGTGGTTGCCAAGATGACAGGCATCCCGCTGACTCGATTGTCCAGTGAAGATGCGGTTCGTCTGCTTCAGATGGAAGCTGAACTGCACAAGCGAGTCATCAGTCAGGATCAGGCGATCACTCAGGTCTGCAAAGCCGTTCGGCGAAGTCGGAGTGGATTGAAAGATCCAAAGCGTCCAACCGGTGTGTTCCTGTTCTCGGGTCCAACTGGGGTTGGTAAAACTCTGTTGGCGAAGACTCTGGCCGAATTCATGTTCGGCGATCAGGACGCTCTGATTCAGATCGACATGTCCGAGTACATGGAGAAGCACAACGTCAGCCGTCTGATCGGTGCTCCTCCGGGTTACGTCGGCTTTGAAGAAGGCGGTCAGTTGACGGAGAAGATTCGTCGCCGTCCGTACGCGGTTGTTTTGCTCGACGAAATTGAGAAAGCTCATCCGGACGTCTTCAACATGCTGCTGCAGATCATGGAAGAGGGACATTTGACGGACAGCTTTGGGCGTCGAGTCGACTTCAAGAACGTTGTGTTGATCATGACCACAAACGCGGGTGCCAGCAAGATGGCTCACGGCGGAAACATGGGTCTGCACACATTGCGTGATCGCGATGTTGAAAAGTCCTACGAAGACATGAAGGTCAACTTGATGCATGAACTGCAGCGTCAGTTTAAGCCGGAGTTCCTCGGTCGTCTGGACGAAGTTGTAGTCTTCCGCAAGCTGACTCGCGTCGAACTGATGCAGATTGTCGATATCGAACTGGCCAAAGTTTACGATCGTCTGCAGGAACGCGGCAAGCGTCTCGTGCTCAGCAACGAAGCTCGCGGGTTCATCATCGACAAGGGCGAAGTCGATGACGGTCTGGACTATGGTGCTCGTCCACTGCGTCGAAGCGTGGAACGATTTATCGAAGATCCTCTGTCAGAAGAACTTCTGCGAGGCACCTTTGATGGTCAGAACGCGATTCACGTGAGCGTGAAAGAAGTGGGCGATCAGAAGCAGCTGGAATTTACGGGCGGCGTCGACGTACCGGCTCCGGAAGCAGAAGCGGCTTCAACGCCAGCATGACGAAATGATGTTGGAAGGAAGGCTTCCTTTCTCGCCAACACTTGACGAAATTTACGCAACCCTGCATCCTTCCGGACGCAGGGTTGTTTTATTTATGGACGACAACCCCTGACGTTTTACCTCTACAGAAGGACGGCAAGAAAAGATGACCGGATACACAGTTCACACGGGCGCATCCAAGAAATTCGTCAGCGGCTGGGACAAGGTTTTTGGCGGCTCCACCGAGACTGCGACCAGCGGCAAAGCGAAGGCGAAAGCCAGTGCCGCTGCGAAGAGCAAACTGAAGAAGGGTAAGAAATCGAAATAGATTTCGTGACACGGGAAGCTGACTTTCAGCCTCACAAGGCGCAAGCCAGTTCCCCTGCGATTTCTATCCGTGTGATCCGCGCTATCCGCGGTCAGAAATTCGACTCGATGTCCGTCCTGAAAACTGAACACTCGCGCCGCTGTGACCCTCGGCAGATCACTCGCGCACGTGTCGGACAAGAATGTCCAACCTACTGCCACATCCGTGGCTAAATCGTCTTTCCCGCCGACGGAGCGGCGGGCGTAACTTACACCTGTCTCTTCGCCAACAGGAATTTGATGGAGTGGTCATGGGGCTCGGAGTGCTCAGGTTATTCGTCATTCGCCTTCGGCAATGAATTTGGATCAGCCAGTTCTGAATCGAAAGTTCTTTTCGCGCCTGTGGGAACAAGTCGAACGGCTCGCACATCCATGACTGCACCACCCGGTTTTTTCTGCGGGATGATCGCCAGTTTTGTCTTGTCGGCCTTCGTCAGTTGAACAGTGCCGATCGTCCGCCAAATGAAATTCTGGAAGTGACCCGTTTCGTGCACCTTAAAGTTCACGTCCTGATTCTCCACCTCCAGCTTCACCTGACTTCCGCCATGGCCTGTGCCACAACCTTGCAGGATATCGATTTCGTAGGCTCCGGCCATCGTGACCTGGAAGTGCCAGTCCGCCGTGTCTTTCGGATTGCTCCAGTAGCCGACCGTGTTCTTGTGCGGCTGCGGTTCGAAGCGGAGGTTTTCCCCATGAGTGCTGGCGAACTTCGCGGCGAGAAAAATCGTGTTGTCAGAATCAGGTGTTACAATCATCGGATCCTGAAAGAGTCGCGCAGGGGCGTCGAGTTTCAGCACCAGGATTGGGCTTGTGCCTGCCGGAGCGACCCCCGCACGAATTATCCAGTGCGACGGCTCGGGCTGCAGATTCAGGCGAGATTCAGGATCTGACTGCCATGAAATTGTCCGAACCACGTTGGCCAGCCGCGGGATCCTGACGGAAGTTTCTGGCGTGAATGTTTCGAGCGCCAGATAAAGATCATTGTTCAGCTGCCACGCTTCCGGCGATTCCGCGCTGGTCTCAGAAAATTGCTGAGCCTCCGCAGGAATTCCTTCAGGGGGAGCCGCAAAACCCTGTGCACTGAAACTGTGCATCGAGTGGATACCAAAAAGAGTGATGATTGCCGCAATCATGGATACGGGACGGCGGGTAATACTCATATGATGTGAATTCATCTGTAGATTCGGGCTTTCAGAAAAGTCGTGACTCAATCGGGACCGAGATTCTGGCGCGTGGCACTGGAAATTGTCAGCCTGTGTCGATCGTCTTTCGATGGGTATGGTCAAAAACACTGGATTCGAGGGACGACTGGCAGCAAAGGGTACGGCGAGGGACAAGTGAATACCAGAGATCATAATGGCTGATTTTCCTCCGCGATTGCACGCCTTGGTTTCTTGAGCACATGCGAGATATGGGTACACTGGAAAGAGATCGGGAACGTAACACGGGGTAAAAGTCTTATCCGAGAGCGACTCATGGCCCGCCTGAAAAAAAATATCAACGGCTCCGAGCAGCTCATTGAACTTCCCCCTGGTGTAACCAGAATTGGTCGTTCAGGATTCTGTGATCTGAAGCTTCAGTCGCCGATTGTGAGCAAGCTGCACGCGTTGATTGAGTGTGGAACAGACTTCTGCACGTTAACCAACGAAAGTTCCCGCGGCACGCTGATCAATGGGCAAAAAATCAGCATTGCATCCCGGCTGCACCACGGCGACCAGATTCAGATCGGCCTTGATGTGCTGATCTTTCTGCAGTCAAATGAAGAGATCGTTTCATCGACCTCTGCCGACAGAAATCCAGGATTTCCGGCAGTCGACGATCCGGACGCATCCATTCGCCACATGTCGGCTCAAGCCGGAAACGCGCTG
>JBDNHX010000048.1:0-22552 GCA_041688565.1 Planctomycetaceae bacterium
ATCGACGGTTGTAAAAAAAGAAAACGCAGATCTGGACGATGCAACTCGACTGGCAACTTCCATCAAGGCCCACATCGCCAAACATCCCACGCTGCCGTTGGCGTTTGCGCTTGAGCATCAATACACACAAGCCGGATTGACTGCGGAGTTGCTCAAAGGTGCTGATCGCAGCATGGGCGACCTGATTGAATCCGCTGCGAATCTGGCGGATTGCCGCATCTATCTGGCGCAAGTCTCGCGGCACTTGCATCAGGCTGCTGAGGATGGCAAATCGAGGCGGCGGGATTACTGGAGTTCGGAAAAAGTAGATGTGTCGCGACTGGAGATTGGCGAAACGTACGAAGACGATCTTCACGGCGAAGAATGGCGTGACTTCAGCGGCGAGACACAGGCGTTCGGCGTGATTCCGTTCGACACAAAGTCGATCGTTTCAAAAATCCCGCTGGATGACTGGCAGCCGACTTCCGAAGAGTACGAAGGTTACACGGGCAACGCCGGCAACGAACTCAAACGCTGGTATCATCGTTCGGCGATTGTGCTGTGGCACGCGGATAATCACTACGATGTGCTGGGGCAAGGGAATTTAGAAGACATCGTGGCGATGTGTTTTTCAATGCGGCAGAAACTGAATGAGACTCCGCAGAAGGAGCAGCAGGAAGAAGCGAAACGCGAATTCTTCCGCCTCACGCGAGCCATCATTCGCTGCTGGCCCGAACGTGTGCATGTCAGAGGCCACGGTGAATCCAAAGATGATCGACCGTGGATGCGAGAATTTGTCGAAACGTTGTCCGAGTCCGAAGATAAGTCATTGCATGACGCAATGCTCGCCGCGATGCAAAAAGACCGAGCGACTCCGATTAACGAATATCTCACGACAATTTGTCATCAATACGGGGTCGTACCCTTTGCTGGTCGCCTGAAGGAGATGCTCGAAGCGCCGATCAGCAAGTGGGACGACGGCATCGCAAACCGAGATCTGACGTGGCTCAGCATGTTGTGTTCCGATCCCGAGCTGGCAGGTGACCGAACGTTTCTGGCGGGCCTTTGCGAGGCGACAACACAGCGATTCTACGGTCGCTATTGCGACCCCAAGAATATGCGATTTGGCGAACGCGCGCTTCCTGAGCTCATCGGACCTCTGGAATTATTATTGCAAGCATTGCTCTCGACCGGACAGGATCAACTGGCCACGAAATTCGTGGCATCATTCCGCGCGCTGCCAAAACGCTTTGATCGCGACAGTGTTCAGATCCCATGCCTGCTGAATTTGATTCCTTGGAGCCGGAAGCAATTTCAGCAAGTTCCTCCCGTCTTCGCTCAATGGTTTGAAGCCATCCGCTCGGAACTCATCGCTGCCACATCACGACCGCCGCAGGAGCCCACCGACTGGACTCGCCCCGCAAAAATTGAGGGCACTTACGGCATGTTTGGCGTGTCCAGCAAGTACAACGCACAACTGAACAAATTCCTCGCCGACCCCAGGACTGAAACCCTCACAATCCTCGCCGGAGAGCACGAACGCGACGAAATCATCCGAATTATTCACACCCATCAATGCGACGTCGATCATCGCTTGGAAAAGGCCGGGAACCGTTATCAACTCGTCTTCACCAAAACACTTGGCTCGTACGAACGCGCGAAGAGACAACATGAGGATGATCTGAAGTTGCTTGCGGAGTTGGAGGCGGTAACAGTCTGAACGCGCACGGCGAGCGGTGGGACGTGAGTCCCCTGATTGTGCTTCCTGTTGATTCCGCTCGTCAATTAATCCGAGATCACACTTTATGTAAGCACCCATGCACAAGTTATCGAGCATAATTCGTTTAACGGCGAGCCGTAGGCGTATTACAAGTACACTGGTGCAATGTTCGGCCCCACTGGCCCTGTGCCAGTGGACCGCAGGTTTGGAAACTAAACGGGAGCGGCACGAACGCGACAGGTGTGTCCCCACTGGCTTTACGCCAGTGGAACAGAGGTTTGACAACTGCGATGAACGACAACGCACAGCCTCATTGTCCTTCTTTGTAATTGAACTTCGCTTCTTATGTTGACAGGACGATGATGGTCAGGACGATTAAAAACACAATTTGCGAAGCCCGTCAATCGCGGCACTCGCTTGTCTGTTGAATTTGTCCGCAATCTTTTGGCGCACGGGGCTTCCGTCTCGGAAATCACACAGGAATACACGTCACTCAGCGAAGACGACATTCAGGCGTGCCTGCTCTTCGCGGCGAAATCACTTTCGGCCACTTCGTTCATGCCGCTCGCTGCGGAATTGACGTAGATCAGTTTACAGCCCAACGTCAATCCATTCTTCGTACTCGTCGCGAAGTCGTTTGGGTAACCATGCATCCGATACCGATTTTCCACGCTCCTGATTGTCAAAAAACGAAGAGGGCACGCCGCGCACAAAAAACGCGAAGTCATCGACTTCCTCATTTCGAGACCAAAATCGGACGAAGATGTCACCGCTGCGATTCTGCCAGGCATCCAAATTAAAGTTGGCCATTCGGCCAAAGGTACATCCTCTTCCGTAAACCCAATGCATCCCACGCGCGGAGAATCTCTCAATTGACTCGACTTGTGCGTGCGGTATGCGAGGGGCGGGCGATTCCCAGTCGATGATTGAGTGTTTCACAGTTCCGCCCTGTAAAGAGATAAAGTGACAAGCAACTTCGATTTGTGTTATTTGGTCGAGTCGCCGTACTGATGAGTCGGCGAGAAATTCGGTGCCATTTGCTCAATACTGTAGATAATCTTTCTCGATTCCTCATCTTGCTTCACGGCGCTCGGTGGAATGATGATTCCGTGCAATTGAGCACGATTATTGTCCATGCGTTGTTTCAATACCTGCCAGTTCTGCTCGTCGTAGGTGCCCCGAAAGACAACTTGGCGGACTTCGATACGCGGCAATTCATAAGCCGATCGATCAGCGGCAATTGATTGCATTTCCTGACACCACAGGCTTCCAACTCGATCAATTCTTCCAACCTGCTGCTCTACAACGCCTGGGTTCCATTCGAGATGCAACAGAATAACAACGCGACAGGCGCGGTGCAGGTTCAGCCCCTCGCGGCCGACGACAGATTGCGCGACGAGTACGCGAGGGAAGCTGTTCGGTCGATTGAATGCCTGTTGAATCATTTTTCGCGATTCATTTCGAGTCGGGCCGTGCATAAGACGCGCAAAACCACCGCGAGCGTGGCTGTATTCTTCATCCAGGCGACTCTCGATTGTATCCCAATGCTCGTAGGTCGCATCGCCATCTGCTTCGTCGATAGCGTCGGCGTCATCGTGATCGATCGCGGCAAGCATCAGATCGCGAAATGCTTCGGCACAGTGAATATCGGAGCGTGAGCCGTAATTGTTGCCCAGTGCATCTGCTACTGCTCGTGATACGATCGTGCGTGGATTGCGATCATCCGGTCGATCCATCTCAATCGCGTCATTGAAAGCTCGGAAAATGGGCTGGATCGATTCGCCGGCTACTTTCATGCTGGAGATGCCGCGTTCGAGCTTGGCGATCAACCCGTCGGTGAAACTATCACGCCGCCTTCGCTCGACGTCATACATTTTCTTCAGTCTTGCATTGAGGGATTGAAGTGAAACGGGGCTACAGAGTTGTCGATGTGCCGCTCGGACGGCTGGCCATTCGCTCTCTTCCGAACTGGCGTTTTGCCTACCATGCACTTTCGTTTGTGGCCACGGCAAACCGTTTTGAACACAACGCAGCATTTCTCGCGCGTTTAACAAATCAACCAAAGCTCGCATGGGTCGCGTGAACTTGCCAAATACAAGGACCTTCCTGTCTTTAGACGTTTCCGACTCAATTTCGTCAACGACTTTCAAGATCGCCGGATGATCGAATAACGCTTCGTCGCCGCTTCCAATAAAAGCGGCTTGCATCGTTTGCATCCACCACTGAGCGCGGGCTTCACGTTTGGTGTCTCGCTTGACCGTCACTGCGGGGGAACTTAATTGTCTTCGACAATGCGTCTTGTTGATCTTGGTCCCATTCCCTCTGTTTTTTGTCCTCTTCGTTCGGACGATATTGGTCGAGAATGTTTGCAACACCGTGTCCATTGCCCAGTGTCAACCGCAACCGTTTGGCAATGGGATCCTCGGAATTCCGCGTGACCACTGACAATGCTTCCGCTGCACAGATAGCCTGACGCCACGTTTCGGAAAGCGACTCAGGCTCAATCGAAATCACCGATTCACTGCGATATTGGTTGTGGGGCAATTTTGTGCGTGTCACAAAGGTCTTGACCATGGAGTCTTCGCGTTTGTCGCGGCGCAGCAAGTATTTTTCCAGTGCATGATGAAATTGATTTGCGGCATCCCCAAACGCAACTCGCGAGTCCTCGCTGGTTCGCCACGTGTTCTGGACGCGCCGGACCGCTTCGGCATACTGACTGCTGGCTTCTTTCACACTTTTTACTGCATCATCACCAAGTTTGAGTCGATTCAACGTACTCACCCATTGCTGCACATCTAATTCAACGGGAGTCGCAGTCAATGCAATCCGCCGCGTCGCGTTCGATGCAACGATCATGTTGTCCAGCAATCGTGACAACGTGCTGTTCAAATCGCGGCTTTTGTGAGCTTCGTCGATAATAATCAAATCGAACACACCCAGACCCGCACCAACGCATTGCTCAAGCGGGATTCGCATGATTCCATCGGTCGAATAATGTTCGGGATTTAGCGTCTCTTTCCATTCAAATTGGAGAAGGTTCGCCAGCAATTTTCGAATGGGATGCGATTTCTTTGATGGCACAGCATCCACAATACATCGCGCAATCTCGTCGCATTGTTTTCTCTGTGCCGCTGCTAGTTTGTCATCGCCTCTGTAGTCGCGAGGGAGACGACCGCCAGAGCGTCGCAAGTGCGCGTAGATCTCAGGTAACAACGCCCATCGCCAACTCTTTGCGTCTCCACCAAGCCGCCAGTTTGCGAAAATGTGTGAGACGACAACGACTGGAATCTCAAACCATGGTCCGGTTCCCTCGTCCCATGCTTTAAGATAAGCATCTAGGCTTCGAAGGATTGGCGGAACATCGCCGAGTCCACCATCACGAAGTTCGGATTGCCATTGATATCCCAATCCAGGTGGTACTACGATTGCAACTCGACCGCCACATTCTTTGACACATCGCGCGACTTCTACAGCGATACGTGTTTTCCCCATGCCGACTTCGTCCGCGATCACGAGGCCATTGTCGGTGATTCGGTAAGCAATTGCTCGCAAGCTGGCACGCTGCCCGTGGTTCAATCTCGCGGCCTCATCTCCTTTTTCCGCAGCGAACACTTGTTGATCATCAGTCGTTTTTCGCAATAGTGATGCGACTTTCTTCCAGCCCTGAAATTTCTGTCTCACAGCGGTGCTCCAAGGATATTCAGTGAACCGACCTGCCACGCTTTTTCCACTCGCACGAGCGCCTCTTCGTAGCGATCTCCTTCGATCGTTTTTTTGCTTTCCGCAAAACTGGGGCGGAATGCAATGTTCTTTAATGGACTCAGCGGGTTGATTTTGAGTTTCAAAAACTCCTCAAGTACCTTGCTTCCAGAAGCCTGAGTCAAGCACTGCTCCAGACGGGTACACCACATCGGCCAATCGACTCTGGGCACAGTCGTTTGTTTCGACGCGATGTTCTCGATGAGTTGCATCATCTGGCGCACAGGATAGTTGGTCGTCGCACTCCCGTTAGTAATTTGCACCTTGCCGTCGCCCAGCCCTTTTTCTTCTTCGCCTTCACGGATTTCTTCGTCGTCGGGCGGCATCGGGAAGTTCTCAAGCTGGCTCCATGCCTGATCGATGGCGAGTTTCGGCATGGTCGTTGCGGCGATTCGTCCGTATTCATCAATGACTGGCAGCGACGCTTCCCGGTGTTCATCATTTTCGTTCCACCAGACACGTACTTCGCGCGGCTTGGCGCCCAACCATTGAATTCCTTTCTCGGTATCTCGTGGACAGTGGGCACCATTTTCATCAAGAACTTCATACGGATGTTGTGGTATCTGATCTGCCCACAGCCAACCCTTCCCGTCTTCCTCGCGCCAGAAGAAGTACGCTACGGGTGCTGCAGTGAAATTGACTTCGGGGTTGGGAAACTCATCGCCCGCATGAAGCGGCTCTGATTTTTCGCTGACGTCGGAATCCCATTGCAACGGCAGAAAGTTGGTTACTAAATCATCAAGCTCGGACTTCTTCGAAGGCCGCCAACGAAGCCTTTGGGGCCTGAAAATGACGCCCGCCTCCAAATTGCCGCCATCTCGCGACATCCTTTTCGTGAAACCTGGGCCGGTGAGATTTCCTGACCCGAGATACACCCAGGCGCTGTTGCACAAATCAGAATTGCGACTCTCTGAGGCACCAAAGAGAAACTTGGCATGCAGTGTTCGTGTCGCTTGACCGAAAAAGTCCGCCACCGCTGCTTCTCGGATTGTCCAGTTTGCTTCCGTCATTGCCGCCAATGATCCTGCAACTGCCTGACATGCATGCGGATTCACGAATACATCCACCACCGGTTTTTGCGACAGCAGTTTTTCGCCTTGCAGCCGTTCAACGATCGCTTTCAAAACCGAGGGGATTTGGTCTTTGCGGCTCGACGTTTCGTAGAATCCAGAACCCATCGCCAGATAGTTTCTCGAAGACGATGCGCCGTCTGCATCAATCATCCTCGGCAAACTCGTAAGAAATGATTCCTTCCGATTGTCAAAGAATTGAGGTGTGGCTGACGCCTGAAATCTGCGGGTCTTGGCGATCCAGCGTTCAAGCAATTGATTCGCCGTCTCTGTTGGCGACTGATTCCGATCAAGGCCTGCGGCATGGAGTACTCGCACATCAAAGTATCCTTGCAGCCACTTGAGCATATTCCACGCGGAATTCATGTCAGCGCTGATCTGAGCGAGAGAATCGGCTTGCGTCTTTAAGTCTTCGCTCGTCAGCTCGACACTCCAAACAAGATCCAGACTCGTTTCAAGTGTGTCTCGTGTCCAGTTTCCTGTTGATACAATCAATCGCAATCGCCATTGTTTCGCATCGGTCTCGTGTCGAAAGCCCAGAATAGCGACTTTGGCGTGCAGCAATCTGAATGGTGCCCGCTCTTTGATGGGCAGATGCAGTACGCCGGGTACTTCAATTGGCAAGATCTGTGGGTTGCTCGGATCAAGCATCAACGCGATTGAAATGCGTCCTTCGTATGCCCGCTGATTGTCTGTCCGTCGAGTAAACCGTTCGGCTGCATCGTTCAGAAATCCACTGTCTGCCGAATAGCCACAAATCCATCCGAAGCAGCCAACGAACTCATCAGGAGCTTCAAAGTACTGGGCGAGTGATAAGGGTTTGTATGATACATCTCGTTTACTCATGTCCGCCCACCCCGATCTTCTAACGATTGCTGCAGCCATTCATCAAGTTCACCTCGCAAGTCGAGATTGAACAGAAACAAGTTGTTGACACGGTGTGAGATTCCTGGTGGCCACGCGATCCTGTTCGGAGGACTTGTTTCTGCACCGCTTTCTTCGTCACTCCTCGCAGGTTCGAATTCGGGCATTTGAATTCCGCGAAAGGCGACGCCAGGAACGACGTCACGGCTTCTCTGTTGCAACACGCGGCCTTCACGGGAAAGCAGGTTTTCGATCAAATGCACATCTGATGAGTCATTGCACTCGCGACAAAACGCGATTGCTTCACAATTGGTTGTGGGGTCGTATGAATTGTCAATAAACGCCTGAGCGAATTGGCGTAACTCGCGGCACCGCGCCACGATGGCGGGTTGCAGTGGCTTGTCAAGCGGCATCCGCCGATCGGAACGCTGACCGATTTGAGTTTCGATTTGGTCCAGTAATCTGATCGCAGCGTCACGGGTGAGGAAGAATAATGCGCCGGCATGAAGGTTGCGCCAATGTGCTTCATCCAGCATTGGAGGCCTTCGATCCCATTTGATTTTCTTGCCTGGGTTCGCTCGGATGTATTCTACCCAAGCGAGGGCGTTCATTCGCTGTCTTGCATCAGCGTCGGCCGAAGACGCAACTCGTTCCCGCAAAAACTCACGCCCGCTCTTAGACATCGTTTCAATCGGCGACAACGCTTCTCTCAGTTTGCTGGTTTTCATTTTGACATCATCGCCACATGTCCAGCGGAACAGGTGTTCGAGCACGCTGCGATTAGACGGACTGGATTGATGGCACACGGCGTCAATAAAATCCATTCCAGCATCGCTACAGGTAAAGCCGTTAAACCGTTCTCCGATGGAGTCCACCAGGCCGAATGCCCGCAACGGCTGAATTGTGGCCTGACGCATCGGCTGTGTGACGTAAAAATTGGGTTTACGAACTTTTGCAAACGATAGGTCGTTTTTCTCTCGCATCTTTGTTGCACCGCGCACGCGCGGATCGCTGGCCCAGTTCCGATGGTCAAGTGCTAACCAGCAGCCGATTGCTTCGACCGCATTCGCCACTCCGATATTCGTCACCCGGTGATCAGAGTTTCGCAGTCGTTCAGCCACTGCCACGCCCAGAGTTGCCAGGAAAACCTGTTTTCCGAACCAGATACCGCCAAATCCCGGCACTGCCAGATCGTTAAACGTGCGAACTGTCGCACCCAGTCCAAGTGTCCGAGTTCGTCGCTCGCTGGCAATTCTTTCGGGGCCGAGCAAACCCCAAGTGCTGTTTCCCAAACGATTCTCCTCCGCCGGTTGTTATGATGCCGCCGACTACTTCGCTTGCGTTGATGGCCGCCGCAGTTTTCGGTTCACTACTTGGCTCGTCCACATAATACCGTTCACTCGTCGTCAGCATATCGGCTGCCAGAGGTCACATCAAATGGCAGGAGCTGCAAGCTTCCGAATGGAAGACGAACTATATGGCGGTGATCACCGAGAACCGTCGTTTTCTCCGTTTCCTCTGCTGCCTCCTGTTGAACGTTTCGTTGCGCGGGATCGAATGAAAGTAGTTATACTTCTCTCGGTGAGTCGTGAGGCTGGCGAGCAGGAGATGTGAGTCTCGGGTTCGAACGTGTCATCAGGGGACTGACGTCCCCCGCTCGCCGGAGAAACTTCCTGACCGCGCTGCGGTCAACGCTGATCGTGCGAAGAATTCAAAAACGGAACAAGGATGGCGTCATGAGCGAATATCAATACGTCGAGTTTCAGGCAATTGACCGTCCGCTGAATGACAAGCAGTTTGAATTCGCGCAGCAACAATCTTCGCGGGCGGAGGTGTCTCGGAGGTCATTGACGGTTGAGTATCACTATAGCTCATTCAATGGAGATATTGATGGTCTGCTGCGGAACGGGTTTGATGTGTTTTTGCTTTACTCAAACTATGGTCCACGTGAGATCAGGCTGCGATTGCCTGATGGCTCTCCATTTGAAAAACATGTCTGGTCGAAGTTTGTGGACGGCGAAGGTTTGAAGTGGAGCAAGGACGTAAAAGGGAAGGGTGGAATACTGGCGCTCAGTCCATATGACGAAAGCAGTGATTTGGAATCTATTTGGGACTTCCCCCAGTCTGTCGATGCTGCAATTCAGGTTCGCGAAAGGTTGATGGCGGGAGATCTCAGGGCGCTGTACTTGCTATGGCTATGTGCGGCCGATGATGACAACAACGATCCCGATGAGACGATCGAACCTCCGGTGCCGCATGGCATGGCCGAATCGCCGGTTCACAGTGAGATGCTGCTGACATTCTTTGGTCTCGACACATTATTATTGAAGGCTGCCGCCGAAGGTGTTGAAAATGCCCCAGCCAGCGTCTCGCAGGACAAAATATTGGAAGACTGGGCGTGGTCGTTGAGTGCCGAACGATCGAAGTCTCTTTTGACTCGCTTTCTGGTCGAGGATTCGCAAGTCATTAAAGCGGAGACGATTGCTGAAATTCGCGAGGCACAGTCACCCATCGCGTGGCCAACGACGGAGAAGAAACGAACGTTCAGTCAGTTGCTCGAAATATGCAAAGCTCTAAGGTCAAACGAGACCGTGATCCGGAAGAGAGAGGCAGATGCAAAGGCAAAACGCGATGCGGCGAAGGCCGAAAAGGAGCGGCAGGCGAGGATGAAAGAGATGGTCGCGTCGCCAGCAACATGGCTGACTAAAGCCGAGAAAATGGCTGACGCTCGCGGGACGAATAACTACAAAGCCGCTGCTGATATCCTGGCGGATTTACGTGAAGCGGTTGGTGGAGAAGAAGGTGATAAGATCGCTCGCCGCCACGCGTCACTTCTGGCAAAGAAGTATCCGACGCTCAATCAACTTAAGGCGTCGCTGCGCAAACGCGGTTTGCTTGACTGACACGGATGGGCAGAACGTTTTTTTTGTTACGACCAAAGAAAGACAATTAAGGAGACCCCGTTGTTCCCGTCATGGCGTGCCTGCGGCGAATTTGAGATTTGAGATTTCAAATTTAAAGGGAACTCACAGCATGCAGCTGATTATCTGGAATTTAAAATTCCGCCAGGCAGATACGGCTTGAGATTAGTCAATCTCCACAGCCTGTTCAGAGACGTCGTTGTCCGGCACATTGCTGTGCTCGGCCAGAGTCTGCAGTCGCTGTAAGAATTCGTTCAGAAAGCTCAGGGAATCCTCAGCATTAAGCACCAGGCCATCGGTTCTGAGGCTAATCGATAGGTCCCCGGCGTAGTCACCAATCGACATGGCAGCTCGCGTGTTGGGACGCACGGGTGCGACGCCGTGAATCTGTTCCAGCACCACATTTCCGGCGATCCAACGACCCTTCTCCAGAGGAAAGCGGCCGCTGAATCGGCGTCGAACGTCACCGACGTTGGCCAGGACCATTGTGCTCAGAACGGTCTTGAAGCTTAGGAACATCTTCATTGCATAAGGAATCCTGCGGAGCACTCGAAACAGTTTCAGACAGACGATTCCTTCCCGGTTGAACAGAACGTCGCTTGTCTGGCGGTGAATGGAGCTGAGCAGTTCCTGAGAATCCTCACAGTCTGCTTCGCGACGGGTGACCAGCGCATAACTCACCACATTCGCCGCCGGCATTCTGTCGTGCACACTGGTGCGCATGCTGAGCGGGATGGCCAGTCGAATCCAGCGACGACCAAACGGCCGGCCAGCCCGACGATTCCAGTCACGAATCTGAAGTGTCATTTCCCGAATAAACAGATCGTTGATGGAAACCTTCAGTTGAGCCGCGACGGCACGCAGCTTTCGATGCAGAGACTTTGGAAGCACGCGGCTTTGAATGGCGTGAGAGTTTGAATCGGTGGGCTTCTGTTTCTGCAAAAGTTCGGCTGTTGTCTTCGATGCGGAAAAATCAGTTGAACCGGCCAGCACCACCGGGGCTCGCAGCAGGAGACGCGAAATCTTTCCGACTACCTTACGGACCGATTTTTTCTGACGCTGGGCCGACGATTCTCCCGCGCTGTAATTCTCCCTTTGCAGAAGAAGTGAAGGCTTCGTCGGCTCGAATTCGGGACGTTTGGCATCAGACTCCGCCGTTTTTTGGCCATACCTTGCAAACAACTCACCGATCAAATGCGCGGCACCAATACCATCACAACAGGCGTGATGCAGATACAATACGACCTGAGCTTTATTGTCCGCAGCACGAACGCGGACTCTGATTCCCGGCTGCTTTTGGATGTCGAGCGCGAGCACTTCCGGGACAAATTCGGTGGCTGTCGCTTCCATTACGATTTCCCAGTCGAGGATTTTTGCAAATCCCTCAACGGAAAGATCGAGTGGCATCCAGCACCAGTCTTTGCCTGGAATCCTGCGGACCTGACAGCCGAGCAGCGGATGAGCGCCGACAAGTTCGTCTAGAGACTGCCGAAAGGGGAGTTCCGTCAGAGAACCGCGGATATGGACGACCGTGACAAATACCATCGGATGTGATGGTCGGTCGTCGGTCAGCATGTAGTATTCAAAGTCCGATAGCCGCAACGGAAACAGATTTGCTGATGCGACCGATTTACTGGTATCACCTGGAACAGTCACAGGCTGTCTCCATTTTGAGCCGGGGAAAAAGTCACTGGGCTTCGCTGCTCACTGGTTTCAGGAAGAGTAAAATTTCTGGTCATCAGGCGGCGGTTTCTTTGTTGCGACGTCGAGCGTTTGGCGGAGTTTTCCACCGACGGTGAACCCAGAAGTATTGCTCGGGCGCTTTGCGAATCAAGGCCTCAAGTGCCGCAGTAAATCTTTGTGTCAGCTCAGTAATCCCGTCAGACCCCTGATAGTCGGCCGGATCAATGACATCCTGGGTTGTAAGGCTGAAACGGACCCAGCGTGCATCCTTTTGTCTGGACTCGGGCAGCCGAAAAGCGCCGCCCACAACTATCAGAGCATTGTAATGCAGCGCCATCAGGGCGATCGACTTGAAGGTGGAAGCGGGGCGGCCGAAGAAGTCGACGAAGACGCCCGATCGGCCAGCATCCTGATCACAGAGCAGTGATGCCATGCCGCCTTGCTCCATGATTTCAGCCAGCTCAGAACCAGCACCCTGTTTCAGAATCAGGGTGTTGCCAGTGGACTCCCGAAACTGCTTGAACCACTCATGGAGATAAGGATTGTCGAGTGGTCGGGCAATCACGCCCATCGGAAAACCAAAGTGGCCGAATGTGTTGACGCTGATCTCCCAGTTGCCAAAGTGGCCTCCGAGAAACAGGACCGGACGTCCTGAGCAGAGCGTTCTGACGCAGTCGTCGCGTCTTTCGAATTCCAGCACTTCCGAGCATGTTGCCAGTCGAAAGCGACGGGGCAGTTGAACCATCTCACAGACCATGCGAAAAAGATGTTTCCACATTCCGTGAATGATGTGATCAGCTTCCGGATCGGACAGCGAATCGCCAAACGCAATCTGAAGATTTTCGCGAGCGACCTGATATCGAGTGATTTTGCGAGGCACCACATAATGGATGAACCATGCCAATGTATTTGCCATCGCAATGGAGGCACTGATTGGCAGGCATTTCACGACGAAAAGAATCGCCTGGAAGATCGCATATTCGAAAAGATGACGGGCTTTGAGAAGTGTCATTGCGCGGAACCACGGAGTTCAACGAACCGGAATCAGGATCCGGGATTCAAGCCCCTTCACTGTGTGGGCAGTGTATCAAAGCCCTTGGACTGTTGTGAGCGGACTTTGGGGGCACACCAGACAACGCGGGACCTCCAACTCCGATGAGTCTGACCGGGCAACCATGCTCATGGCGGACGCAGTTCAGCGGCTCACATTTGAAGTGACCGGCAGACCCTTAGCTGCTGCTTTTGAAGTTGCGCCATTCGCGGCCAATGGGTATCAATGGTCGGAAACGAAGGGAAATTATCCCAACCCAACGCGTCAGCGAGGGATTTTGGGAAACACTGGCGAACCGCTGAAGCTCAATCCCTCACTTACGTTTCGGGTTGGGATGATACAAATCACGCACCTTCATAAGTTGCTGCTGAGAGTTGGCTTCAACATCGCGCGAATTTGGCTTCAGAATGCTCGATGAATATTTCCTGCTCCATCGTCGACGTACGGCAGCCAGAGCAGAGCGACGCGGTCAACGGCTGTGTCGGTTTTTCGAGGCGTGATTTCCAGACTGTCAAACTTCATCACCTCCGTATCAAACTGACTGACAATCTCATTGGCTTCACTTTCAACTGTGGAGTTAAGTGCATCACGTTCCTCAATTAATGAGGCGTACTGTTCTTCGGCGATCCGGATGTCGGTCGACTCTGCTGCAGCACTCGTGGCTGATTTAATCACCGAACCTGCTCGTGTGACATTTGTGACAGATCCCAGTTTGCGTCCGAAGAGTGCTCCCAGGACGCTTGTTCCAAAATTTACGGCCGTTGAAAGCGTCTTTGAAGATTTCTGCTGCTTCTCTTTCTCAATCTTCTGCTCGGCTCGGCGAATTTTGTCATCCAGCGTCGAAAACTTTGTTGCATGTTTCCGGCGCAGTTTTTCCACCAGTCGATCGCGTTCCTCGCGTGCAGAATGTCGCAGGCGAATTCGGAAATCCGATTCTGATTCCCCAGGCTGCGATGTTTGCTTCAATTCCTCGCAGGTGAACACGACAAGTTTGCGATCCCGATACAGGTGGTTCTTCAGTGTCGTCGTCCAGACTGTATAAGGCTTTTTTTGAGTCAGATCAGCTGGCATCTCACGAAACGTTGCGCTGGGGATTTCCGGTTCAGGCAGCAACTGCGGGATATCGGCTTCGTCCCATTCGTCCGCTTCCATCCACGGATCTGCAGGAATCGAATCGGCGGCCAGGCGAATCAACGTGACCGGGTCCCACAGATCAATGCCGTTCTTTGCATCAATGAAATGAATGCGGGCCTGACCGAGCAACGCCGGGCGATAGACAAATCGATCGGCCTGCACATGCGATGGCAGAAAGAATTCGGGAATGCCGGGCGGAAGTACAGGCCTTGTTGGCTGGCTGGGAAGTTCAGCCTGTGGGGCCGCAAATCTTGGAGCAGTGGCCGCAGATGATGCGATCACGGATGACGTTGCGGAGACCTTCCGACCTTCAACGGCGCCATGAGGACTTCGATCTGCTGACGGCTCACCGGGCCTCGCAGATAAGACAACGCCCAGCGACTGCGAAAGACCGTCGGAGCATCTTCATGGACATTGTTCATCAGGAACACGCGACTTCCCAGACCGGCGAGGGTCTGTTCCATCTGCTGACGATCAAATGTGGATCCTGTCGTCGCCGCCGCACCTTCCAGTCCTTCGAGGACACGCATTTTGTCGCGTTCGGTCTGCAGGCGCCCAAGGAACCATGTTCCGCAGTTCGACAGACCCTTGTAATCAAGATCGACCGGATTCTGAGTGGCCAGCACGCAGCCCAGCCCGAAGGCACGTGCTTGTTTCAGCAGTGTCAACATCGGAAGCTTCGACGGAGGATTGGCTGTCGGAGGAAAATAGCCGAACACTTCATCCATGTACAGAATTGCGCGCAGACTGGAGGTGCCCGTCTAATTCCAGATCCAGAAAGCCAACTTTGTTGAAGGGTGGCGCCTGAATGCTGCGGATCAGCGAAGCCATGTCAACGTTCTGTCCGCTTCGCCAGTAGTAGTCCAGAATATTGGACAGCAGAATATGTTCGCGACTGCTGATGGGGTCCGCATTGATCTGCAGCAGTGCCAGCAGACCGGAGACTGCCGACATGATTCGGCCCCGCAGAGCGTCCGAGTCGGATCGTACCTGATCATTCGGCGCGTCGAACGATTTCAAAACGGTGATGGGTCGGCCCGCATTGCTGGCCGGCGTATAGATTGCCACTTCAGCCGCATCACGAAATCGCTGGATCCGTTCGGGCGTCTGGCCCCATTCGGCAAGCCCATTCCGCCAGGTCTCCGCCGTTTTCTGTGCAAACTCCGGGACAGTCATTCCGTTGCGGCTGGCTTCCTGGGGGTCGACCCACGGCTGGAAATCTTCAGACGCCAGACGTGGAAATGTGAGCATCAGGTTCCCGAGATCTCCCTTTGGATCAATACAGATCGCCGGCGTACCGTCGATGGCTGCTTCTTCCAGAAGGGCGAGGCAGAGACCCGTCTTGCCGCTGCCTGTCATCCCCACGCAGACCGCATGAGTTGTGAGATCTTTGGAGTTGTACATCACAGGCTGATCGGGCGAAGTGACTCCGGTTTTCAGATCGTGCGTTCTGCCCAGATAAAACTGGCCCAGCTTTTCGATGTCGGTCATAGGAGTGTGTGGCCTGGTCCGTGTGGTTGATCGCTCTTGATTGCAGCCTGCAGGCGGAATTTACCCAGCCTGATTCCAGGGAATTCAGCGAGAATCATGGCATGATAGAGAACATTTATCACCGCAGGAACAGCGTTCGCCGTCGCTCGTCACAGTCAATGTTTGGTAGATTCCGAATTGGGGAACATTCCCAGTCGTTTGAAAAAGGGATCCAGCCGCGTCGCAAGAGTTCTCCAGTTGTGATGTGGAACTGCCGGATAAAGATGGTGTTCAAGATGATAAAGGTGGTCAGCGGCGAGCAGTCGCGTCCACATCCCTCGAAATAGTCGCGTTTGTGTGAGCGGTGTCCGGCCTTCACCAATATGCGGAATATGTACGGTAACCAACGGAAACACCCAGCTTCCGGCCACGACAAGAACTGCATATACAAGGGGAACAATTGTCCAATACATTGCGATCCCTGCACTGCATGTCAGAACGAGAATTCCAGAGGCTTCCAGCAGAAGTTGTTTGCGATGTTGAGGATGATTTCTCCAGGCCCAGATCCACAGGCGGAACTGAAGTGTCGGGCCGCAAAGCAAAGTCCCAATCAGTGACATGTGAGCCGCCGAGCCCTCAATGTCAGAACTCTCCAACAAATGCTGATGGTGATGCAGGTGCGAAAGTCGGTATGCGGTACCGCTTCGAAGTGACAGGAGTTCGATCAGACTCAGCCAGAATTGATTCCAGTCGCATCTCAGTCCAAGCGTCTGATGAACAAGATCGTGAGACGACGAACCATAGGTGATGAAACACAGAATCATCACCGAAAGGACCGCGATTGGCCACCAGCCAAGACTTGCAAAAACGGCATAACCTGCCATGGCCAGGAATGGCAAGCCGATTGTCGTCGCACGCCGCACAGATGAAACATGCAGTAAATCACGCCCCAATTCCTGCAGAGTCGGTAAACGATCGGCATCGGCACTGCCCGTACACGGTTTTGTCGTGGTCATACAGTGTGTCCGACATTGAGGAGCATTCTGCTTCGGGTAAGCCCAAGGCCGACTAAAAAGAGAACTGCTCCGCTCACGGCGGGAGCCAGATGAATCGTGTCTGTATAACCAATCGCAGGGTGGACAAGCACCGCTGTGCTCCACCCGATTGCACCGCCTATGACCAGAGCCTGCCAAAGCGAACGAGAAGGCTGACCGTACCAGACGCTCGCCAATGTCAACATCCCCACCGTTGTGACCGCGCCACCAAATCCCGCGCGATCATGGGCAATAAGAGGGATCAGGCGTGGGTTGATTGCATTCAGTTGTTGACGATCGATTCCCATGAAGGTCAGATCTGTCGGCACGAACACGCTTGTCATGCCAAGAAATTGAATCGTCAATCCCGCTCCGATCATGCCGCATGCTGAAACAACCAGGAGTAATCGGCCAAGACCCGCGCGGCCTTGCCATGTTGTGCCCTCAGCCGGACGAAGTATGGCTGACCAATTTTGACGACTCCAGAAGTCCTGCTTTGGACGCTGCATCCAGAGTCCCACACTGAAACAGGGCAGCAATACGAGTGTCGCTGTTCCATGCCATGTGTCGAGATATCCATAGCCGAGATAGGTCAGAAAACTACCGAAGCCCGCAATTCCGCTGACGACGAGAGTCCACCATGCCCAGAGTTCACCGTGCCGCAACGGAAACTCGGCCAGCCACAGATACAGCACTGCAATGGCCACCAATGCGCCTCCGAAGCTGATTCGATCATGAATCATGAAATGCACGATGCGACATTGGTTGATCCCGCACAACTCGTCGGGCTGCATTTGCAGATAGGCAACATCGTGCGGCAGAAAGTGTCCTGTCATGGATTGAAAAATCGCGAACCCCCCCGCCAGACCTAAACAGACTCCGCACAATATAATCAGCGCTCGCCCGTCACCGATGAGTGCCTCACCAAGTCCTCTTTGATCCTGTGACATCGGTGGTTTTCTGGAAAGAAACGTGCGAGAGAAGATTTCTATTCACTCTCCGGGAGTTCAAATAACTGCCTGGAAAATCTGCTGTGTCAACGTAAGTCGCGTTCCCCGATCAACTCGGGCAGCTTTGTTGGTCCAAACGCGGCGTTGTGTTCTGCGTCGATGAGAAGACGATTGGCGTCGAATCGCATATTCAGCGTTGTGTAGAACGGGGTCTCATACGCCACCAGTTTGAGAGTCAGCACATTGTCTTCCGTCCAGGCTCCGCAGGCGGCAATGAGTGGTTTCTCGGGGACGCTGACAAATTGATTCATTCCGATGGCAAATGCCTCGGTAGATGTTTTCCAGTTCGTGAATCCAAACGGCGTTGTGATGTCGCCTTTGGATGTGCGAACAATCAGTTTGGAATTGTCAGTCTGAAGATCTAACGAGATCGCTTTGATGTCGAGGTCGTTGGTTGCGAACTCAAACCACTGGCCTGTGACCTTGTCAGCCAGCGGCGATGTTGGGTACCCGGATGGCCGCTTCACAGTTAACGAGGAGATTCGTGCCTGCAGTGCCTGAGAGTCGGTTTCATTATCCGGCAATGCGCTCGGCCTGACGGCGGGAACGTTTGATTGTGCAAGAACCACCGAAGCCGCATGCAGAATCAAAACCGTGATCAACGACCCAAATCGTCGCATGTCGGGTACTCACGTAAGAGGTACGCAAAGTCGACCAGTGTCAGGTCGACCAGTGTCAGGTCGACCAGTGTCAGGTCGACTTTGCGGAAAGGGATCTGCTTTAGATTCAGGATCACTCGGCAAACTTGCGGCTGCTGATTTTGTCGGCTGTCGGAAAGTCTGCCGGAATCGGAAGTGTCACTTTCCCAGTGGCGGCCCATTCGGTGCCGCGTTGCAGCGTCGTGATGAAACCCACGCATTCCTGGGAATATTCGGCGTGGCCCAGCGGCGTGTGGAAGACTCGGCCTTTGCCATAGTTGATCGTGAAGAGCAATGGTTCATGGCGGCCGGTGACCTGAGATTCGGCTGTGGCCAGAACCTGCATATTCTTCGCGGGGCCTCGCAGCTTGTCATACAGTTCATCCTGAGCGTGCATCCATTCGACAGGCATGCCCTTGACGATCGGATGTTCTTTATCCCGAACCACAACTGGAAATTCCCATTGTGCCCCATGGTTCCCGCCAGGCCCAGCGGTCTCGTCACGAACCACTTTACCTTCGGCATTCACGTAAACATACGGGCCGCTTTTCTCTGTGCGTCCGCCCCAGCCACCGAGTCCGATCATTTCGTTGTAAGCTGGCCATTCGGGAAACGAGTTATCAGCCGCATGGACAACAACAAAACCTCCACCGTTGCTCACGTAGGCTTCGAAGGCCTTCTGAGTTTCCTCAGGCCACGGAGCGGCACCGTGACCAAAGTTGCTGATGACGACTGAGTACTTGCTGAAATCGGGCTTGAAGTTCGGATCGGTTCCCTGAGACGCTGCCGTGGCGACATCAACGGTGAAGAGTTTGGTCTGCTCCAGATAGGCCTTCATCATCTTTGTGGTCGTTGGCCAGACCGCGTGATTGTTCTGCCCATCGACAATGAGCGCTTTCATCGGTTCGGCGGCTTGCAGGCATGACCCGGCAGCAGCAAGAAAAGCCACAGCAATACTGGCGACAATCAGGGATCTCATGAACAGTTCTCCTTGCGGAAGAGGTGGGGCGAATTTCGTTCACAAGCTATCCGAAGGCCCTGTGAATCGCAAAGCAAGGAGCAATCTGTCGGCCGTCTATGATCTTCACTTCGTCAGAAATCTTCTTCGTTGTTCCATTCGTCCTCTGCGGCTTCTTCAATCGTCGCCCCTTCGAGAAACGCGGACAAGCTGGCAGCGACGGGCTTCACTTCTCCGCACTTCGCGTAGTCCGGGCAGAACTTCCAGACAGAATAGCCGTCTTTCGGATCAACGATCAAATAGTATTCGTTGTCTGTGGCCAGGGTCAGGCAATGCTCCAGACGTTCGTAAGGAAAAGGCTTGCCTGCAGCACCCTTCGCGGCCGTCAGCCCTGTGGCTCGATACGTGGCGATGAAGCCCTTGATGATCGCAAGATGGGTTGTCGTGATCTTATTGATGCGAGTGGGCGAGTGCAGTTCTTCGGAGCTCCAGAATTGCCAGTCGTTTGTCTGGAACTTTACCACATGACTTTCGGGGAGTTTCTGAAGCCACTGGATAAAGTCGGCCGGGAGCGAAGTGTCGTTGTTAGACATGAGGAAACCCTGTGGACAGGTCTTGCCTGGAGATGGATTTCACAGGTGAGAGCCTGCATTTGACGGTCAAAGTCGGTTGTTTAGTCAGCGAGCGTTCTGAGCTGCAGATTGTAGAACAATTGCGGCAACTTTTGCCACGCTGCAGAAGAAACCCTCATACCCTCGTTCCGAGGCTCTCGCCTCGGAACGCACTGCCAGGAGACTCCAGCCTCCTCATGCGTCGTGCAGGCGAGCGGCGCGATAAAGGATTCAAGACGCGAGAGTTTCGATAAAGCATTCAGGAGGCGAGAGCCTCCTGGCAGTGCGTTCCAGGGCTGGAGCCCTGGAACGAGAAGGTAATGTCATCCTGAGGCAGTTGGAGGCTGATGACGCAGATTCAACTTTGCCCGAGATTCTTGTCACTCCCCGACTCTCCGGACGCACTCTGCTCAGCAGCTCCAGATATGCTTTGCGTCATCCAGCCTTTTTTTGCGCCCGGTAGATGGCGAGGCCGGCCAAGCTGCAGGCAATAAAGCCGCTGCCCGCTTTGCTGAAAACGGTTTCGGTGCGACCGTCCAGCGATTCTCCAAGGCCGTTCATCACAAAGAAACCCATTGCCATCGCAGCCATCGGCGGAATCCATGCCGGAACTCTCAACCGCTGCTAAGCCGCTGCAAAGAACCTTGACCGAACCGGAAACTCCCACTTTGAGCCCTCGCATCACCGGTGCCATCAAATCGCCTTCGCTCTTGAGCCACGCCCTGATAAAGACCAGCGGCAAAGATCAGTGACGCCGAAAGCCTTGGCGGCTTCCACTACGAAATTCTGCCGAATGTGAGTGTGATCCGCATTCCGTTGACTCATAATGAAGACTGACGCCTTCGGCTTGCCGTTAAACGATCAAACTTCTGCGTGGGGCCTTACGTCCGGAAAAAACATTACGGAGCTGTTTCCACGTCCCGCAGTTTGAGCGTTTCGAGGGCTTTCGCGAACAGCGCCTGGTTGCTTGCAAACGTGCCAGAAGGACTTGTCAGCAAAGCAACAAGGACATCCTTTTCGCGAGGAATGGCGACCCAGTGCTGAGTCGTCTTCACAGGACCTTTTCCGTCGATTGCGTTGCCAGTGCCCTGGCCTTCGACGACCATCCACATGGCGTCTCGACCAGCGATGTTGCGAACTTCTTTTTCCAGCACGGTGGCCGACAGTTTCTCTTCCTGGGCTTTCGCACTTTCGGCGACCAGCCATGAGGCATCCACCAGGGCACCGGTGTCCTGAACAAACAGATTCAGTGAGACACCGCCAGGGCGAGAAAACGCAGCTCGAGCGATACCGGGAACGGTAAATGCCTCGAGTGGTGCTGGTTTCCAGTCAGTTCCGAGGCGTATGGCAAATCGGTACTCGGCGTCGAAGTAGCGTCCCGGCACAGGAAGGACTTCCTCGCCGATCTTCAATTCGAACTCAGCCGGCGACAACAACCTGACATTGCCGGATTCGTCTGCGGTGTAATACACAAACTGACCATCCAGCGTCTCACGGTCGCCATCCAGCACGGAGCCGCCGACATCAAATGTGATGGACTTCTGATTCGGCAGGATCACGGCCGACCATTTCACATGCAGGTCTTCCGCATTGTGAGCCATCAGCAAACTCTGATCGTAGCCAACGAAAATTGTCTCGCCGGACGGATGCCACGCCCCGGCCGCGAACCCATGGGACAGCGGCTCTCTGCGGTCCATAATCTGTGTGCCATCCGGTCGGTGCAATGAGGTGCCTGATGCCAGCTGGAGATAACGGGCGCCGTCCGGCGCCCATGCGGCCACGGGGGCCGCTCGGCGAACTCGCTCCGTCACGCCGTCTGCAACATTCACATGGAAATCCGGTGCAAAGAATACTTCCTGCCCATCCGGTCTCCATGTTGCGACATTGTCCGCCGGAATGCTGGGAACGTCCGTCAGCAGCGAGACTTTTGATTCGGCCGAGTCCGGATTGATTCGCAGAATTTTGGTGCCCACATGAGCCACCAGCATTCCCTGCTTCGACCAGCCCACCACCACTCCTCCGGATTCGCTGGTGTCCACATCGTGCAACGTTAGTCCCTTGTTATCAGTGATCAAAATGTGGCCGTTGGGTCGTCCGACTGCCAGTTGTGTCCCGTCGGGATTCCATGCGATGCTGCTGTATTGTCCGGCGAATTCCTGGAAGCTGCCTTCCGGATCGCCAATTCGCAGACCATTTCCATTTGAATGCGATACGACGGCTATGTGACGACCGTCAGGACTCCAGGCAACTCGCGTTCCAACCCACACATGTTCGTTCAACGGCATGACTCGTCGGGCAGTGCCGTCCGATGACCAGATGCGAACGTAGTTGTCGTAAATGCCGACGGAAGCAATCTGAGTCCCATCAGGATTCAGGGTGACGCTGGAAAGGGTCGACAACGTGGCTCCCGAATCAAATTCGATTTTGTTCAGCGACTCGTTGCATACAGCCAGACGACCAGCGGCAACAACCAGATGCTTTCCATCCGGGGACCAGTCGATTGCCGTCGGGGTCGGACCACTTGCAGAGAATACGTTTATCCGCTCATTTGCGGGCGTGGTCTCTCCGAACTCAGAGTTCAGGTTGTAGAGGTCGAACCCTCGCCAGATCGTCAGTTGTTCGCCGTCCGGACGCCATGCTACAGCAGTCA
>JBDNHX010000374.1:0-9943 GCA_041688565.1 Planctomycetaceae bacterium
AAATAATGACACGATCTACGGCGGCACACGGGACAAAGTAAAGCAATAGTCGCGTAACTCCCGCGCTATGCCATGACATGCCCAATCCAGTCCAAGGGATGGTCGGCTGAAGACCGTCTAAGGAGGAAGAAATCGGCTCCACGACGTTGAGGATCGCTTCCGCGACGGCGATCCTGCACAGTTTGTCATTCGCGCATCCACATTTTGGCGACGCTTCTTTCTTCTCGCCGGAAATCTGAAGACTCGTCGGTGCAAATTGAGTTTGTTCAGCTGTGTTAACTTTGATGTCGGCCTCAATCGACTACCAAAGTACTACCACTTGTGAATGCAATTGAATGAAAACAGCCCCTGACCGGCAGTTGTCGTTGCGTGCTCAGGACTAACCGTCCTGTAGTCACTCACGGCAGCCACGAAATGGCTGAGGGGGCACGCCAAGCGACTCCAGTTTGACGCTTCGGTCGCCCAGACTGAAGCGCCCAACGTAGTTCGCTCACTGCGCTGGTGTGCGCCACCGACGCGTGCCACCGCCACGCCGTCGGGTTCCTATTTTCCCTCCCGCGCTGCACTTTCACGCCGCGCCAAATTCACGGGACAAGCGACCGATCAACACTGATCTCCCGCCGCTCAACATGAGAGGCGAAGATTCGTTGACCACGGTCAGCCTCCTGCATCATGAAGTTCGGCCCTTTGTTCGGCCACATTTCATCGGCGGTACGGGAATTGCTGTCGCAATCCCGGCAAGTATGCCAAGGCGTCAGCGGAGTGTCGGCTTTCGCCTTCACGTCAGTGTATCTTAAGGGGAACTTTCAATGCTGGGATTCATTTGGTGGTTAATTATCGGAATAGTTGCAGGCGGTTTTGCACGACTCATCATGCCCGGCCGACAACCGATGGGGCTGATCTTGACGATGGTTCTTGGGCTCGTCGGGTCGATGGTAGGAGGATTCGTGTCTTCGTTAATTTTCGGTTACGACCCTATGGATCCGGGATTCCACACAAGCGGGCTCATTATGTCGACAGTCGGTGCCATTGCAGTCTTGGCCATTTATGGAAGTATCAGCAGAAGAAAATTAGACCATTGAACGCGTTTCGCGTTCCTTTTCCTGGCAGCGATCCGGGTGTAGAAACCAGTGTTGCTTAATTCGCTGCACTGTAGGCGAAGACTTTAACGCCGTAGGCAATCGATGTTTCCGGAAATACCGCGGCCCACGACAATGATTGAGAGGTAACCACACTTCTCACTCATTGAAGGAGCCACGGATGTCCAGGGGTAAGAAACCGTCGAAGCGTCCGCAAACGCAGCACAAGCCGAAGAGCGCTTCATCGCAGCATGACAGGCGAAAACGTCTCGACACGCCGAATCCTCAGCGAAAGAAGACCGCGAAGGCGAAGGTGCCTCTCACCCCCAGCGAGTAAACATCGTTGCGGCGATCTGCATTGCGAGCATCGCCGCGAGCCTGTTCGGGCGGCATGTACGCTGGAGTCCCCAGAATCGCCCCTTCGACGGTCATCGCAATCTCACCTGCATCACGCTTCGCAAGTCCAAAGTCAGCGACGTAAGGTTCGTCGAGTGTGTCTATCAGAATGTTCTGAGGCTCCAGGTCGCGATGCACGCCGCCGGCCTCATGCGCATGATGGAGACTTTCAGCGATTTTGCCACAGAGCTCAGCGGATTCACCACCAGAAAGTGGACGTGCCGTCAGCCAGTCATCCAGACTGGCTCCGTCGATAAAGTCACTGACAATGTAGATCAGACCATTTTCACGCCCTATTTCATGGACCGAGACAATATTGGGGTGTCGAACTGTGCGGCAGCTCTTGCTTCACGCAGGAACTGTTGATTCTCGGCCTCAGCCAGGTGAGTGCGGCGCGGGATTTTGATAGCGACGATTCGGTCCAGTTTCGAATCGGTCGCCTTCCAGACTTCGCCAAACGCTCCCCGACCTAATCGATTCAGAAACTCGAAATGCCCCACCATTTGATGCTGGCACATGACGGTCTCGACATCTTTCGCGAGATTAAAGCAACCGCCGCACCACGGGCAGGAGACATCTTTAGACGGATCATCGTCGATGACTTCAATGGGCTTCTGGCAATGCAAACACTGCATCTGCATAGTGTGCGTCCTTCCGGAAATACGTGACGTTGACCCGCAAGAGACCACCGGCGGAAGAGAAACGCATTCCAGAACACAAGCCGAGCCTGTTGCGGCCCAACACCGCAGAGTACTTGCAGAGTTGTCAGTCTTTCAGAAATCCTGCTGATTGACCGTTTTTTTGGAGAGAGTTAGAACTAACGAGTTCCTATAGCCGACTCAGGAGTTCTGCTTTCTTGGTGGCGAATTCTTCTTCAGTCACATAACCCTTGTCGCGAAGCCCGCCGAGGCGTTCCAGCGTTTCAATAATGTCTTCGGTGCTGGGCGATTCTGCAACCGGACCCGGCAAGGCGACTGCTGGAGAATTCGCCCCCGTATTCTGGAAGGCGGGTTGTGATGTCGCACCGGCTACGAACGATACTGGCACTGACGCGGCAGGTGTAGCAATGGGCTGCATCACACCGTTGCGTGAAATCACCGGAAGAGTCGAGAGGTCAACCGTCCCATATTGACTTGTGAAGGTGATCGACCCACCAGAGCCCTGCTGCTGAGAGAAACCGCTGACGTGATGGTCTTTGGTGTCATACACCCAAACATCGCTACCGGTCTTCACTGCCAGACGGTGACTCTGAGAAAAATTAGCGTACCGGACCTGGTTCTGTGCCCCCAGTGCATTCGGAACTCCCAATTCCTGTGGCCACCAGTTTGCTTCCGGATCCGGTGCAAACAGATTGTTTCCGGAACCCATACCGCCGCCAGCCTGCGTCTGTGAATTAACCCCGTTCTGAGTTTGCGACTGAAACGATCCACTGAAAGGAGTCGCCTGGTGCTTGCCAAGTTCATTGGCGATATCATTGCAGATGCTGTCGACACGGTACTTCAGTTGATTGTTGAACAAGTCGCTGACCATCGTCATGCCGCCTCGCATCCACTGCCCACAACCACCAAATTCGAGGTGGTTGAACTGAGCCATGGACCCATTGCCATTCTGAATCGCGAACAGCATATGAGTCACCCCATCAGTGGACAAGTCGTGCCTCTGAGCAAGATTTTGAACAAGTTGAATTCCCGCATCTGAAAGAGACGTCATCAAGAGAACTTCGTGTAAGGGCATGTAAAAAAAGGGGTCAAAACGACTTTACCTTCCGTTCCCGAAAGACCTCCCTCTATGAGAGAGTTATTGTCACTCACAAAAAGAAACAGGGGAAGCGGCAGATTGCGAGATTCAAATTGTTGACTCGAAATAACAACGGAAGTTCTGGTCTGGACTGTTTTGATCAGCAGCCGGTCCATTTTGGATTCAGTTCTGCTCGATTTTGAGACGGTGTGAACGAACGAAGATTTCCGAGCTCTTTCGATTCACTGCCCCTCGGAAGCGACAAACCAGGAAGCATCCTGTATTGCGCTCATCAATATTGGTGGCGAAGCACTTGTTTTCTTAGGGTCTTGACTTGGTCGGTATGACACGGTCGCCGACCGATTTGGTCTGAGCTTCTGCCGTGCGATGGGCCTCGGTTTGACTTTAGTGTCGATCAACATCCCATAACACTGCCCTGATCACCACGTTCCTAATCCCGTTCCTGATCACAAACGATATTTAGTGGGACATTGGCGCCGGGAGTGGACTCAGTGCAATGGCAGATGAGTTTTTAATCGGAACTGGTCTTTGCGATGCGATTCAAGTGATGGATTGGTCAAGGTCCTGGTTGTAGGCCAGCAGTCTCAGTGAGCTAAGGAGCTAAATAGGACGACCAGTGTACTGCCTTCGTGAATGATTACCGCCGGTCCGATCCCCGCGAACCCAAGCGTGGTCGCTGCGGCGAGCACTACAATCGTCCCGAGAGCGATCACCAGATTCTGTCGGATGATTCGCCGAGCGGCTCGCGACAGTCCGATCGCAAACGGCAGTTTTGAAAGATCCTCGTCCATCGCCGCCACATCGGCTGTCAGGAATCGCGAGCGGAATTGTCAAAAGTGGCGATGGCAAGCAGTCCACCAGCCCACGGCCCACAGCCCGTCCCGAATTTCACGCCGTTTCGATGTGGAGAGATTTTTGTGACTCGCGCGAGGACGTAAAATGGTTGACAAGGCAGATTGTATCCAATATACAATCCGTGGACCCCCTCATCATCCTGGCTGTGAAAAGTAAAAGAGCATTGATGACCACTTCAGGTAGTGTGAGAACTGTTTCCGACCAGATCACGGAACAGCTTCGTCAGTCGATTCTGGCAGGTGAATTTCCCCCGGGTTGTCCGCTGAGGGAGGGCGAACTTGCTGAGCGTTATCAGGTCAGCCGACACCCGATCCGCAAAGTCCTGCAACAGCTGACGCTGGAAGGTTTGCTGGTCAGCAAGCCAAACTGTGGTGTCACAGTCGCGGCGGAGGGCTCGGAACATGTGACGGAGTTGCTTACTCCAATGCGAGTTCAGCTCGAGCTTTATGCGCTGCGGCGCGTCTCATCTGGCCAACTGCAGGGACAGCGATCTCACTGGGAACGGGTGATTCGGCTGATGGCGCGAGCGGCGGAGGACAAGGACGAGCAGGCAATTCTAAGTCTCGATGCCCGTTTTCATCAGCTGCTGCTGATCGCCGCCGACATGCAGGATTGCATCCCTCTGTGGTTAGCAATCTACGGTCGCATGCATGGCCATCATCGACAGAGCAATAGCCAACTCGATGATTTAGGCTTCATTGCCTTCGTACACGAGAGGTTAATGCAGAGCTTTTTAAGCAAAGATCGCGAACATTCTTCGGAAGACCTGCAATCGCACCTCGAAAATACCAGCTTCAATCGGGCCTCTCACGCACTCTGGGCGAAGCGGAAACATCCGGGAACAAAGCGATGAATCAATCTTTCCGAGGGCTGGCAACCATTTTACTGTTTAACCGCGTACGCGTTGCCATCGTTCTGCTGGTCAAGCCGCTGCTGATGCTCTCATCAGGCTGCTGTTTGCTGCACTGTGGCGGACCGGCCTGTGGTCAGGAACGATCGCAGCTGGACCACTTTGAGCAAGCAATCAGACCGCTGCTGATTGCACGATGCATTGAATGTCATGGTCCCGATCGTCAGGAATCCGGCCTCCGTCTGGATTCCCGGGCTGGATGGATGACAGGGGGCGAACGAGGCCCGGCCGTCACCCCGGGGGACCCTGCAGATTCTCTGATATTTCTCGCGGTAAAGCACCTGGATCCTGACCTGCGGATGCCGGAGGAGAAGCTGAGTGACGCAGAGATCGCGGCGTTCGAAAAGTGGATTCGCGACGGGGCTATGGACCCTCGCGAGACACCGGAGCAACCTGCAAAGCATGTCGTGTCCGATCCGCAAACTTTCTGGTCCTTTCAGCCAGTCCACGCGATGGATCCGCCAGCCGTGAGCGACCCAGGCTGGATTCGAACGCCAGTCGATGCGTTCATTCTGGCTCAGCTGGATGCCAAAGGTCTCAGGGCCACTCCGCGAGCTGACCCGCGAACGCTGGCTCGGCGTGCGTACTTCGATCTCATCGGATTGCCTCCGACTCCGGAACAAGTCGATGCGTTTGTTCGCGAGCCCACGCAGGAGGCCTGGTCGCGACTCATCAATCAACTGCTCGATTCTCCACAGTACGGCGAACGCTGGGGCCGACATTGGCTGGATGTGGCTCGCTATGCCGACAGCGGTGGTTTTGAAACAGACATCTATTATCGCAACGCCTGGCGGTACCGAGACTACGTTGTTAAATCGTTCAATGACGACAAGCCGTACGACATTTTTGTGCAGGAGCAGATCGCCGGAGACGAACTCTGGCCGGACGACCTCACGCTGGACGGCAATTACACGATCTCGCCCGAAAAGAAGAGGCATCTGGAAGCTTTAACCGGAACGGGATTGTTCACGCTGGGTCCTCAGGTCCACGAATCCAACATGGACGGAAAAAAGATCCGCTATGAAGCGTACTCGGACTGGGTCGACACGACCGGCGCTGCCTTCATGGGGCTGACTTTTGGCTGCGCGCGATGTCATGATCACAAGTTTGATCCGATAACTCAGCATGACTACTACGCCATGCAGGCAATTTTTTCGAGCAGCAAAGAAATTGAGTACCCGATCATCGATGCGATGGGGATCGCCGACTTCAAACAGCACTACCCACGCATTCTGGCTGTCGAGGAATCACGCCGTGCTCTGCGGATGTTTGATGCAGCCATCGCCGGAAAACAACTGTCGGCAGGGGAGCAATCTGAACGCCAGGGACTGCTCAACTCTATTGCCAACAACGTTCTGGCTTTGCCCGAGAACTCTGCTCTGGGTGTACCGTTAGTCGGGCTCATGGAAACTCCGACGATCAGCGTGCTGGGACATGAACGTCCAGAGCTGATTGCCCCCGTCTATCTGCTCAGTCGCGGTGAACTGTCACGGCCGCGCGAGCAGGTCGTTCCGGGGCTGCCGCAGGCACTGCGAACTGCCAGCCGATGGGATGAACCGATGCCCGGGCAGCAAAAGAATCGCGCGACGCTGGCGCGGTGGCTGACCAGCAAACAGCATCCCCTGACGGCGCGCGTGATGGTCAATCGCATCTGGTACGGACACTTCGGCCGCGGCATCGTCGGGAGTCTGAATGACTTTGGCCAGATGGGAGAACCACCGACGCACCCAGAACTGCTCGACTGGCTGGCCTTCACCTTCATGCAACAGGGCTGGGGCATCAAGGAAATGCACCGCACGATGATGCTCTCGTCCACGTATCAAATGAGCAGCCTCGGAGGCTCAGCAGAAAACGCTTCCATCGATCCGCAGAATCGCAGCCTCTGGAAGATGAATCGACGGCGGCTGGAAGCGGAGGCCATTTGGGATTCCATCCACGCGGTGGCCGGCACACTGAATCTGAAGATGGGTGGCCGACCCGTTGTGCCGCCTCCCGCACCGGACGATGGCGTTCCTGGGAACTGGATCGTTTCCGCCGATCCAGCCGAACATACGCGACGTGGCCTTTACATCCTGCAGCGTCGCAATTATCGCTTTCCAATGTTTGATGTCTTTGATCTGCCGGTCAATGCCGTGAGCGCTCCGGCTCGCGATGTGACGACGGTCGCACCACAGGCTCTGTGGATGCTGAACAACCCAACTGCCGTCCGTCAGTCGCAGGCCTTTGCTTCACGACTCAAGAGCGAAGTAAATTCTGGCTGGAACGCGCCCGATTTTGGCCCGTGGCAATCGGGTTGGGTCGGGAATAAATCTGGCATTCATGCCGGCTGGGCTTTGCGAGAAGACAATGGCAATGCGACGCAAACCATGGATGATCCCATCGGGACTGTGGTGACTCATGGAATGACGAGTGTTGCCTGGCAAGTCCCTGCCGGTGCCAGCGGGGCGATCGAAATCCGTGGTGGACTATGGAACATTCGCCGACTTGGACGTAGTGGACCCTGGAAACTATGGCACAACGACAAGCTGCTCAGTGACGGCACTGTAGACGATCACTGTGGAACCTCGACTGCCCCCTTAACTCTGAACAGCGGGTCCGGTGGTGAAGCAGCGTTGAAGTGTGTCGCGCAGGCGGGTGATATTTTTCGTCTGGAGATCCTGGAGGCGGATTTTGTTGCCGTGCAGCTGAGTTTTGTCACGTCGATCGGAGTACGTGACATCGCTGCCGATTTTTCACTGGACGCGAACCCCACGCCCCAGGGCTGGAGATACTGTGAATCGCTCGCTAACGGTGCAGATCCCCTCGCCAACATTGTGCGAGGCCGACGTTCCGGAGACGAGGGGACGCAAATCGATCGAGTCTGGCAGTTGGCACTCGGCCGATTGCCCACGGTGGAAGAAAAAGCAGAAGCCGCTGAGTTACTGAAGTCGCTTGCTGCAGCAGATTCTCAGACTGCCATGTCCCTGCTTTGCCTGGCGATCTACAACATGCAGGAGTTTGTGTATGTCGATTAAGTCTCCACCTGTGAATCAGCGGACGCGCGAAGACGCACGAAACCCGCATCATTGCGGCCGATTTCTGCCCATTGCGGATCGCCGCGATTTCCTGAGAACGTCGGCACTGGGGTTTGGGGCATCCGTGCTGGGGACATTGCTCGCTCAGGATGCTGCAGCGACGAAGACGGCTGAACATAATCCGCTCGCACCGCGGGAGGCGCATTTCCCGGCAAAGGCAAAGCGTGTCATCTTCATCTTCTGCGGAGGCGGGCCCAGTCAGCTCGAAACGTTTGATCCCAAACCGGCACTCGTCAAATATAACGGTCAGCCCATCCCGGAGAGCTTCCGCACCGAAGGACTGGCGCTGCAGTTTATGAAGGCCAGTGATGGCAAACTGATGGCCTCGCCGTTTGAATTCACAAAGCATGGCCAGTCGGGTTTGGAAATTTCATCATTGTTTCCAAAGTTATCGGCCCATGCGGATGACCTGGCTGTGATCCGCTCCTGTCATCATGACTCTTTTATTCACGGGCCTGCGTCCGCCATTGTCAATACCGGTTCGTCGCTGCTCGGCCATCCGAGCATGGGAGCCTGGGTGACCTATGGACTGGGGAGCGTGACGGAGAATCTGCCTGCCTACATCACGATGACTGATGGAGGATTCCGGCCGGGTCCGGCAGTCAGTTACGGGAGTGGCTTTCTTCCTGCGATTTATCAGGGGACCGTCTTAAGAACTGAAGGCACTCCGATTTCGAATCTGGTTGCTGCCGGAGCCCCTGGCCAGCAGCGTGCGATGCTGGATGCTCTGAGTCGCTGGAATGGACGGTTCGCTGCGGAACGTGCCGACGACTCTCGTCTGGCGGCTCAGCTGTCGAACTATGAGCTGGCATTTCGCATGCAGACGGCAGCGCCCGAGCTGATCCGGATTGATGATGAGACTGCTGCAATTCGGGAACTGTACGGAGTTGACAAGGAGCCAACTTCCAGGTTTGCTCGTATGTGTTTGCTGGCCAGGCGCATGGCAGAAAAAGGGGTGCGATACATTCAGCTGTTCAACAACGACTGGGACGGCCACGGCGAATGCGCGGCCAATCATAAGGGCAACGCGGACAGGACCGATCAGCCCATCGCGGCATTGCTGACCGACCTGAAGCAACGCGGCCTGCTCGACAGCACGCTTGTCGTCTGGGCCGGAGAGTTTGGTCGCACTCCTGTGATGCAGGGATCAAACGGGCGAGACCACAGCCCGTACGGCTTCAGCATCTGGATGGCGGGGGGCGGTGTCAAAGGAGGCCAGGCGATCGGCGCGACGGATGAGTTTGGCTTCCGGGCGGTCGAAAAGAAAGTTCATGTCCACGACCTGCATGCCACAATGCTGGCCCTGCTGGGCTTCGATCATGAGCGACTGACGTATCACTTTGAAGGCCGCGCTCGTCGACTCACGGATGTGTTTGGGCATGTCGTGAAAGATGTGATCGGATAAGCTTGCGACGCTGATCCCGCGTCAGCATCGTGCGGCTTTTTAGAGTCGCCTTTCGCTCTGCGAAAGCAGCGTATTCGCAACTTTCGCGGAGCGAAAGGCGACACTTATTTTCCGCGCGATGCGTTATACATTTAACTGCTGAAGTAAAACTCATGTCATTTCAACAACGATTTCTGTTTGTTGCTCTGCTGCTTGTAGCTCCGGGCCGTCTCGCAGCGCAGTCATCTGACCTGCCTGAGGCACAGCGAAATCGGCTGCCAGTGATCGACCGAGTCGACGCCCAGCCGTTGCTGCTGCTGACGCAAAGAGTTTCAGAAGCGCTGGAGACAATCGGTGCGCCTTTGCCAGCAGAGACAAGAGCTGCGTTGCTGGAACTGAAACGCGAGCCGGACGACGCAGTGGTCACAGTCAGCATTCAGCGGCTTCTGGACCCGCTGTGTCTGGCGGCGGTTGAGATCAAAGCCGA
>JBDNHX010000375.1:0-47837 GCA_041688565.1 Planctomycetaceae bacterium
CTGGGCATTCAGAAACTGGGCATTCAGAAACTGCTGCCGAGCTTTTGATTCTTCCGGGACACTGAACACCGGTCGTGCGATTCAAATAGCGGGAGGCTTCATAATCTGATTCAGCCAGGTCATCCTGGCTTCATCCAGCGTGGGTTCAGGAACTGGCTGCGAATAGTTGATCCGGCGAACATAGCCGCTGCGATCATAAACGTCGTTCAGAACAGCCTGCAGATTCAAGGCTATTTCGGGGTCGCCAGGCAAGAGCGGAACGGGAATTGTCGGCAGCGGTGACTCGAGTGGCGTCGGCCAGTACTCAAAAATTGAACGATCCTGCGAGCGGCTCAGCCAGATGAGATAATCAGCCCTCCGAAGACCCGGACCAGGCTCCAGTTGCTTTCCAGACCGGATCAAATCGATCTCGATAAAGTGCGACTCGGATTCAAGAACGTCGCGTCGTTTTGCGAGATACGAACTTCGACCTGCCGAACCAGAAGTTTTGTTCGCAGGGGAAAGAATCTCAATCACAGTTACGATCGTCTGTTCATCGGCCGATCGAATCACCAATCGTCGCTCACGAACAACCGGATTCGCCATCCTTGCCTGAAGTGGGGGTGTTAATGTCGCGGCGGTCGAAGACTCTGTTCCGAAATTGGTTGATATTGCAGTCTCTCTTACGTTCACGTCCGGAACGATCAGCCTGATCATTGGATCGTCAGAATCACACAGAAAGACACGTTCTTCAACATCCGCAAAATACTTTGACGGCATCCTCGAATTCAAATACACACGAATTTCAGAAATGAATGCCGAATGAACTCCCGGCCACAGCTCGGGAGCTTCAAGCCAGGGATTCATTCCAGGAAAGGGCGACGGCATAGCAACAACTTTCAGGCGGATTCAGATTGCGACGCAGCAGCGTAAATGTCAATTACAACCGCTTAAGCACCCATGCACAAGTTAAATGGCATAATCGCAGGAATCACAATCAGGGGACTAACGTCCCCCGCTCGCCTGGAACCCGCCGAGCCGTGAGACGTCAGTCTCCGGATACTGGTTGCGCAATTGATCGTTATGCCCCAAAACTTACCAATGGGTGCTCTGGTTACCCAAGTAAGCTACCGTCTTACTTTCGGCGGCGTCAATCAAATTCGAATCCCGTTTTGACGCACGAAACCTGTTCGTCCCGCCGACTATGCACCTGATTTGTCGCGGAAGACTGGCGGGCGTATCCTTCAGGCTCATTTCTTCGACCCGTTTTGACGCCGTTCAATTATGCCCGAGCCACCGACCACCGAAATTCCCAGTTTTCTTCAGTCCCTGAATCCGCAGCAGCTTGCGGCGGTGATGCATGGCGATGAACCGCTGCTGATCATTGCGGGTGCGGGCACCGGAAAGACGACGACGCTGGCCAATCGAGTCGCCTGGCAGATTGTTTCGGGCACGGATCCGTCACGGTTGCTGCTGCTGACGTTCACTCGTCGAGCGGCTGCGGAGATGCTGCGGCGAGTTGAACAAATTCTTGTCCAACTGGATCCGTCGACTGTCAAAAACCCGGCGGTGTGCTCAAGGTCTTCCATCCGCAGAATCGCGGGCGGTACGTTTCACTCGGTCGCGACAAACGTCCTTCGACGCTACGGCCATCTGATCGGACTTTATCCCGACTTCACAATTCTGGATCGCAGCGACTCCGAAGATCTGATGAACGTCGAACGATCGAAGTTGAATCTTCCAAAGTCGGACAAGCGGTTTCCTCTGAAGGGAACCTGCCTCGACGTCTACAGTCGCTGCGTCAACACTCAGAAGCCGCTGGACATCATTCTCAAGAAGTACTTCCCGTGGTGTCTGGAACATCAGGAACGACTGGGCGAACTCTTCAACGGTTACACAACCACCAAGGAACAACAGCGAGTCCTCGATTTTGACGACCTGCTGCTCTTCTGGAACGCACTCGCTGAAAATCCTGACGGCGGACAAATGCTGCGGCAGCAGTTTCAGAAGATCATGGTCGATGAGTATCAGGACACGAACATCCTGCAGGCTCAGATCCTGAAAAACATCTGCCCCGACGGCAAAGGACTGACGGCCGTCGGCGATGACGCTCAATCGATCTACTCGTTCCGCGCGGCAACGGTGAGAAATATTCTGGACTTCCCGAATGAGTACCCAGGAACGGTGCTTATTCCGCTGGAGCAGAACTATCGCACGACTCAAAAGATTCTGGACGCCACCAATCGCGTCATCGGTGAAGCGGAAGAGCGGCATACCAAGGAACTGTGGTCGTCTCGCGGCGATGGCAGCCTGCCGGTACTTGTGACGTGCAGTGATGAAGACGTCCAGACAACTTATGTCATCGATCAAATTCTGGATCGGCGAGAAAAGGGTGTCCCGCTGAAACAGCAGGCCGTTCTGTTTCGAGCGTCGCATCACAGCATGAGCATGGAAGCCGAGCTCGGCCGTCGCAATGTGCCGTTCGTGTAATACGGAGGACTGCGATTTCTTGAGACGGCTCATGTTCGCGATCTGATGTCGTTTCTTCGACTGGCGGAAAACCCGCTCGATTCTGTCGCTGGCTTTCGAGTCCTCGTCCTGATGCCAGGCATTGGTCATGGGAAAGCCGCGTCTTTGCTGGAGAACCTGCGAGACGCCGGCGGCCATTTCGAGACATGGTCGTCATGGTCTCCGCCCACGGCTTTGAAAGACGACTGGCCAAAGCTCATTCGATTGCTTCAGGAAATGGAACAACGCGCCGAATCGGACGCCGGAGTCGCGACCGACATTCACGCGGCCCGTTTGTTTTACGCGCCGCTGCTGGAAACAAAATACGACAATGTGAAGGCACGGTTGAACGATTTGATCCAGCTTGAATCCATCGCCGCTCGGTACCAAAGCCGCACTGAGTTCCTCGCCGAAATGACATTGGACCCGCCAAGTTCGACGCAGGAACTGCCAGCGGATCCGTTTCTGGATGAAGACTATTTGACTCTTAGCACGATCCATTCTGCCAAGGGTCTGGAATGGGATTCCGTGTATGTGATCCATGCGGCGGATGGGAACATCCCGTCGGACATGGCGACCGGCAGCGCGGATGAGATCGAAGAGGAACGTCGCTTGTTTTACGTCGCGATGACTCGGGCGAAGAACCATCTGAGCGTTGTGCGGCCCGAGCGTTACTACTTCCACAATCGCCGCAAAAGCGACCAGCATTCGCTCAGCAAGATGACTCGCTTTCTGCCGACGCAGATACAAGCCCTATTCGAATCCCAGTCGCATGGAATGACCTACGGCTCGGGCTTCGGCGGAGCAGGGCAGAGCGGTTTGATTCAAGGTGACACGACCGAGATCCGCAAGAAGATTTCGAAGCTGTGGGGATAACTTGTTTGCAATGTAAGATGAGCCTGAGGCGCTAGCCAATTTCTGCCAGCTGTCGAATCGGCTAGCGCCTCAGCCTCTTGTTGCGGCCAGTGCGGGCTGGTATTTTGGTGTGGGATTCTTCGAGTGTTCGTCCCGGGAAGGCCATTGATCATGACGACAACAACTCCGACGCGCAAACTGACGTACGCCGACTACGTCAAGATCCCAAACGATGGTCGCCGCCATGAAATCATTGACGGAGTGCATTTTATCAACGGACAGCGACATGATCTTGTCGGGGAGGAGTCTCTCGTGAATCCAGCACCGAGCACTTATCACCAACGTGTGTCAGCTCGTTTGTTTTTTCAGCTGTTTCGGCAAATTGACGCACCAGCCCTTGGCGTCGTCCTTCATGCGCCTTGCGATGTTCAGCTTTCGAGTGATCGCATCATTCAGCCAGACATCGTCGTTGTGCTGAACAATCGCAAGTCGATCATCACGCCAACGAAGATCGAAGGCACGCCAAATCTCGTAGTAGAAATCCTGTCGCCGTCGTCAGAAGAAAACGACTGCGTCACCAAGCGAGAAATCTACCGATCCGCAGGCGTTGAAGAATACTGGATCATTGACCCACTTGAGCACACGGTCGATCAACTGATCCTGCGCGACGGGCAATATCATTCACAACCGGGCGGCGACGTGAGGCAGTTGACGATTCTCCCGAGCGTCAGCATTTCTCTGAACGAAATCTGGTAACCAACGATAGCAGGATCGGCCGCCATCGCCAGAATTTCCGGAATTGCGATCCCCGATCGTCTGGACTAGAGTTTCACGATGGAACTCTGGCAAACCTATCTCATTCTATGCCCCGCTGCTTTTATCGGCGGAGCCATCAATTCCGTAGCGGGCGGTGGAACGTTAATCACCTTTCCCGCGCTGATGCTGGTCATGGGAAATGTTCCCGGAGCGGCCATCTTCGCAAATGCCACCAACACCGTAGCGCTGTGTCCCGGCGCGTTCTCCGGATCATGGGGATATCGCCGCGAACTGAAGGAACTATGGGATTGGGTGCGCTGGCTGGCCATCCCAAGCCTTTTGGGAGGCATTGTAGGGTCACTGATTGTGGTCAGGGCGCCGGAATCGTCGTTTAAGGCGATGGTCCCGTGGCTGATCGGAATGGCCACACTGCTGTTTATCCTTCAGCCGCGACTGACTTCGAAAACTCCGGCTGACACATCGCTTGCCGCACGTACGCCTCGCTCACAGTTGCTCGTATTTGCTCTGCAGTTTGTGATTGGAATCTACGGCGGATACTTCGGAGCCGGCATCGGAATTCTGATGCTCAGCTCGCTGAGCCTTTTGAATCTCGGAAACATTCATCAGGTGAATGGTCTGAAGACGGTCCTGGGCGGCCTGATCAACGGCGTGTCTGTCATCATCTTTGTCTGGACCGACAAAGTGCAATGGGCGTTGGCATTCCCCATGATGTTATCGGCCATCATCGGTGGTTGGCTGGGCGCTTCCTGGGCTCGCAAGCTGGACAAACGCCTTGTGCGACAGATGGTCATCACGATCGGCGTCGTTCTCACCCTCTGGTATTTTGCGCAACGATGGATGTCTGGCCAGGAAACGCAGCCCTCACCAGATCGAGAAGCCAAGACGCCAACGCAGGTTCCCGAGCAGGCGGATCTCACCAGACCTGGGCAGGATTAATCGAACAGTGCTGTTTACCTGATGGGACTGAGCATTTACAGTTCGGCCTCACACCGGCAAGGATTGCCGAAGATTGGCTGGGCAGGGCTGCCTGGCCGACTCCATCTGCACGACTAAGAACCGGGTTTCACGGATGAACATGTTCATGGTTCGCAATGCGTCTCAGCTGTTGATGTTGGCTGACGAACAAACGTCTGTGTCCAGCGAGAACGCCGACTTTCTGAAGTCGATGTGGCACTCAGTCAAGCAGAATCTGAGCAGCACCGATGCGGCTCTGAATATGCTGAAATCGTACGGTCCACCGATCGTCCAGGCGATTCTGGTGTTTGTCATTGGACGCATGGTCGCTCGCGTGATTTCGGGGATGATTGTTCGAGCCTCAAAAAAAGCCCGCGTTGATGAAACGCTGGGGCGATTTCTGGGCAATCTGGCGTACATCATCATGCTGACCGCGGTCTGTATCTCTGCCCTTGGCCAGTTGGGTGTTAACACAACTTCTCTGAGTGCCGGACTTGCGGCGGCCGGTTTTGCGATTGGCATGGCGCTGCAGGGATCGCTGGGGAATGTGGCATCGGGCGTGCTGCTGGTATTTTTGAAGCCATTTCGAGTCGGCGATGTGATCGACGTCAACGGCATTCTGGGCACCGTGGTGGAGGTCCAGATCTTCAATACGATTCTGCTGACTCCCGACAATGTCCGTATCATTCTGCCGAATTCGACGATTACTGGCGGAACAATTCGCAACATGTCAGCGGAGCCGATACGTCGAGTCGACCTGGTTGTCAGTTGCAGTTACAACGACGATCTGCGAGCTGTGCGTTATTTTCTTGAGCAGATGGTGGATTCAGATCCGCGGATTCTTGACGATCCGAAGCCGCTGGTTGCCGTATCAGAGCTTGCCGACAGCGGCGTGAATTTTGTCGTCCGCCCGTGGGTTTCCGGGCCCAATTTTCAGGCTGTGAAATTCGATCTGACCGAACGTATCAAGCTGGGCTTTGATGAACATGGCTTTACGGTTCCGTTTCCTTCGCGAGATGTTTTCGTGCATCACCTCGGCAGTCAGCTTTCGATGGCAGAGCTGGATGGTGCTGCTGCGGCTGCGTGATGGCCCTTTGAAATTCTGCGAACAGCATCAAAACCTCTCAATTTGCGGCGGAAAATTTCACCTTGAGTTAAAACATCGAAATGTGCAATGCTATGCCCATAAACGTCAACGCCTCTCTCAATCCTGTCTTCTGATTGCAAAACTCTGAAGCTGATCCCGGCTGCCGAGTCCTGTCTTTCCACAGTTGAATCCCCTCTTCGGTCCGACGCTTTGTGCGGCGGTCACTTCTCACCGAGCCCGAACATGCCGAATTCGCAAACTCTGACGCAGCGAATCCGACGCCTCTTTTACAAGTGGCTCTGTTCCGGCATTCTTGCAGCCGTAGCTTTGACATCGGTGATGGCAGCCTGCTCAGAGCGGTCCTTCGCAGCACCAGTGCAACAGGAAAGTCAGGATGCTGAAGTCACCGTTGCTGATATTCGAATCGAAGGCAACGAGACGATTCCGGAATCAGTGATTCTGCAGAAAATCCAGTCGCAGCCTCAGAGAGCCATCTCTGAACGACTGATCCGCGAAGACAAACGATCGCTGATGAGCACTCGCTGGTTCTTCAGCGTCACTGAACGCATCGACGAAACACCGCAAGGCCTGATCCTTGTCTTTACGGTGCACGAACGGCCGATTGTGCAGCGAGTGGAATTCGTCGGCAACAAGAAGATCAAGCTTAAGCATCTGAAAGCCTGGACCGGTCTCAAGGCTGGCAGCCCGTTTGATCATGTTGCGAACCGTGAAGCCGTTCATCGCATTGAGCAGGAATACAAAGACAAGGGCTACTATTTCATCAAGGTGGAACTTGTCAAGGGCGGTCAACCGGGAGAACGCGAGGTCGTCTTCAGAATTAATGAAGGACCGAAGGTTCAGGTTAAAGAACGAACCTTTGAAGGCAACAAGTTCTGGAATGACGGAGATCTTCGCAAGAATTTAATTTCCAAAGAAGCCTTCCTGATTTTTGGTGGTCTCTATAACCCCGATACGATTCCGTCCGACATCGAAGCCGTCAAGCAGTATTATCGCGGCGTCGGTTTCTTCGACGTTGAAGTGTCTGCGGTTCCGATGTTTTCAGAAGACAAGTCGGACGTCAACCTTCATTACACAGTCAACGAAGGTCAAAGGTACGCTGTTCGTGAAATCCGTTTCCAGGGCAACAGTATCATTTCCACTCAGCGTCTGACGGGTGACTCCAAACTCAATGCCGGCGACAAATTCAACTCCTATCCATTATCCAAAGATGTGACCCGAATGCTGGGTTACTATGGCGAAATGGGACACTATTTCGCTTCTGTAAACCCTGTGCCGCAGTTTACAGAGCAGGAAGGGATCGTCGACCTTGTCTTTGAAATTGACGAAGATCGTCCGCGTTTTGTTCGTGATGTAAACGTTACCTATGACGGCGATTATCCGCACACAAAACAAACCGTGGTGCTTGACCGAATTCAGGTTCAGCCAGGCGACATCGCGGACCCGAAGCGTATTCGTCGAGGTCGTTCGCGGCTCAATGGCAGCGGCCTGTTTGAACCAGGAATTGCCTTTGATGTAACTCCGGTTGAACCTGAACAATCGAGCTTCGCTCAAAATGCAGTGTCTCGCACATGGCGCGGCCAGAGCCCCGCTGCTGCCCCAGATGACTGGACAAAACGCTTCACAATTGAAACTCATCGTTCGGCCTATGAAAGCACGGCCATCGGCTCCGAATGGAACCAGTTGCTGTTCGCGAGCCCTGTCAACGCGGAGCATGCGGCCGCCGGGCCACACGAAAGACCCACAGAACTGACGTCGGTTCATCAGTCCGAGGTTAAAGCAGAGCCCGCACAGAACATTTCGCGCCAGACCGGAAGCGGTATTGAATTCGTGTCGGCAAGGCTGAATCCGGATTCGGCGCCGCCCGAGACCGCGACTCCGTTGTTTTCAGACAATGCCGGTACTCCGGTTGCGCAGCCATTAACACGGCCTGAACTGCCTACAACCGGACACTCCTTTGGACGTCCGCAGCCGACTTCGGATACGACCCCGATTCGTGGTAGATCAACCCCGCCGGACCAGTCCGCAGAGCCGACGACGACCTCGGAGTTGATGAGTTTCCAGACTGTCGATCCACGGAACCTGTTCGCATTTGAGATGCCTACGTTTGTGGCATCGGAGTGTATTCAAGCGTCCGCAGAGCCCATTATTCGTGCGCAGAGCCCTCAAGCGGCACCTGTTGATCCGGCAACTCCCGGCTATCGCGATCCGATTCTGGAAGGCAGCCCTTATCGAAATCAGTTTCAGGCGGTTCCGCCGGGCTGGGTCGACATCAATGTCAATGCAGCGGAAGGTCGTACCGGACGTCTGATGTTTGGTGCCGGCGTGAACAGTGATGCGGGCGTTGTGGGCTCGTTCGTCTGGGACGAATCAAACTTCGATCTGTTTCGCCCGCCGACCAGTTTTGCGGACATCATCGAAGGCCGTGCGTGGCGAGGTGGTGGCCAGCGTTTCCGTGCTGAAGCCGCGCCTGGTAATCAGGTAAGTCGCTATGCGATCAGCTGGACTGATCCCTATTTCTTGTACACCGATTACAGTTTCGGTGTTAGTGCTTTCTACTTCAATCGTTACTATCCTGACTGGCAGGAAGATCGTGTCGGCGGACGTGTGTCACTGGGCCGACAATGGACTCCGGAATGGTCGTCAGGACTTGCGTTGAGACTGGAAGAAGTGGAGATGAAGAATCCCACGATCCCAACTCCTGCTGTCATCGCAAAAGACCTCGGTTCCAACTTTCTTTCCACGGTTCGAGCCAACGCGACTCACGACACTCGCGACCAGTCTGTAATGCCGAGCGAAGGGCATTATGCAGATGTTGCCTACGAGCAAGCTTTCAATGAGTTCACATATCCTCGCGTTGAAGGAGAGTTCCGAAAGTACTTTACCCTGTACAATCGTCCTGACGGCAGTGGTCGCCAGGTGCTGACGCTGGCCGGTAACCTCGGCTGGAGCGGCGATGATACTCCTGTCTTCGAACGATACTACGCGGGTGGATTTCAATCCTTCCGCGGCTTCGCTTTTCGTGGCGTAACACCACGAGATGGTAACGTCGGCGTCGGCGGTACGTTCCAGGCGCTCGGTACTGTGGAATACCGTGTGCCAGTCACTGCTGATGACATGATTAATGTGGTTGCGTTTTCTGACTTTGGAACCGTCGAGGAAGAAGTGACGCTCGACAATTTCCGAGCCACCGCTGGCTTTGGTCTCCGTGTGGTGATTCCAGCGATGGGGCCTGTGCCACTGGCCTTTGACTTTGCCTTCCCAATTAAAAGCCAGCCAACGGACGACGAGCGAGTCTTCAGTTTCTATGTGGGCATCAATCGATAGGCGTCGGACTTCGCTTTGCCCGGCCAGCGTCGGATTGCTCTTCAACGGCTGATCATGCAGGCCAAAAGCTGATGACCGTGGCCAGAGGCTAATCATCGGGACAAAAACTCGAGGCCGAAGTTTCAGCCAGCACCGACTCAGATTCGGTGCAGCCCCTGCAGAACGTGGGAGCCCTTCTTTTTGCCTGAAGAAAACAGCCAGGACCGGACCGAGGTTATCCTACAGTCCGCTGCGAAAATTCTGTACACTGCCAGCATGATCGTCGAAGGCATTGTCACCAGTATTGATCCACACGGTTCTCTGAACGTCGCCCCCATGGGGCCGATCGTCTACGGAAACTTTGAACGCTTGTTGCTGCGCCCGTTTCAGCCATCCACAACGTTCAATAATCTGTCGGCAACACGACGTGGTGTATTTCATGTCGTGGATCAGGTCGACGTGATCGCTCAGGCCGCCATCGGAAGGCTCAAACAGCTTCCGGATGTTGAACCAGCAACAACGATCGACGGCTATGTGCTGAAGGACTGCTGCCGCTGGTTTGAATTTACCGTCGACAGTGTTGATGCAGGCGAAGCGCGCAGTCAGATGCCTTCTACAATTATCCATCGAGGCGAACGTCGGCCCTTTCTGGGATTCAATCGAGCACGCCATGCGGTTCTTGAAGCGGCGATCCTCGCAACACGCCTGCATCTGCTGCCCAAAGAAGAGATTCTGACCACGATCCGATTCCTGCAGCCTGCCGTCGAAAAAACAGGTGATGAAAAAGAGCTGGTCGCTTTCCGCATGCTGCACGATTTCATCCTCAGCCACAGCGAGGCCGCTGCATCATGAGGATCGATGTTTCAACGGGTTCACGCCTGCACTTTGGTCTGATTTGTGGGACCGCCGAGACCGGCTGGAAATTTGGCGGCATCGGAATGATGCTGCGCCATCCCGCATGGCAGATTTCTTTGCAGCCAGCGCGCAGCCAGCAGGAGCAAATTGTCGCGAGCCCTGAGGCGACCAGCCGCACAATTGAGTTCCTCGAGCAGATACGGACTCGCATACCGCTTCCTTCGGTGAACGTAACGATCTCCGCGGAAGTGCCCTTCCACACAGGACTCGGCGGAGGCACGCAGCTTGGTCTTGCTCTTGCCGCCGCGGCAGAATTGCTGAGCACACAGCGCGCCTCCCACGATCCCTATCAACTGGCGCAGCTGGCGCAGCGAGCCGAACGATCGGCGATTGGGACGGCCGGTTTTCGAGACGGCGGATGTTTGATCGATCACGGGTTCCCAGCAGATCCCTCCAACGGGCGACAGGTTGACCGAATCGCCGTTCCGGAAGACTGGCGTTTTGTGCTTGTCCGTCCCAAGGAAGCACAGGGTCTGAGTGGCGATCAGGAACGCAGCTTCTTCAACCAGCGAATTCAGATGCCCGAACTACTGGTGAAGCAGCTGGCCGCACAAATCAATTCTCATTTGGCTGTATCGCTTCGCGATCGACGGTTTGATGACTTTGCCGATGGCCTTGAATCGTACGGGAACGCTGTCGGCCAATTTTATGCGGCTGAGCAGGGCGATGTCTTCGCTCACCCGGCCGTTCGCGTTCTGGTGGAGCAGTTGCGTGCCCAAGGAATTCATGGGGCCGCTCAGTCATCATGGGGACCAGGAATCTGCATCCCGGCACGTTCCATTTCCCATGCGCAGTTGATAGACAGTCTGATTCCCGCATCAATCGACCGGACGCCATTAACAACCCTGATCTCCGAACCCCTGAACGTTGGCGCCACGCTCCGCACGTCAAGCCCGGAACTCGGGCCCGGCCATCTGGCGTGATGGTAGCGAAGCCCCGGAAAGGCGACCGGTTAACAACAAAGGTATTCAATCGCCAGCACTTTTACGGGACAATCAGGAACCGCTCAACAGTTTGATTTCTTCCAGCAGTGAGGACTTCAGTTTCTCAAGTCGCTCTGGATCTTCCAGCTTCCGATGATGCTCGTCCATCACATAAAAGACGTCCACCACCTGATCGATATTCGTTGCAATGCGAGCCAGATGAACTGTCAGGCCGTGATTGAAGAGCGTGTGAGCCAAAGTATACAGAAGCCCCTGAGTGTCCGTTGCAAAGACGTCGACAACGGTGAATCGTTCTGAGCAGTCATTGTCGATGCCAACCTTCGGCTCCTGGCGGACAATGACTGGATTCTTTCGGTTGAAGCGATACAGACTGCTGCGCCGGAACACGCTTTCCACGGTCTTTTTCGCGGTGAGCACATCACCGATCGCCACTGCCACATCTTCAATTCGAGACTGAGGCACAGGTCCGGTAAAGTCATTGTCGGTGACTCGAAAGTACGCAATGACAACGCCGTTGGATGTGGTGCAGACCTGCGCGGCCAGAATGTTCATTCGCAGACCGGACAAAATTCCAGCGATGCAGTGGAAGCTGCCATGCCCGAATCTTCCCGGCGCAAACACCCGATAACTGACTGTTACTGTTTCCGGATCGAACTCGCCTTCGATCTTCACTTCCGCTTCACTCAGCTGCTGGATCATGTCCAGATCGCGAGCGATCCGATCTGGCTGCTCGGTCATCAGATAAAACGGAGGCAGTGCATCAAGCTGTTCGTCGGCCCATTTGCCCCAGGCATCAGGATCATTTCTGCTGCCCAGCGGTACGATCGATCCACGGACGGCTTCACGTACCATCTGCAGACGTTCGCGCTCCAGATGATTGTAGGGCCGCCCGCTTAGAATCTGCATGGTTCGATTGTAGAGGTCAGCCAGCAGTTCCCCCTTCCAGTCGGACCAGACATCCGGGCCAACCGCTTTAATATCAGCAACAGTCAGAACGTACAGCATGCGGAGCAGTTCCGGAGCTCCCACAAGACGCGCAAAATCCACCAGCACAGTCGCATCCGTGATGTCCCGTCGAAACGCAAGGTCGGGCATGATCAGGTGGTAGCGAACCAGAAACATCAGCATGGATTTCTTGTTCGCCGCCATCTGCAGACGAACGGCCACGTCATCCGCCAGGGCTTCGCCCACAATGCTGTGATCCCCGCCTCGCCCTTTACCCACATCATGCATCAGCAACGCAAGATGCAAAGTCGCTCGGTGCCGAACTCCCTGATATGCGGAGCCTACCGGCGATTCATCCTTCGCAAACGATGCGATTTCATCCATAGCCTTCAGCGTGTGCTCATCCACGGTGAAACTGTGATACTGATTAAACTGCAGAAGGTTGCGAACTCCGGAAAATGGCGGAATCAGCCATTCCAGAATTCCTGTCTCGTACATGGCGCGCAATGTGTCCGGCAGACCGTCTGTAAAGCGCAGCACATCACGAAAACGATTGGTCACCTGACGGCTGGGCTCATCCGGCAATGACGGTGCCAGACGTCCAATTTCCTGACGCAAATCAGGCGCCAGACGCACTCGACTTTCTGCCGTCGCGAGGAACACATCCAGAATTTCGAGAGGATCCTGCAATGATCCAAAATCCGCAGTGGGAATCTGCAGCATGCCATCGACGATCAGGTAGCCCTGAGTCGACTTCTGAGGCATGAGTTTGTTTTTCAGCCGCATCAGCAGAGAAGGCTTCCGAGGAACCTCGGCCACACGTCGAGCAACCGCCGCAACACGTGAGGTATGCCCGAAATACTCGGTCATGAAGACTTCGACAGGCTTCGACAGATCTGACGGCTGCACACCGCGCTGAGCTGAAATCTGCAGCTGAAGTTCCCGAATGAGCACATCCTGTTTGAGATTCATCAGCCCATGCACATCCATGCGAAGTGCGGTGAGGAATTCATCGGATGCATTCAGTTCCTGCAGTTCTTCGTCGCTGATCTCACGAGCCCGGCAGAGAACTTCCGGATCAGGGTTGCCATGCCGAAGGAACGAAATCCAGCGCAGCAGGTGAAGGTCTCGCAGGCCGCCCGGTGAACGCTTGATATCGGGCTCCAGCTGATTGACGGAATTGCCTCGGGCCGTCCACTCTTCGCGACGCGACGCAACAAGCTTAAGAATCAGCCTTTCCGGACTACTGGCGAAGACTCGAACGCGAACCTGCTGCATCGTTGTATCGAGCAGCTTTTCGCTCCCCACCAGTAATCGCATTTCAATCAGCGAGGTCGCAAACTGAACATCTTCGCCGGCAAACCTCACCACATCACTGGGTGTTCTTATGCTCGATCCAAGCTGCACTCCCGCATCCCAGCAATCTCGCACAACGGCTGACAGGAATGGCTTCACAGCCTCCTGTTTTTTTGCATCGACCAGAAACAAAAGATCAATATCAGAAAATGGTGCAGGACGTCGGCGACCATTTCCGCCAACCGCGACAACGGAAAAACTATTTTCCGCAACGGGAAAGGCTTCCAGCTGGGCGTTGACGATCCCACGAATGAACTCATCCACTTGATCTGACAACCAGTGACAGCAGGCGATCCCCGATTCCCCGGCGGTTCTCTGCTCGCGCACGCCAGCCCTCATTTCAGCCAGAGCCGCTCGCCGCTGCTGAAGTCGAACGTTAATTAACTGTAGATTTGGAGTCGTCTGGGTCACGCGGGGCAGCCTGTTGCTTTTCCGGAAGCCGAAACAGCCACAGCTCAGTTTCGGCGAGTCGGCGAGTTTCAGAGAGGTTTCACACGATTCTAACAGCGATGCCGAAGTGTGGCATGTGTCAACTTACGTTTTGATCCGAACGCAGGAACCATTCGAAATCAGCCTGTCCGCAGGAATCCGCAGAAAAGGTTCGGAATGGATCAACGGCACTGCTGACCTGAATCGTCTTTGTGGCAACTGCCAGATCTTCGCCTGGTTTATTCCCTAACAAGACGGCGGCTCTTCAGTTCGAAACGTGGCAGGTCCCCGGGAGCGACAGCACGCACGTCGACAACAAATCCCAGACGCTGACGCAGAGCAGACTGAACTTTCTCCACAAGCTGAGCAGAAGATTCCACGGTTTCCGGTGTTGGTTCAATCGCGACACACAGTTCCTGCATGGCTCGCACAGTTTTTAGTTCAATTCGAAACTCAGCCACTTCTGTGATCTCACGCACTACAGCCTCGATGCTCGAGGGAAAGACATTGTTGCCGCGCACAATGACCATGTCGTCCGAACGCCCAAGGATCCCACCGTCCAGCCAAGTCAGCTTTCGCCCCGACGGATCCGGCAGGGTTGATGCTTTCACCAGGTCTCTTGTTCGGTAACGAATCAACGGGCTCCCGTGCCGTCCCAGATTTGTGATGACAAGTTCTCCAACTTCCCCTGGCACGGCGGCTTCCAGTGTCTCCGAATTCAGAATTTCGGCAATGCATTCTGTCTCCAGAAGATACAGTCCACCCGGACGGTCTGCGCTTTCTGTCGCCAGGGACCCGACTTCGGTCATGCCCCAGTGATCGATCACTCGGGCTTCCCACGCTTCTTCAATACGAGCACGCGTGGCAGGAATGGTTCCACCTGGTTCACCGGCGACGACGAGCATTCGAACGGACGATTCCTTCAGATCGATTCCATCGGCAGCCGCCACTTCTGCCATTCGCATCGCATAAGTCGGAGTACAGCAGACAACAGTGGCTTCGTTCTCAATCATGGCCTGCAGACGCACGGAGGTTGACATACCGCCGCCTGCGATACAGAAATTCCCAAACCGACCGGCCCCTTCGAATGCCGCCCAGAACCCAATGAACGGGCCAAAAGAAAAGGGAAAAAACAAGCGATCCCACGACTGAAGGCCGGCGAGCGTGTAGATCTGCCGCCAGCATTCCATGAACCAGTTCCAGCTGTCTTCCGTATCCATCCAGCGAATCGGACGACCGGTCGTCCCAGACGTCTGATGCAATCGACGATAACGAGTCGAAGGGTAGGACAAATTGGATCCATACGGAGGCTGTGCCGTCTGACTGTCAACAAGTTCCTGCTTCATCGTCAGCGGAAGCCTGGACAGATCGGCAAGGCTCTGGATGGATGCCACTTCGACTCCAGCCGCCTGAAACTTCGATGTCCAGAATCTGTTGCGAGGAATAATCGTCTGCAGCAGTTCGACAAGTCGCTGCGACTGAATGGCTTCAATTTGCGTGCGGTCCTGCCAGAGCGTTTCGATGTCAACGGTCACGTAAGTTCCATGCCTCAGCGAGAATGTATTCGTGTGGAAATGCCAGAATCAGCCTTCGCAGGATAACAGGACCGCGTACACTCGAAAACCAACGTGAAATGTCTGGAAAGCGATGATTTTTGAGCCCCCAACAGGACCATAGCAGCCGCCGCGATGTAACTCGGTGCGCAAGTCCACGGTTTTCTTGACTCCGGGTTCAACTAGTTCGGCGGTTTTAACTTCTCTGTGTTCCGCAGGCGCAGAAGCCCCGTCTTCGTTAAAGCTTTCCGCGTACTCTCGACGATCAGTCCCATGGATCGCTTGCTGTGCAGGTGGCTCACTCAAAGCTCAGCGACGGGCGTTCCGGCAGATTCTGCCGAAGTGCATTCACGATTCGGCAACAGTCCCGAGGAAAGACGGCAGAATGTCAGCGGCGGGAAAAACTGATCCACTGCGACTCGGCTTCATGGAAACCATGGAAGTTGAGGGACGCGGTCACATCGGCGGACTTCTGATCACAAATCAGAACGGTCGTCCGCTGGAGTTTCAGTGCACAACGCCAGTGAAGCCCAACCGAACGCAGGAGATTCTGTTCGGCGACACTCTGCGGCCATGGCTTCTGGGCGAACTGATTGGATGCACTTTGCTGGATCGAGTCGCGATTAAGCCCAGCCTGATCATCACGAGCGATTTGAATCTGCTTGAACTGCGAAATCATACCACCATCCCAGTCGCGTGTGCGGCTGAGGCCAAGTCAAAAATCGCAGAGCAGGGGGGCACCATTCGCATCGGAGGCAGCATCCTTCGATTTCACGCTGCACATGGCATTGATGCTGAAATGCTCTCAAAACAAAAACATCTTCTGCCCGATTCGGCCGATCTTGCCGAGCCGCTGGAACGAGTCCGTGAAGCTCTCGCCGAAACCGTAAAAACGGTCTTTGCACGATGACGGCTCCCGTTCTGGTGCATCAGCAGAGAGAAAAGATTTCCGCGGCAGCTCGGGCAAAAACTCTTTGCCGCATGCGAGCAGGATTTCAAGCGGCGGATCAGACTGCGGTGCGATCAATGACAGAAGCAACGCCAGCAGTCGGCAGCAGAGGGCTGTTTAGAAATACACGGCGAAATCAGGGAGGGGATTATCATGAGTGAATGGGCCGTTGATTCACCTGCTGCACCTGAACCCATCGACCGCGCAGTGCTTGAGGACGCGAAACGCTCGCTTCGCGTGGACATCGCTCAGACCGGATTCAATCCGGCTCTCGGTCGCGTCCCAGCAATGGAGACACAATCGTTCTCACTGAACACTGCGCTCGACTTCGTCCCATCATGGACCGCACGACGCATTCCCATGAAATGTATCGGCCTGACTCTGCCGGAAGGCATTGAGTTCATGCCGCCGAAGGTCGACATCACAAAAGCTTCCGATGGCGTGCAACTGAAGAAAATCGGGCCACTCAAAAAAGAGCCCGAGCTGATCGACGGTGTGGAAGTTCCGAAGAAGGTAACTCGGATCAAGCCGCCCGCCGATGCGTTGTCGCTTCAGGACCGCCTGTTCTATCTGCTGCAGCCACCGCTCGAATCGTGGCTGGCCGGGCAGGAACTGATCATGCCGTTTGAGCCCTTTGGTTATCAGTACGAAGGCATCGCGTGGTTGTTCGCAAGTCAGTCGGCACTGCTGGCGGATGAAATGGGACTCGGAAAAACCATGCAGACGATCACCGCAATCCGCTTGCTGCTCCGCAGCGGTCAGGCCCGCCGGATTGTGCTGATTTGCCCCAAGCCGCCGATTCCCAACTGGCAGCGGGAATTCAAGCCATGGGCAGAGGAACTTCCGGTTGTCACCGTCGAAGGTAATGGTCCCCGCCGAAAAATGCTCTGGACGATGCCCGGCATTCCGGTACTGCTCGCGAACTATGAACTGATGGCTCGTGACATTGCAGAGATCCCGGAACACGAGCAGCCAAAGTTCGATCTGCTGGTGCTCGACGAAGCCCAGCGAATCAAAAATCGGGACTCACGCACCGCAGAAGCGGCACGCTCCATTCATCGCCGCCGCAGCTGGGCTTTGACGGGAACTCCGATTGAGAATCGGCCAGAGGAACTGGGAGCGCTGTTCGAATTTTTGGAGGTTGTTCCCAAAGCGGCCAGTCTGGATCTCCGTCAGCTCTCGAAGCTTGCAAAAAAATATATTCTCCGTCGAACCAAAGACCTGGTGATGAAGGACATGCCTCCGCGAATTGATCGAGATGCTGATCTTGAACTCACCGACGCTCAGGAGTACGCGTATCGTGTTGCCGAGAAGGAAGGCATCGTCCAGCTGAATGAACTTGGCGACTCGATCAGAGTCCAGCATGTCTTTGAACTGGTGATGCGGCTGAAACAAATCACTAACTACGACCCACTGACCGGACAGAGTGCGAAGCTGGAACGTCTGATGGCCGACATGGAAGAAATCGGCGCCAGCGGCGGGAAGGCAATTCTGTTCAGCCAGTGGACAAAGACCATCGACTGGCTTGCACCGCACCTGAAGGAATTCAATCCTCTGATTTATCACGGTGGCGTTCCGACAAAACACCGCGAGCCGATTCTTGCAAAGTTCAAAGCGGACCCCAACGCTCATATTCTGCTGATGAGTTACGGCACCGGCGCGGTGGGCCTGAACCTGCAGTTCGCCGGTTACGTCTTTCTATACGACCGCTGGTGGAACCCGGCGATTGAAGATCAGGCCATCAATCGTGCTCACCGAATCGGCGTCAAGAACCCGGTCATCGTTACGCGTTTCATCTGCAAAAATACCATCGAAGAACGAATCGATCGTGTTCTGCGAGAAAAGCGCGAACTATTCCAGGCCATTCTGGGTGAAGGTGACAACGAAAACGTGACTCTGAGCATGAACGCCTCGGAAATTTTCGGTCTGTTTGACCTGAAGGCTCGCCACAAAGACGGAGGCTCAAAATCGATTGGCCCAAAACCTGTCGACAAAAAAGCCGAAGCAGCTTAGTGGAGTTCCATGCCTGGAGTACCGCCCGAAAATGGTACTCGTAACCGAAAAACCGACTGGGCAATGTTGACAGCGCTGTTCAGCCCGGCTGTTCAAAAAGCCGAGCTTCTCCCGTTCGACGCTAATGGATTCGATTGTACCCGTTCAGTGCTGCAACGCGATAGGCTTCTGCCATCGTCGGATAGTTAAACGTGGTATTGATGAAATACAGCAGAGTGTTTGCATCACCGGGCTGAGCCATAATAGCCTGCCCGATGTGGATGATCTCAGTCGCATTCACACCAAAGCAGTGCACTCCCAGAATTTCCAGGGTATCACGATGGAACAGAAGCTTGAGCATTCCAATCGGACGGCCCATGATTTGAGCGCGGGCCAGATTCTTGAACATCGAATGCCCGACTTCATACGGAACACATTCCTCCGTTAATTCGCGTTCTGTTTTACCAACGCTGCTAATTTCCGGGCTGGTGTAAATTCCTGTGGGAATGTCCTGAATTCGAAACTGAGCCGGATCACTGTTGCCCAGATGTCGGGCAGCGAATCGTCCCTGAATGTAGGCGGCACTGGCAAGTGACGGTACGCCAATCACGTCGCCAACAGCGTACACATGAGGCAACGAAGTTTGAAAATGAGGGTTCACATCCAGCTGGCCGCGATGGTTCGGCTGAATTCCGATATTCTCAAGCCCCAGTCCGTCCGTATTCCCTGTTCGACCGTTCGCCCACAGAAGCACGTCACTCTTCAATTGCTTGCCTGACTTCAAATGCAAAAGGATATGGTCGTCAAATGTTTCCAACCGATCAAAGATTTCGTTGTGACGAATTCGGACGCCCGTATCACGCATGTGATAAGCGAGAGCATCACAGATTTCGTCATCCAGAAACTCGAGCATTCGAGAGCGGGTGTTTACCAGATTGAGCTTCACCTGCAAGTTGCGAAACATCGACGCATATTCGCAACCAATGACTCCGGCACCATAGATTGTCATCGACTTTGGAGTCTCGGGAAGATTCAGAACCGTATCGCTGTCGAAAACTCGCGGATGATTGAAGTCGATCTCCGGCGGGCGATAAGGCCGTGACCCTGTGGCAATGACGAAGTTTCTCGCATGAGCAATCGTGATGCTGCCATCCGGATGGTCAACCTGAATCCGATGGGGATCGAGAAAGCGAGCCTGTCCTGACAGGACTTCGACGTCGTTTCGATCATAGAAGCTGCGACGCATCGCAACCTGCTGATCAATGACCGACTGAGCACTGCGGCGCAGATCCCGAAAGCTGACTTCAAGATTGATTCCCAGCTGCTTGAACACGGGGGCTGAGTTCACATCCATGAGTCGGTAAATGGCGGCTCGCAGCGACTTGCTGGGAATGGTTCCCAAGTGAGTGCATGCGCCACCGATCTGCGTCATTCGTTCCACGGCACCGACACGCTTCCCCTGCTTGGTCGCCTCCATGGCTGCACCTTCGCCGCCGGGTCCGGTTCCGATCACAAGAACGTCAAAGTGTTTTTCCGGAGTTGCTTGCATTTGTCGAGTGTTGTTCATTGGAGTTTCAGGCGATCTTACGGAACAGTTTGAATGACGGGGTCGTCACCGATAATTTGTCGGCTACTCCGTTGCCAGCCCGCTGTGACGGAGCAGGGCATTCGGATCCGGCTCGCGGCCCCGGAAGTCTCGGAATATTTCCATGGGATGACGGCTGCCTCCCTGAGCCAGCACAGTGTCGCGAAAACGCCGACCTGTCGCAGCAACAGCATTTTCGTCGTCCAGTCCGGCGTCTTCAAAGGCCCCAAACGCATCGGCACTGAGCACCTCAGCCCATTTATAACTGTAGTATCCGGCGGAGTACCCGCCAGAAAAAATGTGCTGGAACGAGCAAAGGAATCGATTCTCAGGCAGCGGCGGCAGCAGACTGGTGATGGAAAGAATTCTGCGTTCCACTTCGAATGGCGATTCGCCGCTGCTCGGGTCGTAGCCATAATGCAGCGCCATGTCCGTCATGCCCAGCTGAAGCTGACGAAGCATAACACTGGCTGCGCGATATGTTTTGGAATCCCGCAGCTTCTGGAAGAGTTCGTCCGGCAATGGTTCACCGGTTTGAAAATGAATGGCCATTTTCATCAGCGTGGGACGATGCAGACACCAGTTCTCCATGAACTGACTGGGTAGTTCCACAGCATCCCACTCCACGCCACTGATTCCCGCAGCATCCCGCAGATCAACGGTGGTCAGCATGTGCTGCAGCCCGTGACCGAATTCGTGAAACAAAGTCTCCACTTCCCTGAATGTCATCAGAGACGGAATCTGATCGGCAGGCGGAGTACTGTTGCAGACCAGATGAGCGACCGGCAGACGTTTCCCAAACTTGCCGGCTGACCGAGTGATGCAGTCATTCATCCACGCTCCGCCACGCTTATCCTTCGGGCGGGAGTATGGATCGAGATAGAATCCGGCGATCTGCTCGTTTGCCTCGTTGAAAATTTCGTAGCACCGAACGTCCGGGTTCCAGATCGGTGCTTTGCCATCGGCAGACCGGACTGTGATCCCGAACAAGCGGTGACACAATTCGAATAAACCGTTCAGCACCCGATCGAGCGAAAAGTAAGGACGCAGTTCTTCATCGGTAAACGAATATTTTTCTTCACGCATTCGCTCCGCCCAGAACGACACATCCCAGTGAGCAAGCGGCCCCTCGTGGCCATGCTGCTGAGCGAACACAGTCAGTTCTTCGAGTTCCCTTTTTGCCACATGATGCGACGCCGCAAGAAGGCGATCAAACATCTGCTGCACGGCCGCCACGTCGCCCGCCATTTTGCGAGACAAACTGAGATCGGCGTACGATTCAAAACCCAGGAGAGTCGCCTGATCCTTCTTCAGCTTCAGAATTCTGGTGATGAGCTCAGTATTATCCGTGTCACCGGAACCTGCTCGGACGATGTACGCTCGATAGATCGATTCGCGCAAGGAGCGGTTGCGACAATGTTCCATGAATGGTCCGAAACTCGGATGATCGAGCGTGATTCGCCACGGGCCAAGTTCCGGAGTCGCAGCCGGCTTGTCCTTATTTTCGTCCGCACGTGACCAGGAAGCTGCAGTGATTCGTCGAAGGCTGGCGGGAAACCCATCAGCATCCGTCGGATCCGTGATATCCCGGAAGTAAGCCTTCGTCGCATCGAGCAGATTGTTGGAATAATCGGTGCCAAGCTGGGAAAGCTCCTGTTCAATTTCGTTGTATCGCTCACGGTCTTTTCCGACCAGACTGATCCCCGACTGCTCCGCACTTTGAATCATTCGCGTAATGATCCGCTGCTGAGCGCTGCTGAAGGAGGGCCATTCGGACGAATCTCGCAACTCAAGAAGCTTGCGGTAGAGCACTTCGCTTTGACGCAACTGCAGACTGAATTCAACAATCTTTGGCATGGCTTCATCGTGAGCTTCGCGCAGCGGATCGGAATTTGCAACACTCAGCAGATGACCAACCGGCGACCAGCCATACTCAAAGAGCAGATCGATTTCTTCCATCGGCTCTATCAAAGTGGACCACGAAGTATCCGTGGACGCTTCTACCCCGGCCATAACCTCGCGGCAGCGTGCCAAAAACGCGGCAACAGCCGAGCCAATGTGCTCGGGCTGAATTCTGTCGTAAGCAGGCAGACCTTCTTTGATCAGGAGTGGATTTAAAGCGTCATTCATAGAAGAAACATCTCGCAAAGGTCAGGCCAGGCAATCTCAGTTCCTGCGGAATTTCGCTGAATTCCATTCAACGCAGAGATTTATCAGAAAAGATTAGCAGAGTTGTATTCGCTGCCCCCTCCGCCGCGAAGAGTGAACCGCATGTTTGTTTGCCGTGGAGACTTCCGCAGCCGCCAACACGCATAATTCAGAAGCCATTGTGCATAATTCCTGAGCAACGACTATCAGCGAACGATTCACCTTGATCCTGACACATCGAAAAACGCCGAACCATTTTCACACGGACACGTTACACCTGGCGAGTTTGACAGCGTCAATTCATTTCGACTGCCGACTGAACAGTGCAAAAAAAAAGACTCTCTCGTTGGTGCGAACTCGACCCGAGATTTGCCCTGATGCAAGTGAGATACAAATCGTCAACATGGAAACACGGGTAGAATAATTTTCTTTCGTAAATGAAGTCACACCACCGAAAAATTTGCCATCAAAAAAAAGCTCGCATGAAGATTCAACAGAACTTCGAATCGCGATTGATGGAATGTGAAGTCGTCGGTATAATGCCTCCACCTTTCGAGGATGGTTGCGGTTTTCTGACCCACGAAGATTCAAATCTGCGTTCTGCCGATTCTTCTCTGCAACATCCATATCGTCTTCTTGCATCGCATTTTGCCTGCTGCTGAATTCAAACGGCCCAGACGAATTCGGTGTTGTCCTTTTCAAAGGTATCTCTCAGTCATGCAGCTCCACCAGATTGAACTTGTGCCTGGAGAGTCGATTCGAGTTGGACACCTGATCGTGACCTTGGTTGCGGTCGACGGCACTATTGCTCATCTGCATGTGGAAGACCCTGACAACGATAACTCTTGGATTGACCCAGTGAGTTTTTCCGATTGCGAATATGAAGAGGCCGTGTTGGCCTGATCGCTTGAGGCCGCGTGCCGGTTTCGCGATTTAACACCGATTCTATTCTGCCGCTCGGTCGACGCGTCACAGGGGCCATTGCGTGTGCAGTGACATCGCTGACATTGCAGCGGAGCGCAACGAACGATTTCATGCGCTGGCTGGTGAGTGAGCGGCCACGGGCTAGCCGCCTCTAAAGGCCGCACATTTGCATAAACATCGGCGGCTGGACGGGTTGTTGAGTTAGCCTCAGCCGCCATCGTTCACGTTTAACCCGACTCGAAGAGGAGGCTGTTATCTGCGGAGCCTCCTCTTCGAGTCGGGTTAAACGGTTAATTAACTGGCTGAGAAATGCTCAACCACTTTCGCGATGACCTGAGCTTCCGACATGCGATCACTTGTTTCCGACGATCGTGGTACTGCTGAAAGCGAGTGAACCCCGGAAATGTGTTCTTCCAGCTCCCGCTTTGCTTCTCCAGGTCCAAAAACAAACAAAGCTTCGGCACCGGCAAGATACGAAACGACGTCGTCAAAAAAATGCTCAAGATCGGCCTGCTTCTTCCTTTCAAGCTTGCCGTCTGAAGGCACCTGGAGAGATTCGAATGAGCCTGAAGGATTGTCGCTGGCGCGGCGCGGCTGGCTTTCAATGGTTGACTCGATGCGCGAAGTTTTCTTCCCGGACTCGGAAAGTTCCACAACAACAGCTTCACGATGATCGATCCAAACTCCAATGTTCTTCTTCACGACACATCTCCTGAAAATGGCCAATCAATGCAGCGTTCTGAAAACGCATTCAACTTCAGTCTAAACATATTTAGTTGGCTCACAACGCAGTTCAGCAGCTTCTATGCCGGGAAAGAGCAGAGAGTCCCATTCACTTCGACAGAGTAAAAAGCAGCGGTTTACCAGCAGCATTCAAGAACGCGAGCGTACGAGCGTGTGCAGAATCCGAAGACAGCTGACACAAACGCACACTTCTGGCTTTTGCCGCACACACCCTGAAAATGCGCCGCAATGCCGTGAGTCCTCAGCCGGACGCATTGCAAAATGAAGCAGCCGAATTGAAGCCACGCCGAGTTGCGAAACAATGTCCTGCATGGCTCAATCAGCAGGTGATTTTGGCTGCGAAATATTCCTTGCGTGAGCTGAGTTTCCCTGGCATCCCGAGTTCGATAGACTTCGGAAAGGCCTTCCTCAACCCACAAGGATGCAGAAATGACCCACGTTTCGTCCAGATCGTTTTCGTTCCTTCCACTCAGCATTGTCTCGCTCATGGTCGTCCTGACGATAGGGCGACTCGCGCCATTTGTCTGCGCCGACGATGAGGTAAAGGCCGCTGCGTTTGTAAGCTTGTTTGACGGCGAAACATTGGAAGGCTGGAACGGTGACGCGTCTGTGTTTCGAGTCGAAGAAGGAACTATCGTTGGCGGCCAGCTCAATAAAAAAATCCCTCACAACGTCTTTCTTTCCACAAGAGACGAATATTCCGACTTTGAACTCACACTCGAATTCAAGCTTCTGGGCAATGACACCAATGCCGGCGTCCAGCTGCGGAGCAAACGCATTCCCGATCATCATGAAATGATCGGCTACCAGGCGGACCTCGGACAGGATTACTGGGGCGCGCTCTACGACGAATCACGTCGCAACAAAATCCTCGCAGCCCCGGAAAAAGAAGAGCTCGCAAAAGTCCTGAAGCACGGCGAATGGAACAAGTACCGGATTCATTGCGAAGGGCGACACATTCAGCTCTGGATCAATGATTTAAAAACCGTCGATTACACCGAAGCCGACGAAGCCATCGAGCAACAAGGACTGATCGCCCTGCAAATCCACGGTGGTCCTCCCGGCGAAGCTCATTATCGAAACATTCGGATTCGCGCACTCGCCAAGTAAGCAATTGACGCCGCCCATTGAATTTCTTCTGCGACGAATCAGACGGTTCGTCAACTCGACTCCTTTAACTCACGACGATCTCACATGCTCAACTGGAACAGCAACAAACTTACTCACGGCTGGCAAAAAGGCATCACTGCGTTCTATTACGCGGTGGGCATGACAACCGAAGATTTCAACAAGCCACAGATTGGGATCGGAGTCCCGCTGCTGGACGGTAACACCTGCAACATTCACGCTTATTCGCTGGCTCAGGAAATTGCCGCCGGCTGCCGCGAAGCAGGCATGCTCGGCTTCCCTTTTGGAACACTCGGCGTCAGCGACAATATTACTCAGGGCCACGAAGGCGGCAACGCAAGCCTGCCATCGCGAAACCTTATCGCGAACAGTGCCGAGTGCGTAATCACCTCCCACTGTTACGACGCCATGATCGGGCTGCATCACTGCGACAAAAACGGGCCTGGCTTTGCGATGGCTCTGGCTCGGTCGAATTATCCGGGTTTAATTGTCAGTGGTGGAAGCATTCTTCCTGGCTGCCACAATGGCAAAGACATCACAATTCTGGATGTCTACGACTCTCAGGCCGCCGCGTCGGTTGGAGCGATGACTCACGAAGAATCAGAAGAGATCATTCGGAAGGCCTGTCCCGGACCGGGTGGATGCGGAATCGCCGCTTCATTCAACACCTGGGGTCTGGCCATGGAAGCGATTGGCCTGATGCTTCCTGCCAGCAGCTCAATTCCAGCTGTCGATCCGGAAAAGAAGGCGGAATGCCGACGAGTCGGCGCAGCGGTTTTTAACCTTCTCGCAATGAACCTGCGACCTCGTGACATCCTGACCAAAGCGGCATTCAAAAACTGTGCGGTAACAATTGCTGCCGCAGGCGGTTCCACAAACGGCGTGTTGCATATTCTCGCTTTGGCTCGCGAAGCTGGTGTGGACTTCACGCTGCGAGACCTGCAGACGATTTTCCGTGAGACTCCGGTGCTGTGCAGCTTTGCACCGCGCGGAATTCGCACCATGGTTGATCTGCATAAAATCGGCGGTACTCCGATTCTGCTCAAGCACCTGCTCGACAGCGGACTTCTTGATGGCTCATGCATGACGGTGACTGGCAAGACAATGACAGAAAATCTGAAGGATGTTCCAAAACCGCCGGCCGGCCAGGATTTGATTGTCACTAAGGAAAACTGCTACAAGCCGTTCGCTGACATGCAGATTTGCTTCGGCAACCTGGCGCCGGAAGGAATCGTGTTCAAAGTCTCGAGCATGAAGAATCCGGAGTTTGAAGGTAGAGCCGTCTGCTTCGATGATCCGCGTGATATTGTTCGCGCCGTTGAACAGCGGACGATTATTCCAGGCAGCGTGATTGTGCTTCGCAACATGGGCCCGGTGGCCTGCGGAATGCCGGAAGTGCTGATTGCGACTGCGGCCCTGGCAGTGCCCGAACTGGATGGAAAAATTGCTTTCATCTCGGACGCTCGCGTGTCAGGTGTATCGCATGGGGCCATCGGAGTTCACTGTGCTCCGGAAGCCATTGTGGGAGGTCCGATTGGCTGTGTTCAGGATGGCGACGTCATTTCCTTCAATTTGGTGAGGGGAACTATCAACGTCAATATCAGCGAAGCGGACATGGCAGCTCGACGTGCCAAACTGCCGGCTCGTCCTCCGCTGGACCCTCGCCGCGGGTACCTTGCCGACTGGTCAGCCACCGTCGCGCAGGCCAGCCACGGATGTGTGAGCAAAGCCATGTACCCCGAATGCACGTAGCGAACATCGCTGTTTGATCAGAAGCCAGAAGCCCGGCATTTTGGAAATGCCGGGCTTCTTTTGTGGTGACTACATTTTTGCAGGAAATCGTTTGCGTTCCTCGAACAACACATTGAGGACCGCTATAGTCTCGGGATACCAAGAGCGCCTCGAAATAAGCTGCGTTTCAAAACAGCCGGACAATATTTGTCACAGTAGCTTTTGTGCAGTGGTGAACCTCTGTGGTGTGGACACTTCGATTCTTTTCACTCCTGGACTTGATCGCGTTCCATGAAGATTCATGAATATCAGGCCAAGCAGTTGTTCAAAGCTGCTGGCGTAGCGGTGCCGCAGGGAATTGTTGCCAAGTCCCCTGAAGAAGCGGCAGCAGCCTTCACAACTCTTGGCGGACCAATTGCCGTTGTGAAATCCCAGATCCATGCGGGTGGTCGAGGCAAGGGCACTTTCAAAGAAGCTCCCGCACAGCGTGGCGTTGTTCTCGTCAAGTCTGCTGAAGAAGCAGCGGAGAACGCAAAACGTATGCTGGGCAATACGCTCGTGACGATTCAAACGGGCGACGAAGGCAAACAGGTCAACACTTTGTTTGTTGAGCAGGGCCTGAAGATTGCTCGCGAACTTTATTTGGGCATTGTGGTCGACCGAGAAGTTGGTGGCCCGGTGCTGATCATGTCATCCGAAGGCGGCATGGAAATCGAAGAAGTGGCGAAGCATTCGCCCGAAAAGATTGTTGCCGAGCCTTTCGATTCTGTCGCCGGACTGTATCCGTATCAGGCTCGAAAGATGGCGTATGCCCTCGGCTTCGATGCCACCGCGGTTCGCAGTGCCGAAAAGTTTCTGCCGCAGATCTGCAGGTTCTTTGTGAACTACGACTGCAGCATGGTGGAAATCAATCCTCTGATCCTGACAGAAGACAGCCAGCTTCTGGCGCTCGATGGCAAAGTCACATTCGACGACAACGCTCTGTTCCGTCACAAGGACATTGTGGCGCTGCGAGACCTGAACGAAGAAGATCCGTCGGAAGTACGAGCTGCCGACACCGGATTGAGCTACGTAAAGCTGAATGGAAACATCGGCTGTCTTGTCAACGGGGCAGGACTGGCCATGAGCACCATGGACCTGATCAAGATCCATGGCGGTGAACCGGCGAACTTCCTTGACGTCGGCGGTGGAGCGAATGAAGAGCAGGTCACTGAAGCCTTTCGCATCATTCTGGCTGACAAGAATGTGAAGGCCGTGCTGGTCAACATTTTCGGTGGCATCATGAAGTGTGACATCATTGTGTCGGCTCTTCTGAATGCTTATGAAAAGGTGGGCTTCAACGTTCCACTCGTCGTGCGACTTGAAGGCACGAACGTGGAGATTGCCCGCGAAATGCTGAAGGCCAGCGGCCGAGACATCATTTCAGCGACAGACCTGACGGATGCGGCTCAGAAGGTCGTAAAGTCGCTCGGTGCGTAGCGATGGGCTGTAGTGGGCGGAACGGCGTCAGCTGCCGGTGACGGATTTTGAATCTCAGATCTCAACTTTGTGAATCCAAACTGATGAGTATTCTTGTTTCCAAATCGACTCGCGTGATCACTCAGGGGATCACCGGAAATTCAGGTCTCTTCCACAGCCAGCAGTGTCGAGCCTACGCGGCCGAGTGCCAGCCCGGTGTGGATGTTTTCGTCGGTGGTGTAACTCCAGGGAAAGGCGGCACGACCGTTGATAACTTCCCGGTGTTCAACTCAGTGGCTGAAGCCCGCGAAAAAACCGGGGCAAACACCTCCATGATTTTTGTACCGCCACCATTTTGTGCGGATGCAATCCTGGAAGCGGCGGATGCCGGGATGGAACTCATCGTGACAATCACCGAAGGCATTCCAGTAATGGACATGCTTCGCGTTAAGCGTGGCCTGGAAAAATCAAAGTCCCGCCTGATTGGTCCGAACTGCCCGGGCGTTATTACTCCCGGCGTGGCAAAGATTGGAATCATGCCTGGCTACATTCACAAGCCGGGCACCATCGGCATCATCAGCAAGAGCGGCACGCTGACCTATGAAGCTGCCTGGCAGCTGGGTCGTGTCGGCTTGGGACAGAGCACAGCGGTTGGTATCGGTGGCGACCCGATCAACGGGACCAGCTACATCGAACTGCTTGAAATGTTTCAGAATGATCCGGGTACCGAAGGCATTCTGGTCATCGGCGAAATTGGCGGGAGTGCCGAACAGCAGGCAGCCGAATACATCAAGTCACATGTCACCAAGCCTGTGGCAGGATTTATCGCCGGTCAGACGGCTCCGCCAGGCAAGCGAATGGGCCATGCGGGTGCTATCATTTCCGGCGGTGGCGGTGGGGCAGCCGAGAAAATGGAGGCTCTGCGAGCAGCCGGGGTTATCGTCTCCGACAGCCCGGGCGGAATGGGCGACGCGATGAAGAAAGCCATGAAGAAATAGTCATTCAGGCTTTGAATGCTGTGCTGAAACTGAACAGGAATGTTCTGACCGGGAGAAAATCGTGATGCGATTTTCCCCGCCAGAATCTTTCTGTTTTTTTGTGACCGCCGTGGCCCGCAGGAATCCAGCTCAGGGGCATTCCTGAAAAAATGGGCTGTTCACAGAGCCGAGGGATTATTGATTTTTCCCCTTTGATGAACTTCGAATCTCGTTCAGGATGCAGAAACACGCGTTGCCCCAAAATCGGGTTTGTGGTAAACCATCGCTCTCTCTCAGCGGTGTTTTCTGCCGAACATCTGGCGGAATCGCCGTAAAACGCGTCTCTGGAAACTCTCCTCCAGCGGACATTTCATACAACGGATTGTACCGAGCATGAGGCTTGGTACTGCGGCCATGGAGTCGGCGGTGAGCACCAAAAAGCGACATAGCCTGCGAGTTCTTTTCGTTGACGACGAGAATTCGATTGCGGAACTTATGCGGTCCGAACTGCCTCGGATGGGCCATGTGGCCACTGTGCGACAATCGCCCGGCGCAGCGATCGAAGCCATCCAGAAAAACGTCTTCGATGCCGCGATTATAGACCTCCGGATGCCGGGTGGAAGCGGCTGGGACGTTATCGATTATCTGCGAGAACACTCGCCGGAAACCGTCTGCGTGATCAGCACCGGACACGGCGACCGGGACGATGCCATCCGCGCGATTCGCATGGGTGCCTATGACTTTCTACCCAAGCCGGTCTCGCTGTTCGAAATTGCCAACGTGCTCGATCGAATCGGCGAACGCAGGGCTCTGGAAAACAAGACAATTGCACTGGAAGGCCGCCTGCAGCGCGTGGAAGGCCGTTCCGATTTGATTGGCAATTCTGCACCAATGGCCCGTGTTCATAAACTGATCGCCAAAATTGCACCAACAGATTCGGCCGTGCTGATTCTCGGTGAAACAGGCACTGGTAAGGAAATGGTGGCCCGCCGGATTCATGAACAAAGCGATCGTCATGACGCGCCATTTGTCGCCGTCAACTGCGGAGCGATCCCGGAAAATCTGGTCGAAAGTGAATTCTTCGGACATCGTAAAGGCTCGTTCACGGGAGCTGACTCCAATCGAGCCGGACTGTTTGAAGTGGCCAACCATGGCACTCTCTTTCTGGACGAACTCGGGGAACTCGACAAATCCATGCAGGTCAAGCTGCTGCGATTTCTGGAATCTGGTGAAGTGCGTCGCGTGGGCGACAACGAACCGTTTCACGTCGATGTCCGCATCGTGTGTGCAACGAATCGTGAGCTGCAGCAGATGGTAGCCGAGGGTACTTTCCGCGAAGACTTGTTCTTCCGCGTCAACACGTTCGAAATTTATCTGCCGCCGCTGCGTGAACGACTGGATGATATCCCCAGTCTGGCGCTGCATCTGATTGCCCGACATCTGAAGCGTGACAATGTCGCGGCGGAAATGCTGCCGCCGGAAACCATCCAACTTCTGCAGTCACATCACTGGTCCGGCAATGTGCGTGAACTGGCCAACGTGCTTGAGCATGCTGTGATTCTGTCCGACGGAAAGACAATCCAGCCGGAAGATCTGCCACGCACAATCCTCCGCGGCACCGCAGCTTCCAACAGTGCGACAAGTCGCTCGCCTGCAGCAACGATTCATGGCCCGCATGCGAGTCGTGGTCTCGCTGCAGAGCAGGGCACGGGGGAACCGAAGACTCTTCGCGAGATGGAAGAAGACATGATCCTGCGAGTCCTGGACAAGTATCAGGGCGACAAGCCAAAGGCGGCCAAGGAACTCGGGATTGCCCTGAAAACACTCTACAACCGACTCAGCCAAATGGGTCCACAGCAGCGTCACGCGGGATGATTTGTAGCGGCAGAAACCTGTGCGGTCGGCGGTGTCATGTCAGGAGCTCGCGCCACCAACACAGAAACCTCGGCTGGCACAATTTCGGTTCCCTGGGAATGTAAAAACGAGGTTGCCGGGCAACCTCGTTGTCCTTTTTCAAGCTGCCAATAATAAGCGACAGCATTGGATTTGATGGCAGACGGTCTACCTCCTACCTTATTTCTGCAGCCACTGGAACCGGCGCCGGGACGACGGGGACCTTAAATTTTCGCACAATGCCAGTGATCACACCCAGAACCTGACGAGTCGTCGAAGTATACGCACCCGGAATGGCTGGAGTCAGATGATTCGTGCCTTCCTGCACCGTGCAGATAATGACCGAGTGCCGATCGTCGAGCGCCGCCACATGGCAGCCCGCCTGAACGGGCGATTCACGATTGATGATCAGGAAGTCCCCATTGGAAATGTTGAGTGCAGCAAATGCGTTGCCTTCCACTTTCAGGCATGCAACATCCGCACCCTCAAACATCACTGAAAACGAAATCATTTCATCTGATGAAACCGATGGCTGGATCGGTCCGCCAGAGGCAGCGCTTCCGATGAGAGACACCGAAAGGCGGTTCTGCGGTGAGTCTGACAGCTGAATCGCCCGTGACATATTCTGCTCACGGCTGATCAGGCCTTTACGTTCCAGCGCCTTCAGATGGCACATCACGCCGTTAGGCGAGCGGATATCGAAATGCAGCCCGATCTCTCTAACCGTTGGACCATAACCACGGTTGATGATTTTATCCCTAAGAAACTCATAAATTTCGCGTTGACGCTTCGTCAACGAAATCTTCTTTCCTGCGCCTGACATTCCACTTCTTTCATTTTGAGCAGATGAGCCAAGCCCCTGGGCTCTGCTCACAGCAACTCGATTCGAAATGACCGATTCTGAAGCCGCCTTGATCACGGCACACTCCTTGATTTGTTAAAGCTAAGTTTGCCCTGCACGTTCCTGCCTAGGCGAAACGACTCACCCGCCCATCGCAACAAACGATGCCGAGGGAATCTCAGGACGTTGTCTTTTCACAAACAGATGCAAAGGCCATGTTAAGATTCACCGACCGTTCATCGGTGCTTCTTGAACATCCCAAATCAGAGTCGCTGTATCCGAACTGATTCCACTCTCGGCATCGTGAGCAAACCAGATGCCAGAGATCTAAACGGTTTTACAGGCGAACAAGGAAAGCGTTGGGAAAACCACATCTGTCCGAAGGTCGTTCCTGGAAAACGAGAAAACTCCGTTGGAAAACACGCTGCGTCAGGAAACCAAGATGCCAAACCCATGATCAAAGGTGCTTAAATTTTCCAAAGTCGCCCCGTTTGTACATGAGGTGACACATGTACTGTATCCTAAAAACGTCCAAAGTCAGCAGGCAACTCCGCAGTTTCCCGATCTCATGAATTGCCAGAGGCTCCCATTAGCGAGCCGTTTTTGCCAACATACCGTTGTGTTCGAGCAGAAATGGAACGACAGACCTGGAGACGATGCCTTCCGTGGAGCGGAATCCTCAACACCATCACCCGTTCAAAAAATGAACATCTGGACCCGTCAGGTGCGAACGCCTGCAATGCACTGGCAGCTGGAGAATGACATGGCATACGCGCGTGCAACGGCAGTCTGTAAGTGGGGCCTTTTTTATCCCGCCACGCCAGCTCGGTTTCACGAAGCAGAAGGCCAAAAGCTGTGCAGCAAATGTTTGGGAGACTTCGGCTACGTCGACGGGATAGCAGCGGCGGAGAGAACGGACATCCCAGCCGGTGATGTGTCCGGCGCGAAAAGTCAGTTGAGAGCGGCGTTTGAGATGAAACGCGGGCGACCCGGCTGACATCGCCCGTGTGGCAGATTGCATGCGTCGCCGACTTAGAAAATGGTTGGCAGACATCCGGCTCAACGCGGTCTGACGCGAGCTTCAGCGAACCCAGTGCCGCTGGAAATGACGTCGACTCTCTGGCGAGCCTGTACGGAACGACTGCCGGCTAAGGGGGCAGTCATTCACACGAATCCTTGACTGATTCTGATCACTGACCGTCAGCCGATTTTTTGACCACTTTTTGCAACTGCTTTACAATTTCGTCAGCAGTCGCTTTGGTAGAAACGACTTTTCCATCAGCGTCCAGAATCCAGACCGAAGGGCTTTTTGCGATTCCCCAGAAGCGAATTAAGGGACTGTTCCATGATCGCTCATCGGCATTTGGGAAGAAGATCTGCTGTCCCGGCACACTGTGAGTTTCCATGAACGAATTCAACGTGGACTCATCATCATCCAGTGCGACGCCGACCATTCGAAGTCGATCAGACGACAGTTGTGAACGAAGTTTTTTAAGCACCGGCAACAGGTCCGCGGTGAATTCCTCGCTGTCTGATTCCCAGAAGTAAATCAGAGTTGGCTTCCCGGCAAACTCGTCCGCCGAAACCATACCGCCGTCAGCAGTCGGGCCCGAAAACTGTGACAGCGTCCTGCCCACGAGTGACATGCGTCGCAATGAGGCTGTTGCTTCCTGCCCTTGTTCCGTGGTTGCAAATTTTTCAGCCAGGGAGGTGTAACACAGAGTAGCCTCGGTCGACAAACGTGTGGCTAATTCAGCGTCCTTGGTTGCATCGGAGTGCAATTCACAGCTCCGGGCTGCTCCGAATAGCAGACTGACCGCACGCTGTTGCTGCGCTGGAAACCGATCGGCAAATTCACGAGCCCAGCGGGAAAGAGTTTCAAACCAGACAGGCTGCGACTTGCCCAAAAGCCCTGCTTTGGTATGGGCAAATTTGGCAATGTAGTAAACACCCTCAGCGGCAGCGACAGACTTTGGATCTCGTTCGGTGAGTGCCTGAACGTCCGCATAAAACAGGTCAATATCGTCCTGAGTCCCGGACAATGCCATCTGGAATCTGGCCTCAAGCAATTGCCCGATCGCGATATGAAACTGTGGTTTTCGAATTTCATCGTCCATCGTCAGACGCAGAACTCTTGTGGCCATATCCACAATCCGTTCATTGCGTTCGCGACGGGCTGTTTTTGCCTCCTGCAGATCGGTCGGTACCGGAGCGATACGCAACTGCTGGATCTCACGCAGAGTTTTTGTGGCCTCGTCATCAGGAAACGGCGACTTTGCTGTGGCCTTTGGTGATCCGCTGGCCCCGGAAGAGGCGACGGCACTCGATTTCATCGGACTTTCGATCGCAGCCGTAATTCCTGCACTCGTAGATTCTTTGGGGGACGCAACATCAGCCACGGCTGCCGCATCACCGGCCTCAGTTACTGACGGGACTGCCGCAGCAGGCGTTTCCGTACTGCTTTCGCCGCATCCGACAACAGTCCCGGCCAAAAACAAAACAATGCCAATTTGCTGAATTCGAATTAAGGACATCAACGTCGATCCTTCGCTGCGTTGGTCACAAAACGTCTGCTCAAAAACACCCGCGGGTGCTTTCCGGCTTTTCTAAGCAAAATCGCGTCACAGGGGAATATGAATCCGGAGCTCTCCTGGCATAACAAAACACGGGTCAGCTGCCGAAGTTCTGATTCAGATGCTCCTTGCTTGCCAGTTTCTGAACTCCGTGTTCAAATCCGCTCGCAATTCAGGACAATGGCAAACCGGGGCCATCCCTCTGTTGATTAAATGCGGCACTGGCAAAACTTCTGCTCCAAATTCCTCCACGCGTCGAGACTGTTCATGAAGGTCGATCCCAAGCAACTCCATGTTCTGGCAATTCACGCGCACCCCGACGACATTGAATTCCAGTGCGCAGGGGCTCTGCTGAGATTAAAGAAGCTGGGCTGCAGAATCACAGTTGCCACGATGACCCCCGGCGACTGTGGAAGTGCCGAACATTCCTGCGAAGAAATCGCTGCGATCCGTCGAGAGGAAGCCCTAAAAGCAGCGGCGATCCTGGAGGCAGAATGTTCATGTCTGGAATTTCGCGACCTGTCGATTGTGTTCGACAATGACAGCCGCCACCGAGTCACCGAGTTTCTGCGGCGGACTGCTCCAGACATCATCTTTACTGCTCCGCCGGTGGATTACATGCACGATCATGAAATCACCAGCGCCCTGATTCGAGATGCCTGCTTCAATGCTTCAGTACCGAACTATCGCACGTGTCAGTGGGATCCCGCACCGCCAACGAAGAAGATCCCGTGGCTCTATTATGTGGATCCCGTTGAAGGGATCGACCATTTTGGAAACCGCCAGCCCACGGACTTCATCGTCGATGTCAGCAGTGAATTTTCTCTGAAACTGGACTCCCTGGCCTGCCATGCCAGTCAGCGAGAATGGCTGCGTCGACAGCACGGCATGGATGAGTATCTGGAAGCCTGCAAACGCTGGAGCAGTCTCCGCGGACAGGAAATCGGCGTGCAGTTTGGCGAAGGATTTCGCCAGTATAAAGGCCATCCCCATCCTTCGAGCAACGTTCTGGGCGAGCTCCTCGGCTTGTAGACTTGGGTCGGGACTGCCTGGACTTCCGACTGACAAAAAGGAAGTGTCGGCTGCACGCGTGCTTGCGAAAACGCGGCCCGAGCCCGAATTTCCCGAAATATCGCCCCAGCCGAAACAGGTCGCCACGACCTGAGATGGTCGCTCGTCCTGCGGAATGGTCGCGGGCAGCAGGCAGTTTCCAATTCGTGAAAATGCCTGCGGTGAAAGGAGTCCGGATTCGCAACCCCCATCCGGCGTGCTATGCTTTCAAACCGTCCGCGTGGCTATTGAGCCCCCGGCATTTCGACTCGACCAAATCCTGAGAGATTTTTATCCATGTCAGACACTGCATCCCACAACGCTGCGACTGCCTCACATGAAGAGCCTCTCTTTTCGCCGGTAGAAATCGAACAGTTTTCTGCTGATGACGTCATGGCAGGCGGGGCCATCGGGAAAATGCTGGCCGCTTTGTTCCTCTACACGATCGTTGCCATGAGTATTGCAGGATGGTGGACTTACGCGTCAATCATTGCTGACGATGCTTACGCCAACGGTTCCCAGGAAGCTCCTGAGATCGAAGTGCATGGCGCCGACGATTCAGCTCACTGAATTTAAGAAGAGCGTGGCAAGGGGTTTTAAATCAGCCCCATTGATTAAACGCCGGAAACAGACACCCCAATCGCCGTTGCTGTCGCGTAATCCCGTGCGTGTGAAATCGTCAGCTTGATCTCGATGATCTTAAGTTCCTGAGCGATACGACCAGCTTCACCGCTGAGCTTTACAGTCGGTTGTCCCGTATGAAGAGGGACGATGTCAACGTCGTGAAACGTGATGCCCTGAATGAAGCCGGTCCCCAGCACTTTAACGACGGCTTCCTTGGCGGCCCAGCGTCCGGCGAAACGCACAGCGGAGTCTCGATGCCGCCGCGAGTATTCAATTTCGCCGGGTGTATAACATCGCTGAAGAAAATGATCGCCGTGGCGTTCGATCATGCTCCGGATGCGATCGATCTCAACGATGTCTGTTCCGATGCCGATGATCATTCGAAATGCCAGAGCCGAAAGGATTGGAGACAAGGGTCTTCAGAAGCCCGGCAGATAAATTACCGGACTTCTGAACGCACCATCCCGAAATAAAACCGAGCTTGAAAAATTGAGTGCCAGCAGGAGGAACGGCAAGCGGCCGAAGTCCTGCCGCCTGAAGTCCAGCCAAAGATCAGGCACCATATTTTTCAAGCCGACCGGCGTGAGCCAGAGCCTGCAGCATCAGATACTTCGCTTCGAACATTCCCAGTTCGCCGACTCGACATGCCGACTCACCAAACTGCTTCGAGCCATCAAAACGGCAGATGTCCGCGACGAGCATTGTCGGGACTGCGTGCCCACTGTGTGACTTCATTTTTGCAGGAGTACTGTGGTCACCGGTGATGATCAGCACGTCCGGCTGGAGGGCATTGATGCGCGGAATCGCCGAGTCGAATTCTTCGGTGCGTTTTACTTTCGCATCGAAATTTCCATCCTCACCGGTACTGTCGGTGTACTTGAAGTGAATGAAGAAGAAGTCGTACTTCGACCAGTTCTCTTCCAGACACTTCATCTGATCCTCCAGGGTGTGCCCGGCGTCCAGAATGTCCATGTCAACAAGGCGAGCCAGTCCGCGGTACATCGGGTAGACTGCGATCGCGGCTGCACGAGTCCCGTACACTTCCTGGAACTTTGGAATCGGCGGCATTTTGGCAATGCCACGCATCGTCAGCAGGTTGGCAGGAGAATCGTTCTTCAGCACTTCGGCTGCCTGACGCATGAACTCGGCCAGAATCTCGGCCGTCTTCTGTGCGGCCGGATCAGAACCGTGTGGCTTCACTGGAGGAACACCAGTTCGCTGAGGATCGGTGTCGTTAACACTTCCACCAAGTCCTTCACCGCGAATCACAATCACCAGGCGATACTCTTTGACGTGTCGCACAAAGACTTCGACGCCCGGTATCGTGATTTTGTCGAGTTTCTCGCAGAGCTTTGCGGCAATCTCACTGGAAATTCGGCCTGCGCGACGGTCGGAAATATTTCCCGCGGCGTCAATCGTACAGAAGTTGCCTCGAACAGCAACGTCCCGATCGGTCAGCGCAAAGTCAATTCCCAGCGCTTCGAGTACGCCACGACCAATGTCATATTTCAGAGGGTCATAACCGAACAGACCAAGGTGACCCGGTCCGCTGCCAGGAGCGATCCCCGGCAACACCGGGATACTCATGCCCAGCACGCCGCGCTGAGCCAGTGCGTCGAGGTTTGGAGTCTTTGCAGTCTCTAGTTCCGTCTTGCCACCCGGCTGCAGCGGAAGTCCGCCCAGACCATCCGCAACGTAAAGCACAATTTTCGAATCAGAAGGACGCTGCAGTCGCCGCGTCAGGTCGTGAATGTCGGTCATCGAAGACAGTTCCTGAATTTCAATGGACTTTGGAGAGGCGTTGAACTCATGTTTTGAACGCGGATCCTGAATCTCGCAGGTTACAAACCCCCACGTGGATTCAAAGTGTGGTGAGCGCAGGTTTCGTGTGAGAGAAGCGAAACTCGTTGAGGAACGGCGCAGAACAAAAGACGCTCTCGAAACAGTTTTGCGAACGCCGCCAAACTTTGATTCCTGTGACGCCCTGCAAAAGGTTAATCAATGTAGGCGAATTCACGAAAAACCCATGTATTTTCAGTAAAACACCAAGATAGGGGCACTATGGGGAGATGGCCGACTAGTCGGACAGGTGAGGCGATCGGCGTCGGTGAGTCAGAATCTGGCGAAATGCCAAAAGAAGTTCTCGAAATTGGCGGGAAAAGATGTAAATTCGGTGCAATCGAAAACGAGCAGCCGAGCTAAGTGCTCAGATGTTCAGATTTGAGATCGTCAGTGGCGGTTTGTCGTACAGGATGTAAGTTCCGCGTGCATCTCTATTCGAAGCCCCTGCGTACGATTCCGCGGAGCAACCGATTTGTGACCCCTAGCCAATGGAGTCGAAGCAACATGATCACGGCTGAAGCCGAAGTTGAACGTCTGTATCCTTCTAACCCTCTTCCAACCTACACCTACTATCCCGGTTCCGGGATGCCGCATCCGGTTCGCGATCCCAAGGGTCACAGCCACGGTAAAAAGCATGCTCCCGGCCAGGGTCCCCGTGCTTTAAGCCCGGAAACCTGGGCGAATAATCGCAATTACCTCTTGGGCATCGACTATTTTAATCTCGGTTTTTACTGGGAAGCCCACGAAGAGTGGGAGAAGCTTTGGCGAGTTTCTGGCGCTGACACAACAGTCGGCCGATTCCTCAAAGGGCTGATTAAGCTGGCGGCTGCGGGCGTCAAAGTCCGCGAACGCAGCATTCATGGTGTTCGCCGTCATGCGGCTTCTGCTGGTGAAATGTTTGCGGATGTGGCCGCTGAGGCTGACATCGATTCGTTTTGTGGCCTTGAATTTATTCGTCTGCAGTTTGCTGCCGACCGGGCTGCTCAACTGGCTTACAAAAAGCAGCATGATCCAGGAACAGCCGTTCGGGTGTTCCCGTTTGTATTGAAGCCGGAACAGATTCCTGCATCCTGATCCAAAAGTCGGGACAGAGGTTTGTCTGATTCGAATTCCAACTGAACTCGCGGTAATCTGCCGCGAGTTTTTTTTGTTTCTGTCATCGACGATGGAATGCAGCCGGCGCCCTGTGATTGCATTTCTGGATTTTCCGTCGCCGAAACGTTCGCGATGCTGCGAGCCGTCAGCGGCCTACAGGATATTTTGATCAATGAAGATTCTTGTTGTCGGTTCCGGTGGACGTGAGCACGCACTTGTCTGGAAGCTTAGCCAGTCACCCAGGGTGACGAAGATTTATTGTGCACCCGGCAACGCCGGCACCGCAGTTGATGCTGAGAATCTGAACATCCCTGCGGACGACATCCATCGGCTTGTTAAATTTGCTCGTGAGTACAAAATCGATCTGACAATCGTCGGACCCGAAGCTCCACTTGTGGCTGGTCTGTGTGATGAACTGCGACGGCACGGCCTTGCTGTGTTCGGACCGTCCGCTGCGGCCGCTCGACTGGAAGGCAGCAAGGTCTTCACTAAAAAGCTTTTGCGAAAAGCCAATATTCCGACAGCCGCATTTTCCGTCTTCAGCCGCATGCCCGAAGCGATGCAGTATCTCGACGAATGTGAAGAGCAGGCGATGGTGGTCAAGGCCGACGGACTTGCCGCAGGGAAGGGCGTTTTCGTCTGCGTCAATCTTGCAGAAGCTCGCGCTGCCGTTCGATCAATACTGCAGGACCGCGCCTTTGGTGACGCCGGTTCGCATGTAGTGATTGAAGAATGCCTGGTCGGGCAGGAGGCCAGTATTCTGGCAATCGTTGACGGCGACACCATCGTGCCCCTCGATGTTGCGCAGGATCATAAGCGTGCCCTCGACAACGACAAGGGGCCAAACACTGGCGGCATGGGAGCCTACTGTCCCGCGCCTGTGGTGACTCCGGAAATCATGGACGACATTGTTCGCAGAATTCTGATTCCGACCATTCACACGATGAAGGTCGAAGGCAGCCCGTTCTCCGGGGTTCTTTACGCAGGCATCATGTTGACAGCGCACGGCCCGAAAGTTCTGGAATACAACGTTCGTTTTGGTGATCCGGAAGCTCAGCCGGTTCTGATGCGACTGAAAACAGATCTGGCGGAAGTCCTGATGCTTGCCGCCACGGGACGGCTTTCTGAATTGCAGTCACTCGACTGGGATCCGCGTCCTGCAGTCTGCGTCGTCATGGCGTCCGAAGGTTATCCGGGGGTTTACACAAAAGGTCATGCGATCAGCGGCATTGACGAGGCCGATCGGGTTCCCGGCGTCAAAGTGTTTCATGCGGGGACGGCAATGAAACATGGGGAAGTTGTCAACGCCGGTGGACGAGTTCTCGGCGTCACGGCTCTCGGCGATACCATCGCAGAAGCCAAAAAAGCGGCGTACACCGCAGTAGATAAGATCTCGTGGCAGGGTGGCTGGTGCAGAAGAGATATTTCCGACAAGGCGTAGCCCACGTTGCTCTCGGCGGCCCGCAGACACCGTCATGCATCGGCCATTAGTTTCAACGAAAACACTGGAAGATGGCCGCTCAGAAGCCGAACTCCTGAGCGTTCCTGGCATCGGAAACAAAGAACTTCCGGAATCCAGAATCCGCCAGGATTTCCTGTGATTCTGACCAAACGTAAACGTTCTCGACAAAATGCAGACCGGCGATGAACCTGAAAAGTATCCAATCGCCCCAACACGTTGTGGCCTAAAGATTCTTTGTCGGTACACTGGTCGGCTATTGTGATACACAAGCTCCATGGAAGCTTCGGCTTCCGCAGAAATGAATTCGACTGATGGCCTCACTACCAATTATTGATCTGTCCGCTCCTGCTTTGCCAAAGGTCTCCGGTGAGCCTCTGGATCCGCGGCAAACCAAAGGCACCTATGCGTTCATCAGCCTTGGTTGTCCAAAGAACCTGGTCGACAGCGAAAAGATGCTGGGTTCCTTGTCGCTTGACGGTTACGCTCTGGTCTCAGAACCAGAAGGCGCCGATTTCGTGATCGTGAACACCTGCGGCTTCATTGAAAGCTCCCGCGCAGAATCGCGCTCCGTCATTCAGGAAATGCTGGACCTGAAGAAAGCGGGAAAGACGAAAGGCGTGATCGTTGCTGGCTGCCTTCCGCAGCGACTTGAAGCGGACGGTGGTCTGCTTAAGCAGATGCCGGAGATTGATCACGTGGTCGGAGTCTTCGGCCGTGATGAAATCACAAAGGTTGCCGATCGGCTCATCGGCGGGGCTCGCGAGCAGCGTGAACTCTTCCGTCCGGCCCCGATTAAAGCGATGAATGATCAGTCACGGCTGCGAATCACGCCTTCGCATTATGCCTATCTGAAGATCTCAGAGGGCTGCGACCGAACCTGCACATTCTGCTCAATCCCGTCGATGCGGGGCAAGCACGTGACCAAGCCGATCGAAATGGTCATTGATGAAGCCCGCGAACTGGTCGACGACGGAGTCCGCGAGTTGATCCTTGTGGCCCAGGACACGACGTACTACGGCATGGACCTGTATGGCAAGGTGCGTCTGGCTGAGATGCTGCAGGAGTTGCAAAAAGTTGAAGGCATCGACTGGATTCGTCTGATGTACCTTTACCCGATCAACTTCTCCGACGAACTGATCAATGTCATTGCGGACTCCGGTAATATTCTGCCTTATTTGGACATGCCATTGCAGCACATTAACTCGAACGTGTTGAAAAGGATGCAGCGGCGTGTGAGCAGCGAACAGACCCGTGAACTTGTCGGCAAGCTTCGTGAACGCATTCCAAATGTGGTCCTGCGAACTACGTTTATCACCGGCTTCCCGGGCGAAACTGACGAGCAGTTTGAAGAGCTGAAGCAGTTCGTCAAGGATACGCGTTTTGAACGCATGGGCGTCTTCACTTACTCACTGGAACCCGGCACGCCGGCTGTGAAACTGGACGGACACCTTCCGGAAGAGGTTAAGGAAGCGCGTCGCAATGAGCTTATGGAACTGCAGCAGGAAATTGCCTTCGAGCATGCGGACCGAATGATCGGCTACGAGCTTGACGTAATCATTGATGAAGAAATTGGCGACGGCGTGTATGTGGGACGTTCCTATGCCGATGCGCCTGAAATCGATTCGAACGTGATTGTGACCGGCGCCGAACTCCAGATTGGCGACATGGTTCCCGTAGAAATCATGGAGCGACAGGACTACGATCTTGTTGGAATGGTGTCCATGATTGAAGATGAGGACTCTGAAGAGTAAGGTTCATTCGAACAGCCTGAGCCACAGCAGCAAGACCGTAGGCTCCGGCCGCTCAACGGCGGATCCAGTCCGTCTTCTGAATACACCAGCTCTTCGTGATGAGCTGGTGTTTTTCGTGTGTTTATGCCACAGCCTCCCTCAGCTCAGCCGTATCCCTGCATCGCATGCCGTTAACGGAATCCACAACCCCATCGCAGACAAGTTCGACGCCGCGTCACGGGGCCGTTATTGGACGCGAATCGCTGAACATGCCGAATTTCGTAACGGCCACGCGACTTGCCCTGTCGATCGTGCTGTTCAGTATGATCTCCGCCGGGGGCTGGTGGATTTCATCCGCAGCACTTTTTGTCCTGGCGGCATCAACCGACGCGCTGGATGGATACCTGGCACGACGTTACAAGCAGATCACTGTGCTGGGCCGCATCCTTGACCCGTTCGTGGACAAGGTGATTGTGTGCGGGACTTTTGTCTTTCTGCTGGAACGGCACGGGGCCGTGGATTCCGGTGTGAATGCGTGGATGGTGATCCTCATCATTGGCCGCGAAATGTTTGTGTCCAGTCTTCGCGGAATCCTCGAAAAGGAAGGCAAGGACTTCTCTGCCAGCCTTTCAGGAAAGCTGAAGATGGCTCTGCAGTGCATTGCCATCACGGTCAGCCTGCTGTCGCTGTCTGAATCGCTTCAATGGGCCTGGGTCCCCGCCGTGCGCGACCTTCTGCTGTGGCTTGCAGTCGGCGTCACTGTCTGGAGCGGTCTGGTTTATCTGCTGCGAGGCTTCTCGCTCCTGCGCGAAAGTGAACCGGGCGAGCCCCGAAGTCGTTGAGCCGAACCGGAATATTGCGCTTTGTTTCGCTGTTCTGGTCCCCATGGAAAAAAACGGAATTGCCGAGCAGATTCTTCGGCCATGCCAGCCGCGACCGCTAAAGGTTCTCCTCAGTGGAGTTCCTGCGTGACCGGTGCTCTCACTCCACTCTTGGGGTAAGGGGCCTTTGCCAGGGGGATTTCACGCAAGTTCAGGCATGGACCCTCAGATCATAGAGGCGTTCGTCGTCAAGGGGCACCAGTACCTGAAAATACCCACAGGGACTGCCGGAATTCAGCCATTGGTGACTTTTGCCCAGTCTGGACATAAAAAAAGATAGACAGGCGCCCGAAGTAGACGGCAGTGAAGTTGTTTTCGCCGGATGAACGGCGGTCATTTTTGAAGCACACCAGGTAAAGCAGCCAGCGAACGCAGAGAACCCATCCACAAATTTCAGACCTCTAAGAGAATAAGTTGAGAGTTGGAGACCTTCCATGATTCAGCCTGTTTCCATGTCGATGTTACCTGGTGCGTACTCAACTCCGGTTTCAGATGAGATCGCTTTCCGTACGTGGATCCTTCGTCGGGACGCTGCTCGCCAGCAGATCCGCAGACTGTCTCGTCGTGAACTGCAGGTCGTTCAGCTGGTTGCCAATGGGCTTGCGAACAAAAGTATCGCCCTTGAGCTGCAGATCAGCGTCAAGACGATTGAAAAGCATCGTGCGAATGCGGCACGAAAACTGGGAATCAACAGCACTGCCGAAATGGTAAAAATTACGGTTCTTGCTGACCATGAATTGCAGGAACGCAGTCGTTTCCCTTCGCCAGCATTCTTTGAATCGCCTGAACCGGTTATGGCCGAGAATTGATTTCTACGGTTCGTCGCAGCCGACGGAGGCTGACCGGTCACAGTGACTTTCTCCTGGGATAAAAACCAGCCGGAATTCCGGACTGAACATTCCATCCTTGCTCGCGGCCCGGCTGCTCCCAACAGGAAAAGCTGGCTGCGGCCCGAGCAGTCGATCCCGTAGTAAAACCCAGCCAATACGCCTTTCCGGGCCGGCTGCCGTGTTCCCGAAGACAGGTGAACGCTGCTATTTCTCGCTGTTGACTAGCCAGGGACGACCGCCCCTGTACACTTTCAGGCCGCATGCAGTGTTCTTGACTTAGCCAGTGTGCGGCTATGTGGATCGTTCAGGCTTCACCTCTGAATGAGAGCTTTAAAATATTCGTCAGACCGAGTATCGCTGACGAACTTTTTTTTTGCTCCCGTTTCTGGCGACAAACAACTTAATTTTGCAGTGACGTCTGAGCGTTTTCGCGTGCATGTTCAGAATCTTTCGTTTCATCGTGAATGGCTTCCAAGTAGTTCTTCCATGACGTCTCTCCCGTCCGTTCAGTATGCGTCGCGCACCGACAAGGGAATGCGCCGCGCCATGAATCAGGACTCACTGCAGGTGAGGATGTGCGGGGATCATGACGAATGGAGTCGCTGCGGGTACTTGTTTGTTGTCGCAGATGGAATGGGCGGGCATGCAGTCGGTGATCTGGCCAGTCGCATCGCGGTCGACACGTTGCCTCATGCGTATTACAAACGCGAGGCTACGTCTGTGGAGAGTCGCCTTCGTGAAGCCATTGTCGCGGCCAACAAAGCCATCAATGATCGCGGACGCGAGAACCGTGAATTTGAAGGCATGGGAACAACCTGCAGCGTCCTGACTCTGTCATCGCGCGGGGCGATGGTAGGGCATGTGGGCGACAGTCGAGTCTACCGTGTCCGCAAGGGACAGATTGAACAACTGACCTTCGACCACAGCCTGCAGTGGGAAATGATCAGGCTTGGCCGAGCGACTCCTGAAAACGTCGAACTGTTTCATCCGCGAAATGTGATCACTCGCTGCCTTGGTCCTGATCCGCTGGTCCAGGTCGACATTGAAGGTCCGTTTTCGGTTGAGGCGGGCGACTTCTTTCTGCTTTGCTCGGATGGCCTGACCAATCATGTTTCCGATACGGAGATCGGGCAGATTGTTGGTTCCATGCCGCCCACCGAATCGTCACGCCTGCTGATCAACCTTGCGAACTGTCGCGGGGGATCTGACAACAGTACCGTTGTCGTTGTGGGGATCGATAGCTATCCGCCAACGACGGAGGAGTCGACTGCCGTTTCGCTGAAAGATACGCGGCACAAGACAGCAGAGATGCCCAGCCAGCGTAAATTTGGGATCCGGCAAATCGTCCTTTCCGCAGCCGCAGCCATTTGCCTGCTCTCAGGTATCTGGATGGGGATTAAAAAAAACAAAGAAGCGTCCGGCGTTCTGATTGCGGCTTCAGCACTCGCCTGGCTCATCAGCCAGCGACTTTCGCGGGCCAGCCAACTAGGTTTGTCAGGCGATAGAAATTCTGCACCCGACATGCTTCCGCAGCTTGATGCTCCTGAGGCAGGCCTGTCCAGCGATCGACTTTCGTGGAGCAATGGTGCTCGTAAGCTTTCTGCCGTGGAATCCTCCAGCGCGTCTCGAGCCGCCTTTCTGCCCTCATCGCCGTATCGAGTGGTTGAGGCCGACTTGTCGGAATCTCTGCTTTCACATCTGGCAGAAGTTCAGAGTGAGCTCGTTCAGGCCGCACGGGACAGTGGCTGGAAAGTCGATTTTGACGAGCTTACAAACCTGAATCGCCAGGCCATTCAGGCACAGCAATCACAAAAGCCTGACCGCTCTCTGAAAGCCCGCGGAAAAGCCATCGACCTGCTTATGCGAGAGCTTTATCAGCGATCCCGATCGACCTGAAACGACTGCTCACGGGCAGGACCGTTTCCAGGGAACGACCGGTCCCACTTGCAGCCAGCAGTCCACTCGATATAAACCTCGTGTTTCGCAGTTAGCTCAAGTTCCGGCAGAGTGCGCTGCCATTGGCGGGTGATTCAGGCCGCAATCCATTGGCTGGCTCAAAAATCAGACGGCTCGCAAATACCTTTCTCGCTTAAGTTTTTCAGAGGTCTCCAGACGAATGCCTATCGCAACACCAACACAGTACGCCGCAATGCTTGATGCCGCCCAGAAGGGCAACTACGCGTACCCGGCCATCAATGTTACGTCGATCATCACAATCAATGCTGCCCTCAAGGCATTTTCTGACTCAAAGTCAGACGGCATCATCCAGTTCTCCACAGGTGCGGGCGAATTCGCTTCCGGCCTGAATGTGAAGGACGCTGTCTTCGGAACGCTGGTACTTGCAGAAGCCGCTCATCGCCTGGCCGAAAAACACAACGTACTCATTGGCCTGCACACTGACCACTGTCAGCCAAAGAAGGTCGACTCCTTCCTGAAGCCGCTGATCGCTGCCACAACCGCTCGCCGCAAAGCTGGCCAGGGCAACCTGTTTAACTCACACATGTTTGACGGATCCGAACTTCCGCTCGACAAGAACATGGCCACCAGCCAGGAATTGCTGAAGCTGTGTGCCGAAAATGAAATCATCCTCGAAGTTGAAGCCGGAGTCGTTGGCGGCGAAGAAGATGGCATCGACCATTCTGACGTTGCCAACGATAAGTTGTACACGACACCGGAAGACATGGTCGCCGTTCATGAAGCTCTTCACGGACTTGGCCGCTTCATGTTTGCCGCAACCTTCGGCAACGTCCACGGTCACTACAAGCCAGGCGCTGTAAAGCTGAAGCCAGAAATTCTCCGCGACGGCCAGAAGGCCGTGACAGCCAAGTACGGCAAGTCAGCAGCCTTTGACCTTGTCTTCCACGGCGGCTCCGGCACACCAGCCAGCCAGTTGCAAGAGACGCTCGAATACGGCGTCATCAAAATGAACATCGATACCGACACGCAGTACGCCTTTACTCGTCCGATCATCGACTTCATGCTGAAGCACTACGACGAAGTTCTGATGGTGGACGGCGAAATCGGCTCCAAGAAAGCCTACGATCCTCGCACCTATCTAAAGTTGGCCGAGACCGGAGTTGCCAATCGTATGATTCGCGCCTGCAACGAACTGAAGAGCACCGGCCAGACCATCTTTGGCAAGGTGTAATCCACTTCGGCTGCTGCCTGATGGATTTCAGAAGCCCGGCATTTCTAAAGTGCCGGGTTTATTTTTTAGCTCTTGATTACCTTTGCGGCCACTTCGTCTTTCAGCAGACGAGGCGACGGCACTGCATCGGCGAATCGAATAGGCCGGCCGATCGGTGTCATGATCTCCTTGCGAGCATCAATCCCCATGGCCGCCATAATTGTGGCATAAAGCTCGGGCACCAGAATCGGATCTTCCGGCCCGGAAGTCTTGCCGCCGGCTGACATCTGCATATTGGCGGACTGCTTTGGCAGTTCTGAAGGAGTTGAGCCAATGACAGTGCCTTCACGAAATCCGCCACCAGCAATCATACAGGAAAACCAGTTTGGCCAGTGATCTCGGCCACCGGCCGGATTGATTCCCGGAGTCCGTCCGAACTCGCTCATGCAAAGCACAATCGTGGAATCCAGCAGGTCGCGGTCCCGAAGTTCCGTCAGCAGTGTGGCAATCGCAGGATCAAGGATTTTTGTCTGAGTCAGATGGCCGTCATGATTGGACACGTGTGTATCGAATCCGGAAAGATTGACTTCAATCGAGCGAACTCCCACTTCAACCAGTCGACGAGCC
>JBDNHX010000376.1:0-22923 GCA_041688565.1 Planctomycetaceae bacterium
GCTCGGTCTTCGCGTGGCGCTCGGTCTTCTCGTGGCGCTCGGTCACGAACCACTGGTTCTTCTTCACGACGGCTTTCTTCGTCTCGGCCACGACCGCGACCTCGGCCACTCTGTGGGCGGCCACGATCACTGCGGACAACTTCGACTTCTGCTTCATCGCCGAAGTCAGTCATATCAGCATCAGCGTCCAGAATTTCGTCATCATCTTCCAGATCATCATCGTCTGCCGGGCGACGAGCCGCTGGTGCTGGTCGTTGTTCTGATACACGACCTTCTTCACGCGGGCCATTTCCGCTTCGCCCGCGCCCACGACCTCGACCGCGACGACCGCGGCCACGACCCGCCGGACGGTCTTCCGCATCTTCGCCGACTTCGGCTTCTGCTTCGACGTCACTGTCGTTGTCATCAAACGCATCCGGCGCTGGTCGACGGGCTGGTGGTGATGGTGGCTCTTCGCGCACACGACGCTGAGCCTTTACGCTGCCAGCAGAAACACTGACGATGTCTTCCTGATCTTCTTCGAACAGAATTTCGCTGAGATCGTCATCCAGCTCACCATCGGAAACGAGAGCGTCGGATTCTGCGGCTTCTGATGTTTCGCCAGATTCAGGACGACGACGGCCACGTCCACGACCGCCACGACGACGACCACGGCGTTTCTTCTTTGCACCGTCGGCAGAGTCATCGTCGCCATCGGCTTCGCTGTCTGCATCGACATCGGCAACAAGAGTCTCTTCTTCGTCTTCGAAATCATCCTCCAGATCGGCCATTACCTTCTGAGACGGTGCGGGGGCCTTCTTCTTTGATTCTTTGTCGTCCCAGACCCACTCATCAAGTTCCTGCCAATAAGTATCGTCGTCTCCGCCGCCGGGCGCGGAAGCCGGCGACGCTTCTTTTCGTTCTGGTCGGTCGGCAGGTCGTTCGGCTCGTGGAGCACGCTCGGGACGAACTTCTTCGCGATCCTGAACGCGAGCCGGGCGGCGATCGTCCTGGCGAGCTGGTCGCTTTTCGTCACGATCGCGGCGAGGCTCCTGACGTGACGGCTCGCGAGATTCCTGAGCGGCCTGTCGTACCCCGGCGCGGGGTTCCACGGGGCGAGGTTCAGACGTACGTGACGGAGCCGGGCGTTGTGTCCGACCAGCATCTCGACCACGCTGCGGCGCTTCCGCGCGGGCCGTTAAAGACTTGCGGCCAGTCGATGGACCGTCGATTTCGGCACCGAAATCGTCTTCTTCTTCCTCTTCTTCGTCGTCCTCTTCCTCATCATCGTCAAACTCGTCGTCGTCTTCTTCCTCTTCTTCTTCCTCTTCCAGATCATCATCGTCGTCGTCTTCATCGTCCTCGTCGCCGAAGTCGAAGTTCTCGTCTTCATCTTCTTCGTCGACTTCGTTGACGACAGCATCGTCTTCTTCATCGTCTTCGTCGCCGAACACGATCAGGTCATCCAGATCTTCGTCAAGTGCTCGAACCGAAGCGATGGAGGCAGCTCGCTGATCCTGCAGCATCGAGGCGCGTTCTGTGTTGCCGGCATTTTCAGGCATTAGCTGGCTCAGCAGCGACTTAGCCGGCTTCGAAACGTCGTCGTAGTCATCGAACAGAACCTCGCCGCCAACATCAGCCGGGCTCATATCGAGTCCGAAGAAGGATTCAGCGAGATATCGCGCGGCTTCGTCAGCCTTTTTCTTTTGAGGGTCATCACTGGGACCGGTCATGTCATCCGTCTTTCAGGTGTTGGTCTCAACTCGCCTTTTGCGAGCAAAACGTTTTGGGGCGGCACCGCGGAGAACTGCTCCAGAAGCGTCAGAAGCAACACAGTGCCACTTCGACTTAGCAAAATCCGTCATTCCGGCGGCAGCAATTCATCGCGAAGGCTACCCGGCAGCCCATTTGATTGCAATTGGGTATCAGCCTCCTCCGAGGGGGAATTCCCTCGCTTAACACGAAATTCCGTCCTGATCCCCCCAAAGCCGTTGTCCGCGGAGAAAGTGTGCGTTTCTGGCCGACCGCCTGTGACTGAGTTCATCGACAGAAAAATCGATCTCCCGGGATCGCTCACGATCGATTTTGAGAGGACGATCGGACGTTATAGGCAACCCGTAAAAATCGAGGGTAAAGGAAATCTCGGTCTCAGCATCTTAACTGGACAGCGCCATGTGTTGATCAGCCGCAGTGCGCCAGCACCCGATTTATGCAAGGGAAACATGAAAAAACGGGATACTAACGCGTGATGGCTGATGATTCAAAAACACAGCATTTCTGCAGACATGGCGATGGCCAGTTAATATGTGCCACATTCTTTTCGGGTGGGGTTGCAGAGTGCAGCGGCCATATCACGGACGTGGTATTATGCAGCACTCGATCTTTTTGCAGCGCTGCCTTCCAAATTGATGCCCGATCAGAATGTCCGTGAACGAACCTGAAGCCAAAAAAGAAAATGCTCCAATTCCGATCCTGTTTGAGGACGACCAGATCGTCGCCGTTGCGAAGCCTTCCGGAATGTTTGTGCATCGCAGCGAAGCCGATCGATCGGCGACAGAGTTCGTTCTGCAGAATGTACGAGATCAGCTGGGCAGTTTTGTTTACCCTGTGCACAGGCTCGATCGTCCAACGTCCGGAGTTCTGCTGCTTGCAAAGAATCCGGAGGCTGCAGCTGTGTTTGGCAAAATGTTTGCCGAACGTCTGATTCGAAAGACATATCTGGCACTGGTCCGAGGGCATGCGGATGATGTGGGGACCATAAACCGTCCGCTGGTGCCTTCCAAAGGTCGCGGAGATCCGCAATCGGAGGCGCAGAAAACCCCGAAGGAAGCAGAGACCAAATACCGCACGCTCGAGAGATTTGAAGTGCCGTTCGGCTCCGGCCAGCACACCACGACTCGATGTTCGCTGGTGGAAGCGAATCCGAAGACTGGGCGGTATCATCAGATTCGCAGGCATCTTTTCGGGATCACTCATCCGGTGATCGGCGATTCCGATCACGGCGACACAAAGCTCAACCGCATGTTTCAGCAGCGCCTTGGAGTCACCCGCCTCATGCTCGCCGCTGTCCGCGTGGAGTTCGTGCACCCGGTGACACAGCAGCCTCTCGCGATCGAATGTCCCCCCGACGAATCCTTTGCAAACGTAATTATTCGTTTGCGCGACGACGCAGGTCGCTGATCGCAGTGCCAAAAGAGAAGCCCGGCGGTTTTGAAATGCCGGGCTTCTCAGGAGTCTGAATTCAGAAAGCCGACCTACTTCTTTTCGAACTCCGCGTCGATCACATCGTCATCGCCGCTCTTGGGTGCAGCACCGGCGGAAGCGCCTTCGCCAGCCGCTCCGCCCTTGTCCGCATACATGTGCTGAGCCAGTGCGTGAGAGGCCTGCATCAGTTCGTCGGTTGCTGCCTTGATCGCAGCCGTATCAGAACCTTCAGCCGCCTTCTTGACTTTCTCCATCGACGATTCAATCGCCGATTTGGAAGACGCATCCAGCTTGTCCGCATGCTCCTTCAAAGTCTTCTCAGTCTGATGAACGAGTGACGAGGCCTGATTCTTTGCCGCAGCAAGTTCCTGCTTCTTCTTGTCTTCGTCGGCATGAGCTTCCGCATCCTTACGCATGCGTTCGATCTCTTCAGGCGACAGGCCGCTGGACTGTTTAATCTGCACGGAGTGCTCTTTGCCGCTGGCCTTATCCTTCGCGGAAACGTTCAGAATCCCGTTCACGTCGATATCGAACTTCACCTCGATCTGCGGCACACCGCGAGGAGCTGGCGGGATGCCGTCCAGATTGAACTCATCCAGCAGTCGGTTATCCGACGCCATCTTGCGTTCGCCCTGGAAAACTCGCACAGTTACCGCAGGCTGATTGTCAGACGCAGTGGAAAATGTTTCTGTCTTCGTCGTTGGAATTGTGGTGTTGCGTTCAACAAGCACCGTCATGATCCCGCCTTCGGTTTCGATCCCGACAGACAGCGGAGTCACGTCCAGAAGAACCACGTCCTTCACGTCACCGGAGATGATACCGCCCTGGATCGCAGCACCGAGCGACACAACTTCGTCAGGATTCACACCCTGATGAGGTTCTTTGCCGAACATGTCCCGAACGAGCTTCTGAACCTTGGGGACTCGGATGGAACCACCGACCAGAACGACCTCTTGAATGTCGCCCGGCTTCAGCTTGGCGTCCTTCAGAGCATTCAGTACCGGCTGGCGACAGCGTTCCACCAGCGGGTCGATCAGTTCTTCGAACTTTGCCCGGGAAATGCTCAGCTGCAGATGCTTGGCACCGCTGGCATCAGCGGTAATGAACGGCAGATTGATGTCAGTCGCCTGCTGAGACGACAATTCTTTCTTGGCTTTTTCAGCCGCTTCGCGAAGACGCTGCAGAGCCATTGGGTCCTTGCGAAGATCGATGCCCTGTTCCTTCTGGAATTCAGACGCGATGTAATCGATCAGCACTTCGTCAAAGTTGTCACCGCCAAGGTGAGTGTCTCCGTTGGTGCTGAGCACTTCCACCAGTTCGTCGCCGACTTCCAGAATGGACACGTCGAACGTACCGCCACCTAAGTCGAAGACGCAGATCTTCTCTTCTTTTTTCTTGTCCAGACCGTATGCCAAAGCCGCTGCTGTAGGCTCGTTGATGATCCGCGCGACTTCCAGACCGGCGATCTGGCCGGCGTCCTTGGTCGCTTGGCGTTGAGCATCGTTGAAGTACGCCGGAACAGTGATCACGGCCTTGTTGACCTTATGGCCGAGATAGTTTTCTGCCGCTTCCTTCAGCTTGCGAAGAATCAGCGCCGAGATTTCCGGAGGCGTATGTTCCTTGCCGTGGACGTTCACCTTCACATAATCCGTGATGGCCCCGACGACTTTGTACGGAACCATTTTCTCTTCGGACTCGACCTCTTTATGGCGTCGGCCCATAAATCGCTTGATGGAGTAAATGGTGTTCTGAGGATTCGTCACGGCTTGACGCTTGGCCGGTTCTCCGACGAGTGTTTCGCCCTTGGCCGTGAAAGCGACAACGCTGGGAGTCGTGCGGCTGCCTTCCTGGTTAGCGATAACACGCGGTTCGCCGCCTTCCATGATCGACACCACTGAGTTTGTGGTTCCCAAGTCAATGCCGATGATTTTTTCGCCTGAGACTGCCATGACGCTGTTCCTCTTGTTCTGAAGTCTGCCTGCAGGTCCTCGATCCGGTGTCGTGGAATCCGCAAAATGAATGAAAGTGTCAATTGAAAAGCTTCGCGGCACCATGTCCGGGGCGATGCGAAAGCTGAGTTTGTTAGAACCAACGGCTTGACCACTGCCCGTTGAGCCAAAGAATCACGAGATCCTCAGGAGTTCCGGCAGCTAACGTTGCTGATTAGCAGCTTCCATGCCGATCTCAGGTCTTTGTCGTAAACACATACGAAACACTGATTTAAGGGTTTCCTGAAGTTCCTCACTGGTCGTATTAATGTCAGACTGGCAGGCCATTCGAAATCTGCCCCGCCTTGAGTCAGTGCCAAAACGGCACCGTAAACGTAGCTGCGGTGACCTGTGCCAGAGTGGCACTCGGGGAATCCGGTCGTCTTTGCGGAACACGGATGAAGGAAGTCACTCGGATTTCAGAGAGAGGTACCCCCCAGCTTGACACTCAATTTTGACGCCTGTACAAGGCCCGGGTGTCTCATTGTCAGGCGTGGTTTCAGCCCAGTCGCTCATTCGAGTAATGTATTCGAAGAGCGCATCAGGGCCGGTGTGGTTTCGTGCGAACGAGCGTGCGGAGTCAAACAAGGAGCCGATCAGCGAAGTCTGAAACCCGCCAAGTATTCACTCGCGTGAGGGCTGGGCAGGCTAATGGCGAAGAAACCAATTGCAAAGACTCCGGTCAAAAAGGTTGCAAAAAAAGCACCTTCGACCCCAGCTCCAAAAGCGCGTCCGACGCGTCCCGTGCCGTCCGTCGCTACGAAAGCGGTCGCGAAGAAAGCACAGGCAACGACGGTTCCCTCCCGGCCAAAGCCGGCGGCAACGCCTGCAGCTTCGGCGGCCGCATTAGTCCCGGGGGCTCCCGAGATTGAATTGGCGCAGCTGGATGAACAGCTTGTTGGCTTACTGAACAAAAGAGCAGATCTTTACCTTGAGAAAATGAAGGGCGTGCAGACGCCGTCCAAGATTATGTTCAGCGATCAGGACCAGCAGCAGGTTTGGTCGATGATCGATCGAATCAATCAGGGGCCGCTGACTTCGGCGGAAATGAAGACCATCTTCCGCCCTTTGATGAGTGCCGGTCGACAGAGAATTAAGAATATTCGGGTGGCCTATCTTGGCCCTGCGTTCAGCTTCACGCATCAGGCGGCCATTTCGCGTTTCGGCGAAGCGGCCGACCTGGTTCCGGTCAGCACCATTGCGACGGTGTTCGAAGAAGTGAATCGCGGCCATGTGGACTTTGGGCTGGTGCCGATCGAAAACAGCACCGACGGACGCATTGTTGACACGTTGGACATGTTCACTCGCCTGCCGCTGAGAATTTGTGGCGAAGTGCAGGTTCATGTGCATCATAACCTGCTGGCACGCTGTGATCGCAGCGAGATTTCTGAGATCTACAGCAAGCCGCAGGCTCTGTCGCAGTGTCGCGACTGGTTGTCAAAAAACATGCCGCACGCCCGGCTGATTGAAGTCACAAGCACTTCCACAGCCGCGCAGTTGGCTCGCGATAAACCAAACGTCGCCGCAGTCGCCAGTCATCAGGCGGCCATGCAGTATGATGTGCCGATTGTGGCCGAATGCATTGAAGATAATCGCAATAATGTGACTCGATTTGCCGTCATTGGTGACAGCGTTGCCGATCCAACGGGATCAGATCGCACTGCCCTCCTGTTGCAGATTCCTCATCGCCCGGGCTCGCTGTCCGATGCTCTGGAAGCTTTCGGCAGGAACAAGATCAATCTGACGTGGATTGAGTCTTTTCCACTGCGGCAGCCGGCCATTGGTTATCTGTTCTTCCTCGATTTTGAAGGACATGTGTCGGAGCCGCGGATCAAGAAGGCTCTCAAGGAACTGGAAAGCCTGCCGCCCGATCGGCTGGAGATTCTGGGTTCGTACCCGAGAAGCGAGCCGTTGAAGTAACAACAAACGCGGGTCACGCTGTTTCCATCAGGCTCGGCCGGACAAGTTGGCTCTGGAATGACGCGTGTTCAGACGGGCAAGCAGACGTCGCCGTTTGGATCCAAATCGACATCGCATTGTTTTTTCCGCTGGCTTCGGTTTCCGCGGCAACAGTCCAGTCGCTATTCTGAGCGATCTTGAACTTATTCCAAATCGTCCCCACTGAAAGCCGTGTCCGACATGCGACGTTTTTTGATCGCCGGTAACTGGAAAATGAACACCACTCGCCAGTCCGGAGTTGCTTTAGCTGCGGAATTGGCTGCGATCGCGGCTCAGCCGGAAGCCGGCGTTGAAGTTCTCGTGTGCCCTCCGTTTCCCTATTTGCTGGCTGTGGGCGAAGCGCTGACGGACAGTGCGGTCCATCTGGGGGCTCAGGACGTTTATTTTGAGGCTCCTGGCGCGTTCACCGGCGAAGTGGCTGTCGACATGCTGCGTGACTGCGGCTGCCGCTATGTGATTCTGGGGCACAGTGAGCGTCGCCACGTGATGGGCGAAACGGACGCGATTATCAATCGCAAGGTGCTGGCGGCTATCGCGGGCGGGATTTCTGCGGTTCTGTGCGTCGGAGAATTGCTTAGCGAAAGGCAGTCCGGACAGACGGAAGAAGTGCTGGATCGCCAGATGGAAGGTGCTCTCTCCGCAGTCTCTGAAGCCGAAGCGGCCGGGCTGATTATTGCCTACGAACCCGTCTGGGCGATTGGGACCGGAGTCACCGCAACGCCGGAACAGGCTGAATCTGCTCATGAACATCTTCGCAAGTGGCTGGCTCGCCGCTATACTGCCGCGTTTGCGGAAAAAGTTCGCATCCTTTACGGAGGCAGTGTGAAGGCTGACAACGCCGAAACTCTGCTGGGCCAGCCCAATGTGGATGGAGCGCTGGTGGGTGGTGCAAGCCTGAAATCATCAACATTTGTGCCGATTATCGAGGCTGCTCGCAAGCTGAGCTCATAAATCAGGGTGTTTTGGCGACGATGGAAGCAGAAGATCGCCCGTTAGACGAATTACAAAGGTCTGCGGCGTCTGAAAACACGGTCAATTTGATTGAAGAGCCTTGGGGCAAAGAACGATTTGACTCGGTGTTGGCGTGAGACGGACTCGAATTCTTCTTTTCGCGTTTTGATTCAATGGAAATATCGCCGGACAGGAGTGTCCGCCTTTCGTTTTAGCGTGGAGCTGTCAGTCAGATGTCATTTTTCATTGTTGTTCTTTCCGTTTTGCTGGTCGTTATCAGCTTGTTCATGATCCTGCTTGTGCTCATTCAGCGCGGCCGAGGCGGCGGGCTGGCCGGAGCATTCGGTGGCATGGGCGGACAGAGCGCATTCGGAACACGCGCCGGTGACACGTTCACTCGGATTACCATCGTGCTGGCCGTCGTCTGGGTTCTGCTCGCGGGCGGAATGGGCATGCTGGTCCGCCGAGATGCGAGAGCCTCTGCAACGGGCGAAAACAGTCGCTTCAATGAAACCGACGAGGCAAAAGAAGCGGCTGCAAAGAAAGTGGCTGACGATGCCGCCGCTGCCGGCGATGCGAAAACAGAAGAGAAGGCCGACGCCACGAAAGACGCTAATGGTGAAGTTGAAGTGAAGGAATTGACCCCGGCTGAACCGGCCGCGGAAGCTGAAAAATCAGACGAAAAAGCGGAAGCAACGCCTGACGCAGAAAAGAAAGAAGCGACTCCAGCGGCTGAAGAAGCGAAGCCTGAAGCGGCGGATCCTGAAGCCGAAAAGCCTGCAGAGCCAGCCGCACCGGAAGCAGATAAAGCCCCGGGCGACGCACCACCAGCGGAACCAGCAGCCCCTGCAGCAACTCCTGAAGCTCCGAAGGAAACTCCGGAAGACCCAGCCGCAGAAGAACCCGCTCCGCCGGCAGAACCCAAGCCTTAGCAGCGAGTGTTGAGCGAGATAATATCTCAGCAAAAAAAGAGAAACCGGACTCCGTGGCCGAACATACTGATTCGCCACGGACTCCACAGGTTTCAGGTTAAGAATTGGAACTGGCACAACACGGGATGCCCCTGATCCCACATTTTCCGCAAGGTGGTTACATCGTGCTGCTCAGCATGACAGGATTTGGAAACGCGTCTCTGCACACAGAGGGCGTCCACGTCAGTTCAGAAATCAAGTCCGTCAACAATCGGTACCTGAAGCTCTCCGTCCGCTTGCCGGACTCAGTCGCGCGTTTTGAAGCCGACATTGAAAAGCTGATTCGCTCCCGAGTCACTCGAGGTTCCGTGCAGCTTTCGATTCGAGTCCGCTTTCTCAGCGGTCAAAGCGAGTACCGAATTGATCAGGATGTGCTGCGCAGCTTTCAAAAACAACTGGCTGACATTTCCGGCGACACAAAAAGTAACTCGGCAACTCTGGGCGAACTGCTCTCACTGCCGGGCGTGGTTTCTCAGACCGAACTGCCTGACGAGTTTGTGAATTCGCTGTGGCCGGCGGTCGAAGCCTCGCTGAATGAATCGCTCGATCATTTCGATGACTTCCGTCGTCGAGAAGGCGAGTCGATGCGGCAGGATCTGGAGAAACAGTGCGAAGTCATCGAGAACGAAGGCCGGCAAGTCGCCACGCTTACCCCGCAGGTGGTCACCGAATACCGTGACAAGATTCTGGAACGCGTTCGTCGTCTGATCGGCGATGCGTCCATCAACATCAGTGAAAACGACGTCATTCGCGAAGTCGCATTGTTCGCTGACCGCTGTGACATCAACGAAGAGATCACTCGACTTCGCAGTCATACCGAGCAATTTCGACGTCTGCTGAATGGTCCGACATCGCAGGGGCGAAAGCTGGAATTCATTGGTCAGGAAATGTTCCGCGAAATCAACACGATCGGCTCGAAGGCCAATCATGTGACGATCGCCCTGAGTGTTGTTGAGATGAAGGCGGCGATCGAGCGAATGCGGGAAGTCCTGCAGAACGTTGAATAATCAAAATTCAGGCCGAAGCAAAACAGGACGAACGGCGAGCGTGGGTTCAGCGGGAGGCTGAGCGTTTTCCAGCGACGGAAGAGATGGGTTAGCTCTGAGACTGGGTTCATGGTTCAAAACCGGAATGAACGGATAGTGGTCCTGTCGGGGCCCAGCGGAAGTGGAAAGACAACGCTGGTTCATCTGCTGGTCAAACGCGCTCCGGTGAAACTGGTCATGTCCGTTTCAGCCACGACCAGACCGCCGCGACCTAAAGAAGAAAACGGCAAAGATTATTGGTTCCTGATGGATTCGGAATTTCGCAAAAGGCTGGAAGAAAATCAGTTTATTGAACATGCAGAGGTCTTTTCCTCCGGGTATCTCTACGGCACACTTTGGTCCGAACTCGATCGGGCCTGGGAGCGCGAGGGCTGGGCATTCCTGGAAATTGACGTTCAGGGAGCGAGGAAGGTTATGCAGCAGTACCCGAATGCTGTTACGATTTTCCTTAGTGCGCCATCCTCGGCTGAGTTTGAACGTCGCCTCAGGGCTCGGGGAACAGAATCAGAAGAAGTTATACAGCGTCGACTGGCGACAGCAGAAAAAGAACTGCAGCTTGCCGACCGTTACAAATATGTGGTTGTGAACGATCAGCTGGAAACCGCGGTCAGCGAGATCTGTGAGATACTGAAGGCGGAGGAGATGGCTCGAAATGCTTGATGAATTCCGTGAAGACGAAATCGCCCGTAAAGTTGGCGGTCGTTTCAAAATGACCTCCCTGATCCAGAAGCGGATGGTCGCGTTGAACCGCGGCGCACGCGCTCTGGTTGATCTGCAGACTAAGGATCTGATGCAGATCGTTGTAGCAGAGATCATGAACGACAAGATTTATCTGGACGCGACTGGCAACGTGAAAGCGGCCGCAGATGATTCGCCGCTTGTCGACAAACTCGACCGGCTGCGGCCCGACGATGGTGGCCCGGGGCTTGACGATCTGTGATTGATTCGATCGCCTGAAGAACTCCAAAGGCCCTGACCATCGTCGGTCGATGCTCAGGGTTATTTTATTTGAGCGCGATTAGGACGTAGGTGCGAGGATGAATTTCTGATGACAGATATCCTTCACAGCCGAGAAATCCTGTTGGGAGTTTCCGGTGGAGTTGCCGCGTACAAGGCGGCTGATCTCTGCAGTCGACTTGTCCAGCGCGGGGCAACGGTTACGGTGATTATGACCGAGTCGGCTCATCAGTTTATCGGAGCCACAACCTTTGAAGCGCTCACCGGCCGGCCTGTGTACTCCCACGCTTTTGAAGCCCGCGAACATTTTCAGGGCGAACATATCGGGCTCGCGCGACGCGCCGATTTGACAGTCATTGCCCCTGCAACCGCTCAGACGATTGCCCGGCTGGCCCACGGCATGGCCGACGACCTGCTCAGCACAACGGTCCTTGTCACCACGGCACCAGTGATCGTGGCACCCGCTATGAACTGTGACATGTGGGCCAAAGCGGCCGTCCAGCGGAATGTGGAACAGTTGCAACAAGATGGTTATCACATGGTTGGCCCCGAAGAAGGCTGGCTGAGTTGTGGCCAGGTGGGGGTAGGCCGCATGGCAGATCCGGGTCAGATTGTAAAAGCAATTGAACAGAAACTGTCCGCCAGAAGTGGACCAGCGAAAGCAGGAAGTTGAAGGGCATGATGATTCTGATCACGGCCGGGCCGACTCGCGAATATATTGACGACGTCCGTTTTCTGTCGAACGCCAGCAGTGGCCGGATGGGCTACTCACTGGCCACTGCCGCAATTGCTCACGGCCATCAGGTGCTGTTGGTCACCGGACCTGTGGAGCAACAGCCACCGGCCGGCTGTGAAGTGCATCGGATCGAAACCACAGATCAGCTTCGGCAGCGTTGTCTGGAACTGTTCCCAAAATGCGACGGTGTGATCGCCACAGCTGCCGTCTGTGACTATCGCCCGAAAGAACGCATCAGCGGCAAGATCACAAAAACCGGCAAACCGATCGTGCTGGAACTGACTGAAACATCAGATGTGCTGGCCGAACTTGGCAGTCAAAAAGGCGATCGCTGGGTTGTCGGCTTCGCGCTTGAGTCGCAGGACCCACATAACAACGCGATGCGGAAACTGCGGATGAAAAACTGCAACTGCATCGTGCTGAATGATACCTCCGCCATCGGCTCTCTCACCAACACCGTGGAAGTGTTGTCACCGGACGCGGAGACCATTGCGATGTTCAAGGGCACTAAGGAAGAAGTGGCCGACCAATTGCTGGGCCTGATTGAAACATCCATCGCCCGTTGAGTCATGAGGCGCTGCATCATGACGAACCGCCGTACAGTCGGTTGCAAAGCGCGATCTGGTTTCCATTGTCGCTTTTTTTTGCTTTGAAGTTTACTGAGCTGTCGATCGACTTCCGCTGGGAGAACCAACGATTGGTGTTCCGGCAGGAAGTGGTCTGGCGGCGACTCGCAACTGAAGTCCGTGGGCAATTTCTCGCAGGGCACCAAAGCCTTTAAAGGAATCGGGATAAATCCACATCGTCACCACGGTATCGGGAACAGACGTTTCGATCCGCTGGCGATAACGCGACCCGGGACGAACGGCCTCCGCAAAGGATTCATCGGTCAGTGACGGATCAGGATCAATCTTCCAGCGAGACACATTCACTCGCGTGCGCCCGTCGCCGTTCTGAAGTGCTTCCAGAGTCGTCGGGCCGTCCTTCTCAACTGTGTAGGTCATGGTGTATCCTCGAACGGGGCCAACCATCCCATCGAACTGACTGAGCCGCATAACCGTAGTGCGGCGCGACAGTACCTGATCCTTCAATCGTTCCAGAAGTTCTTCCAGAGGAATCTCACTGATCCGTCCTTTACTGACGCGAAAATGGAGCTCACCTTTTTCGACCGGCTTTGTCACTGGCGAAAGGCGATGCTGAAGCCGGTCCGAAGGAAGAGCCGCCTGCTTTGTGTTCTCCAGCACTTCCTGCAGACGCTGCGTTTCTACTACGGTGGCCTGAAGCTGATCGTCAAGCTGCTGCTCGGTTGCCGTCACTTTGGCCAGGATCTGACCCAGCTTCAAGGCATCGCGGCTTTTATTGTTCAACGCCTTCTGGAGTAAAGCCACACGAGCAGAAATCACGTTTCGATCGGACTCGAGATCAGACATCTGCTTCCGCAGCCGCTCGGATTTTTTTTGATCGGACTCCAGTTTCTGGCGTGCCAGTTCCTGAGCCTCCAGCGTCTGCTGAATCTGCACCATGGCTTTTTCATCGTCCGAGTGCAACGCGGCTAGCTGACCGGCGATTTGCTGTTCAGAAATACGCAGCTCGTCCAGCGCCTTCTGATGAGCGGCAATTAAGTCCGCCTGATCAGCACTGCGCACGGCCAACTTAGCAGCGCCCTCGTCGGCCACTTTCGGCTGACGATCGACCTTTACGCCCACCACGACAATCAGGATGATCAAAATCCCCACGATGTTGCACACGACGTCGAGAAACGAGTCGGAGCCAAATTCAAGCTCAGGTCTTTGTGCACGTCGGCTCATGGGATCCGCTTTGGAAGAATCAGTATCAGTTCAAGGGGGCTCAACCGTTTCAGACAGTATTCAGATTCAGGTCGCTGTATTCGACTGTCACCGAGATCTGATCTTCGGCCGTTAATTCATTTCATCGTTCTTAACCTTTGCTCGTCCGGTGTTGTCCTGAAAAGCCATGTAAGGCGTCAGTTCGTAAACGGTCGCCGAACGGATTCCGGAACCCTTCAGAGAACGTGACAGCGAAATTCGCCATCTTTCACCACCGGGGCTGACCACAAATTTTACGATCGGCATCACCGGTTCATTGGGCTTCAGATCAGCGTCACTGACTTCGGTATTAATTCCGGTCAGCAAAGTCACAAAGGCCGCATCCAGTTTGCTGGCGTCGATTTCGACAGCCGACTGTTGCCCGACAGTCATATGATGTTCGTCCAGAAAGACGGTTACCCCGACCGGCGTCGACAGACTGTTCGGCGCCTTCTTTCCGCCATTCAGACGCTTCAGCAGATCAGGGTCCACTTTGGACAGATCAGGCGATCCAGTGGACGGCAGATTGTTGGCCTGGCCTGAAGCGAGCAAGCTTTCTTCGGGCGTGACAGGGATCGATGACGGATTTGTCTTTTGCAGGCGGCCGTCATTAGTCGAAGCCAGAGACGACGCAAAGCTGTAATCCTCAGCCGGTTTGGTGTCAGTTTTTTGCGTTGTCGTGCCAGCAAACAGAGTTTGGTCGGTCTCTCGAGCTGACTTCTCCGGGTTGCTGTCAGCCGATTGTTTCGCAACAGCCGCCGACTGCAGACTGCCATCGCTCCCAAACATGGAGTCCGCAAATTTCTTTTCACCCGGCGAACGCAATGAATCGGTTCCATCGGGAGGCATGGAAGATGGTCCGGTGGGTCCGGGCGTCTCTGAAAAAGTCGCTTCTGAAGAACGGACCGCCTGCTGTTTGGCATACCGTGCGGCAAATTCGTCAGCCAGCTTTTCTGCATCCGCCGCCGTCATGCGATCCGGATCCAGGCCTCGATAGCCACCAGCCGGGCGATTCTGCAGCAGCGATGGAGGCGGTGCGACCCCGCCTGCATAAAAGCGCCCATCCAGTGGACGTCGCGACGGACCTTCGTCCATCATGACTCGACCATCCGGACGGACTGTCAGACGACGTGCATTGGCTCCGGACTGCAGTTGACCATCCGGCCCAGGCAGTGATCCGTTCTGCTGAGCGATCGCCATCAGTTTGGCATACATGTTTTCTCGTCGCCGCAGAGCCTCCTGAATCGACTGCTGCACGGCCGGAACTTCTGCCGGATCGACTTCCCCCGCGACAATCGTCTGATCTGGTTCCAGAAGTTCGTAGCCGAAGTGAACCCCCGATTCCATCAGGATCTTTTGAGCCGCATAAAAAGGCAGTGAGCCATCTGGCCGAACCAGCAGCAGCACATAGGGCTCGTCAGTGACAGAGTTGCCCGAACGAAATCGATGCGCGGTCAATACGGCCGACAGAAACGGATTGTCCTTTACAGGAAAGCCTTCCATCTCTGCCGCAGTAATCCGAATCTCATTCGGCAGGATTTCAAATCCCTTCTCGGTCACATCAACCACGATCGGCGTACGCGATGTTCCAGTAGAATTAGAAAATTCCAGCAGCGTGGCCGTGCCCGAGACAGTGGCCGCTTTCGTCTTTGCGTCTTCCACCTGAGCACGCAGGCGAATCAGGTCCGAATGCTTTTCCTGAAGAACCAGCTCGGCCTCTTTGGAGGCGTCGTCGGCATTGGTCAGCAATTGCTGCTTTTCATACAAGAGCCGTTCGGATTCTTTCAACTGCCTCAGCAGAGCCGCCTCTTTGGCTTTCAGCTCGCGAGCTTCCTTGAGTGTTTCGCTGACACCAATCGTTTCACCGCCGCCACATTTTCTCAACTGTTCCTGCAGCCCGGCCAGTTCATCGTTGAGGGTCACAATCTGCTGCTGTCGTTCGCCCACGCTGGTGTTGATCGCAGCGGATTGCGACTGCAGGGAGGACAGTGTCGTCTGAGCCATTCGGATCTGAGCTTCCAGATCGCCGATCTCGGCGACGCGGTCAGTTTGCGAACTGAGATCTGACGCGATCATGACTGCAGCGGCGGCATCTTTCTCCTGGTCGTTATGCATCTTGCGCGTCATCACCAGCAGAAGCAAAATCAGCGACCCCATGGCGCAGACCAGCACCGCCAGAAATGGGAACAGCGAGATCGAGTTGTGATGCTGTCGCCGAGCCATGAATTTTCAGTGTGCTCCACCACAGGATGAGCTGATCGGCTCATCCCAAAAACTGCCAGTCACGAATTTCAGCTTACACAAATGTCCTAAGCCGCTGCTCTTAAAGACGTCTTTGCCGTGAGCACGTTTACGGCTGCATTCAGACTGTTGACGGTTTGTTCGAGCGTTTCGACAACCTGCAACGTCTGAAGGTTTCTGTTGAGCTGATCCTGAAGCTGAATCAAACGCTCTTCAGATTCCGTCATTTTCAACAGCGTGCGGCCCAGACGATGTAGCTCTTCCGTCTGCCCGGCGGCAGAGAGTGTTGTTGTCTGCATCGCGTTTTGCCAGGCATCCACTCGTTCCACAAAAGCCTGCAGAGTCTGCTGCATCTGAGTACTGAAAGCCTGAGTGCTGTTTTGCAATGCGGCCGCGTAATGGTCTCGCGAAAATTCAACGCTGTCCCGATGGACCTGCAGCGTCTGCTGGGTCTCGTGGTTGAGCGCCTGAGCCAGCGTATCGGTCTGGTGAGTCAGAGCATTCGCCCATCCGTTTTGCAGCGACGACAAATGCTGATTCCAGAAGTCCGTCTGCTGCGCCAGCATCTGCGAGGTCCAGTCGGTCAGGGCCGGGATTCCGGAGGACGACTGGCCGCCGCTGGAGGTTGTCAGCGATGGAACAAGATGGTCGATGCCCAGTTGTTCGATGTCGTTAAGGACGGACTGCTCGCCTCGTTCAATCAGAAAAGTTGTGAACACAAGGAGGATGGAAATCCCAAGCGCCTGAGCGGTGGTATCAAACGCGACCGCAAGGCCGGAGGTGACTTCGGGCAGAGAAGAATCCAGCTGTTCGGGCGTCACATTGGCAATCGCCATGGTGATCCCCACAACGGTTCCCAGAAAGCCCATGATCGGCACGGCCCAGGTGACCGTTCGAATCAGCGAGTAACTCTGCAGCAGGCGGTCGGAGGCGAGGTCGGCAAGATATCGCAAATGATCTTCCAGACCGTTGCCATCCTGGCGATTGCCTGTGTAATGCAGCACGTCGTTGAGACGCTGCATGATTGTGGTTGCCGCCTGACCACTGGTTCGTGACTGTTTCTGCCACCGCTTCAGCGACTGAGTCACTTCCGGGAGGTTGCCTGAACCGTGAGCCCAGCCCTGTTGCAGGGCCAGATTTTCGAGAGACCTCAGAGCCCGGCGTTCGACTGGCAGCAGTCGCAGCTTCATCCACAGGATGCCCATGCCAATGAAGAACATGGTTGATGTTACGTATTCCAGCGGGTGTCCACAGAAGTAGCGCTGAACAAACTCACTGCCGCCGGCGAAGGGCTTTGCGGCCCACGGTGCGACCACATAAAATATAACGGTGCCAGCCAAACCCAGCAACATACCAAAGATAGTGGTCGAGCGAGCTTGTCGCTGTGAAGGCACCGAAGACACAGAATCCGGCGTTCCGGAAGAGGGTGACTTAAGGTGATCTGTGGGCACGTGTGAATTCCTGCATCAAACCGGATCGTCATGAACCGTTATGGGCTGCCGGTGCGGCGTGGTCTTCGGCAAAAACTGCCGAATGTCCGCGCATGGCTAAGCCTTCCTGCTGTTACCATCGTCATAACCGTCAAAGTTGAATGAGTCCACGTTCAGGAATTCCTGGGCTTTGGACAGAATTCGGCTCATGTCAGGTGATCCGCGGTCAGTGCCTCTCCCGGATTGTTGTTTGAATGGGTTTTCAAAACCCGAAACGTCAGTGAGGGATGGAATTGCCTGCGTTCTTCGCCACACATCCCTCGCTGACGCTTCGAGTTACGACTTAATCAACACCCCGCTCCCGTCGGTGTTCAAATGTTCGATAGCAGCAAAACGTCAAACTCAGCAGAATACCGCCGCGGTTCTGACAATGAGATTCTCATCCTTTGCCAAACGGTTCGCCCAACAGCAATCAAGCCATCACGCTGGCCGTTTCCTGCGGGATGTATTTTGTGTACACATTCCATTGGGTAAGATTTTGACGCGTTCATCTGACATGCTCTTCGATGGAGTGACCTGTGGCGATCGACTGGAAATCTGTACCAACCTCGGAATGGCTTTCGACTGTCGTCACAAGTTACGACGTACGAAGTCTCACCACATTTCTGGAAGATCAGGGCACGTTTCGATTTCCGACGCTGAGCAATGGATTATTTTCAGCCGCCGCCGGTGAAGGCGGAGACTTTGAACTGACCGGATACCGCAACGTCTGGCTCCGCGACAATATCCAGATCGCATGGGCTCATCTGGCCGTTCAAAATGACACCACAGTGCCTGCCCGATGCATGCAGTCCCTGACGACGTTTTTTGCAAAACACCGCCATCGATTCGTGGACATCATCGAAGGCCGAGCCGATTTTCATGAGCCCATGAACCGGCCGCACATTCGCATCAACGGCTCCGATCTGACGGAGTTGCCTGAAAAGTGGTCACACGCGCAGAACGATGCGCTGGGGTATTTTCTTTGGCTGACGTGTGAGCTTGTCCGACGCAGCGTTGTGAAAGCCGACGCCACCGACTGGAGTTTGATTGCTCAGCTGGTGCGATTCTGGATGGTTGTCAAAATTTGGCAGGATGAAGACAGCGGCCACTGGGAAGAAGTCCGAAAAATTGCGGCGTCCAGCATCGGCTGTGCTCTGGCAGGCTTAACATCGCTTCGCAGCCTGATGGATCAGCCGGCCAACGCCGCCAAACTGGCGGCGGTTCCACATCCGATTTCCAAATCTGATGTCGACACGTTGATAGAGCATTGTCGTACTGAGCTGAAGTCCATTTTGCCTGCCGAATGCGTGCAGGCCGATCCGTCGAAGAACCGTCGCTACGACGCGGCTCTGCTGTTTTTGATGTATCCTTTGAATATCATTCAGGACCGCGCGACGGAAGACCAAATCCTGTCAGACGTGAAGACTCATCTTCAGGGTCAGTACGGCATTCGGCGATACATGGGCGATTCCTACTGGTGCGCCGATTATCGAACTCTGCTGGCGGCTGATGAGCGCACTGCAGATTTCAGTGATAATCTGGATGCGCGCGATCAGCTGTTGAAGCCAGGCATGGAGGCTCAATGGTGCATCTTTGATCCGATCGTCGCGTGTATTCACGGCCAGCGATATCTGCAGTCTCAGGATCCGCTGGCGCTGCAGCTGATGAAGGAAGCAACCAACCGTTCGCTGTCACAACTGACGCCTGCCGGAACTCGCTTTCCGCAGTACCGTTGTCCTGAATCGTACTTCTGCGAGAAGGGCGTGTGGATCCCGAACGACATCACGCCGCTGCTCTGGACTCAGGCCAATCTCTGGCAGGCCCTGTCACTGCTGGAGCGATGTTTGAATAATACGTGAGTGGCGAGTGGCGAGAACCGGTTTTCATTGGTCATTGGTCATTCCACGAAGGGGCGCATTTTTTCCACCCCGAGCTTTGCAACCTCCAGTGCGTCTTTGGCCCACAGGTCTTCCCGGAATAACTCCAGCGACAGGTAGCCACTGTATCCTGTCGCGGCCAGCTGGTCACAGTAGAACTCAAGATCGACGACGCCATCGCCCGGGAGAACTCGATCTGCATCTTCCTGCATCGCCGCTGGCGGAACGGCCGGTGAATCATTGAAGTGCGAAATCGCGATCTGACTTGCGGTGAGCTTCGAAAGGGACGCTACCGGCCCACCACCTCGCCAGCAATGAAACGGATCCGCAACGATCGTCGCATCCGGATGCCCGGATCGCTGAATGATGTCGATCGCATCATCGATCGAATTGATGTCATCGACAAATCCCAGGTATTCAAAAGCCGGCTTGATGCCGAACGACTTCCCCAGCTCCAGCAGCTCCGCATAATGCCAGGCGCCGAGTTCTCGATCTGCTTTGCCCGCGGGAGGCCCCGAGATCGCATACGTTGCTCCAACCGCGGCCGACTGCTCCAGACGGCGACGAACTTCGTCCAGTGCCTTGGTGTGTTCTTCGCCCGCGGGTTGAAACCAACCGGCCAGATAAATGGTCGTGGGAACTTTCAGGCCGTGATCGTCCAGTGCTGAGCGAATTTGCTGCAGAGTACCGCCAGCTTGCAGGTGCTCATCAATATGGTCGTGCCACAATTCAATCGCTTCATACCCGGCCAGGCGAGCCACTTCAATCTGACGCAGAATCGGCGTTGTTCGGATCGTGCTGGCGTTCAGGCAATAACGAAATCGGGGCATCGTTGTCTGCTTTATGCGTTGGAAAGGAAACAACCGAGACGATTAAAGCCCGGGCGGCCAGTCGCCTTCCGGTGTGTTGAAATCTGAACCACCAGGCTCAGGAAATTCGGGAGGTAGCGGCGGCGGATTCTGCAGTCTTTGCTGAAACTGCTGGAACGAATGGTTCAACGAATCCAGGAGCCGCTTTGCATTCGCGGTTGCCATGAAGACGCGTTGAGAAACCGCGGATCGTGGAAAAAATGTGGTGATGAAGTCGAACGAGAACTCCGTGGGAGAATGTCCAATCACAACGGCGTTGGCATAACTTCCCGACTGAACATCGTCACCCAGTTTCAGCGTGTCGTAAAGTTCCTGAGCCGACTGGCGCTGCTGCGGGTTTGGATTAGGGATCACCGGCATATGCACGGGACCAAAGCGGTCTTCGTATCGCTGCAGGTTTTCCTGAAGCGCGAGAATAAACTGATTGACAACAATTGGCGGCATCACAACGCGGGCAACCACCTGCTGCGGCTGCTGCATGCGAAGCAGGAAGTCGACGATAAATTCGTGCTGCCCCTGCAGAACCACGGCACCTGTTGTGAAGACTCCCCTGGCGACATGCGGAGGAACCAGGGCGCCAATTTGTGAATGGCGAATCTCCTGACTCTGAGGGCCGTCGTCAGGATTACCTTCTGGATGAGACTGTTCTGTCATGGGAAATCTGAGTCAACTGCTGGTGGAAGAAGTCGGAAGCGCGACAACCATCCCGTTTTCGCAAAGAGGCTTAGCATCGGTTGGACGCTAAGCCTCTGTCAATTCAAACGTGCGTGATTCCTGCAGACGTGCATCAATCCTGCCGATGCAACGTCGGAGTTTCCCGTACAGAACGATCAGCCGACGTTCGGTGGAACCTTAACTCGCTTGCGGACGTCCGTCTCAAGAACCCCAAACGCCTGCTCGTGTCGCTGCAGAGCCATCGACAATGCACTCCACAGACGCTTGGCTGTGAAGTGGTTCAGAATGATTCGCTGAGTCACTTTGACTTCCACTTTGCCCGTGGCATAAGGAGTTGGATTCAGACCCAGGTCCAGAATCAGTTCTTCCGGAGTGCTGGAGACTCGGCAAAAGTTGGCATATCCAGCGTTGGCGTTCGCGTCGCTGACAATAACTTCCTGAACCTGTTGTTGTTCCGGGCCACGAGCTTCTTCCTCAGTGCTTTCGCTCACGTTCTTCTTCTCCTAAGTCCCTATCGAGACTTTGACAATTGACTTTGACAATTGACTTTGGCTTTGACAATTCATGTGATCCAGACCACGGAGTCGGGACGCAAAGATTGACTCACTGAGGACTTATAGCAACGACAACTCCGGACGGCAATCTTCGTTAGCGAACATCCGTCTCACCATCACGCCGTTCGGGCAGAATGGGAGGTTTGGCGAATCTAAAAAGGATAACTTCGCGGGCAAACAGGTTCCCCCCAGCGAGTCCCCAATGGTGTGGACTTAAGGCGAGCGGGGATGTTAATCCCCTGATTCGTTGCGGATGATGCGGAAATCAGGGCACTTACGTAACCCGCTCGCCGGTCAGATTGCTTAAGTCCACGCCATTGCAACGAGCCCTGGTCGATTCTTATGAAGGTACACGTTTGACTCGATAACCCAGCAGCCGTTGAATCCCAAGCACAAAGATCACCCAGACGGCGGCAATGCACTCCCGCAGATTGATCTTTGTGACACCGTAGCGGCGATCCTGGAAAATGAATGGAATCTCACACATCCGACAGCCAGTGCGACTCAGACGGTAGAGCACTTCTTCCTGAAACGCATAGCCACGGGCAATGGTCAGATCCCAGTCAATCTCCTGCAGTCGAGTCACTCGGTAGCTGCGAAAGCTGCCACTGTTGTCAGCGGTCTTCAGTCCCAGCATGGTCCGAGCCCAGAAGTTAATTGTCTGGCTCATCAGCTTGCGCCGCAGAGTCCAGCCGGCGACTCCCCCGCCTTCCACGTATCGGGACGCAATCGCGACGTCGCACTCATTCATTTTGTCGAGAAGCTGCGGCACATATTCAGGGCCGTGACTGAAGTCCGCATCCAGATTGACCAGAACATCAAAACTGTGCGCCATGGCATACTGAAATCCTGCGAGCGTTGCAGTGCCAAGTCCCAATTTTCCTGGTCGCTGAATCAGGCGCAGCCGAACGTCCGAAGCCGCCATTTCCTTAACCAACAGACTCGTACCATCCGGCGAGTTATCATCGATCACAAGGATGACGGCGTCCGGAACGTGTGATTGCAGTTCTGGTATCAGGTCTTTCAGATTTTCAGCTTCATTATACGTGCAAAGAGTGATCAGTGTTTTCATGAAGCACCCTCACTCCCTGCGGTCGAACCTCCCGTCGCAACGGTCGTCAGGACATGAGCCGGCTCGTTGAGGGATGGAACAACGGCCGACAGAAGTAACCCCCGTTCATTCAGCCGCCGTTCCAGAGTCAACGGAGGAACCTGCAGCTGTTCTCTGAGACTGCTGATTTCTGCCAGCGCTTTCGCTGCCGCGTCGGTCGCAGTTTTTTCCGATCGACGCACGCTGCGGATCAGCAGATTCTTCGGTGTATGTTCCATGTCGATGAATTCAAGGATCTGAGTCTGATATCCGGCCGCTGTCAGCAGAGTGCCGCGCATCGCATCCGTGGTGAGCGATGCAAAACGTTCTTTGATCAGTCCGTACGAACTGAGCGGCGCAAGCGAACCGACGGAGAGATGCTCATTTAACTCATGCTGGCAGCACGGGACCGCAAGGATAACTCGACTCTGCCAGCGAACGGCCTGTGCCAATGCCTCATCAGTGGCCGTGTCGCACGCGTGCAGCGAAATCACCAGATCCACGGTCGAGGTGGATTCAAAGCCGGCA
>JBDNHX010000377.1:0-3108 GCA_041688565.1 Planctomycetaceae bacterium
CAAAGCCGCTTTGCGGATCACTCCTTGAGCGGCCAACGAACCTCTCCGAGGGCAATGTTGGCATGAACGCTTTTGGGAGGTCAGATGACTTCGTAGTACTATCGACACAGGTGAACAACGCGGCAACCGCCGCGGCGGAATCTGTCGAGGGAAGGAGGTCACCGAAGGGAAGTCTTGCTGAACTGTCACCGATGCTTCGGACTCCGAGCCGAATCGAGCATCAATTGCAGTGGCACGGCAATCACGACTGGTAGCGGAATGTCCGCGATCGTTCGACCTGACGGAGGAGCTGCATGAGACTATTCCTCAAGTACGAATCTGTGCGAGCGACGAAGGGGGGTGCAGTTCATTGTTTTAGAAATGAGCTGCGTCCCCTTTTTCGCTATTTTTCGCTAAGGGCGCCGTATATGGCTCGCCGCTCAATCAATCTTTCCAGATCATCACTTCCGAAACGCCGCTGCGAGCTTGGCCTTTGTGAGTGAAGACGACGCGGCACTTTGTGCTCTCCACAGGATCAAAGCGGGCTGTGTTCCACTGGCTACCAAGCGGTTGTTCGGGTTTCAGCTTAAGGTTGTTGACGTCACGCCATTCCGTGCCGTTCCAATGTTGGATTAGGTACGAAGTTGGGGGTTGCACTCCTCCGCCGTCGTCGTAGATCGCCAGTTCGACGCGTCGAAACTCGACCTCTTTGCCGAAGTCGATCTCCAGCGAATCGGTCTGTGACTTCGATTCGAAGCTTGTCCAGCGATTCATCGGAGTTGGCAGGAAGTTTGTAATGCCGTCCAGGGCAGCTTGTGGCTTCCCTCCAAATCGATCGGCGAACGAAGCTGACGCCTTCGGGTAACTGCCAGGTGTGGGGTTGTAAGCCAGATTGCCAGCCGGTGGCGGAATCGGTTCGAGAGGCAAGGTCGCATCACCCCAAACTTCAAATTCGGTGAGGCCCGACTTACCCGCGGCGCGGTGATATAGGGTTGCTCGCAGCTTGGTCGTCTGGATTGGTGCGATCCGGAAAACAGCCGGACGATGGCCGACCGATTCTCGCGGTGCCGACTCCTCCGATTGGATAGACTGCCAAGCGTTATTGCTCCACGCTTCCAACTCGATTTTTAGCGGAGCGAGAATCGGGGATCCTTGCTCGCTGCTGTCGTCGAGCACAAACAGCTTTACCGTGTGAATCGGGCGTGACTCGCCGAATTCCAGCAATACCGAATCGCGATCGTTCGGCGACCCTTCACATGTCCAGCGATTGGGCGGGTGTTGCAGATACCAATAATTGCCGTCATTGAGTTTAGTGATCGACGTCTTTGCCGACGAGTAGGACGCGGTTAATCGCGGGTAATAGGTGCCGTCGTTGTTCACGGCGAAATTAACGGTTGCCACGTTCGGATCGCGATTCGTAATACCGGCCGCTGGCAGAGGAGCTCCATGCTTGATGACGATGCGAGTGAGCGTCGGCGATGTCGCAATCTTCGTCCCATCGACCAGTACATGCAATCCGGTTCCGAGTTTGTACCGTTCGCCTGTCTTGTCCCAGACGATGCTGACTCGATGGCCGCGATATGGAACATCGTCGAGCACGAAGTAATCCCACTCGGCCGGCGCGAGCGGGTTGATCTCCAGCGTTTCATCATTGCGAGGAATCAGGCCGACCAAGCCGGTGATGACGAGATCGCAAAAGCCCGAATGAAAGTAGTGCTCGCTATGATTGTATCCGTCATGCCCTTCAAATGAGCCAGTATCGGGGTGCAGCGCCTCTGCGAGATAGGGTTTACCGTTCTTGCGATGTGAACGGGCATAGATTTGCAGCAGTTTCACGTAGTCGGCGGGAGTGACGTTCCCGCCGTCCTCTTGCAACACGTTCGACATCGCCTTCAATGTCTGAGTAGTCGCATAGGGCCAAGATTGGCCGCTCCACCAGCAGCAAGAGTTCTGCAATAGAAACATCGGATCGTTCCGCTCGACCGTCGATGGGCCAAAGTCGGCATAGAATCCGTCGCGGTCCATCAGCTTTGACCATGCGGCTTCATAGCCTTTACCGCGTTCAAGCATATTGAACTGCCACGGGACATAGCCGATCAATTCGCGACCATGTGAGTCTCCCTCGAATTGGCCAGACTCGTAGGTTTTCGTCAGAGCTTTGATCTTGTATCCCTCGCGTTCTTCGTCGTTCTTGTAGACCGGAAAAAAGAATTTTCGTTGATCGTCCCAAAGGAGCGTGATCATCTTTGCTTTGAGTGACAACGCCTTCTCGTCATACCGCTGGGCGATGTCGGCTTTACCAGCGAGCCGAGCGACTCTCGCGATCGCAACCGCGTCTGCCCACATGTAGGCATTGAACGACGGGCGATAGCTCGGCGCACCGCGCAGGATGTCCTTCGTCTGACGGCTGTTGATGTTGAACTCCATGCCGTCATCGTGCCCTGTTTGCCAGAACAAGCCGACCTCCGGGACAAAGTGGCGTTGCTCCCAGCCTTCGTAATTCTTGATCAGTTCCGGCAGCAAATCAACCAATCGTTCGTCATCGGGATGCACTTGGTTGACGGCCCAGGCTGAATCTGCCAGCCACGTCGAGTAGTTCCGCGGTTGAGCACCCGGCGTGCGGAACCAGTACTGCGTGTAATCGTTAGCGATCCTCGGAGACCGCAACCATCGAGCTTCATAAAGCTGATGCCCCGCCGGGCAACTGATCGCTCCGTAAGCTCCCGACCAAAACGGCCGGTCGATAAACTCCGTGAACGAATACCCGCTGTTGGGCGAGCCATATGTCAGATGCTTGGTCAGCAAATCCCAGCGGTAATAATACGTCGTCGTGATGTCCGCATCGGGGCAATCAAAGAACGGAATGTTCTCGGCATACCAATCCGAATCGCGGTTGTCCAGAAAGGTCAGCGCGTCAAGCTGCTTCTGCTTGTCGAGAACTTGAGCAACGGCTTGCATCGGCAACGCTGCGGTCATTCCAACAACTGCAAATATTAGAATAGAGCGTTTGATGTTCATAAGGATATGCACGATTGTGTTAAACATGTTGACGTTAATCGAATGGTTTGACTACTCGTCTCGAAATGGAAACGAGTCACTCCGCGTTTCGAAGTCTCAAGACACAGAATA
>JBDNHX010000378.1:0-6089 GCA_041688565.1 Planctomycetaceae bacterium
GTAGCCGTAGAATTCGTCGTCGAAGACATTACCGATCAGCATGCGATGACGCGCATCTTTATGCTTCATCGACCGTCTGTTATTTTTCATGCGGCTGCCTACAAACATGTGCCTCTGATGGAAGCCAATCCTCAGGCGGCCGTTCGAAACAATGTGCTGGGCACTCGGATTCTTGTCGATCTGGCCAGCAAGTTTCTGGTGGAACGCTTTGTCCTGATTTCCACCGACAAGGCAGTTCGACCGACCAACGTCATGGGTGCCACCAAGCTGATTGCCGAACAGTATCTGCATTCCATCGCTTCTCGTTCGAAGACTCGCTTCATTACGGTCCGCTTTGGAAATGTTCTGAACTCTGCAGGCAGTGTTGTGCCCACCTTTCGCCGACAGATTGAAGAAGGTGGTCCCGTCACCGTGACAGATCCGCAGATGGAACGTTATTTCATGACCATTCCCGAAGCTGTGCAGCTGGTGCTGCAGTCGGCGACCATCGGTGAAGGTGGTGACGTTCTGATTCTGGACATGGGTGATCCGGTGAAGATTCTGGATCTGGCAAAAGACATGATCCGTCTGTCAGGCCAGCGGTATCCGGAAGATATCGACATCGTTTATACGGGCCTGCGACCCGGCGAAAAGCTTTTTGAAGAACTGTTTTACGAGGCCGAAGTCAACGCCTGCAGGATTCATGAAAAGATTTTCCGGGCACCACGCGCTGTGGATGTGAATGCGTCGCTCATTGAAAGTGAACTGGTTCTGCTGACGCAGCATCTGCATGCCAGTCGTGATGAGCTGCGTGATGTTCTTTGGCAGGTGACGGCTCGCATTGTGGAGAGTTCGTCTCAGGTTCGGCCGTTGCTTCCCATCACAGCGGACAGCGTGCAGGGTATCGTACGAGCATCGGGCTCCGGCCTGAATTCACGCCAGCGAAATGCGGCGTGACGAAAGGCGTCCCATGAAAGCAGCTGTTTTCGAAAAATTCCAGACGCCACTAACGGTTCGCGAAGTTCCCGCGCCTGATCCGAAGCCGGATTCTGCTGTGATTCGTGTTCGCGCATGCGGACTTTGTCGCAGCGACTGGCACGGCTGGATGGGACATGATTCGGACGTCCATCTGCCCCACGTGCCCGGCCATGAATTGGCGGGTGAAGTTGTTGCGATCGGCAGTCTTGTTCAGCGCTGGACTCCGGGGCAGCGAGTCACCGTGCCGTTCTGCTGCGGCTGTGGTTCGTGTGCGCAGTGTGTGACCGGAAATCAGCACATTTGCGATCAGTACACGCAACCGGGATTTACTCAGTGGGGAGCGTTTGCAGAGTATGTTGAGATCCGGCATGCGGATGTGAATCTGGTGACGCTCCCGGAATCCATTGACTACGCGACGGCCGCCAGTCTGGGCTGTCGTTTTGCAACTTCGTTCCGGGCGATTGTGTTTCAGGGACGAACTCAGCCCGGCGACTGGGTGGCTGTACACGGCTGTGGCGGAGTTGGCTTGTCGGCCGTCATGATTGCTGCGGCGCTTGGGGCGCAGGTCATTGCTGTTGATGTTAAATCCGATCGCCTGGAGTTGGCCAGACGCTGTGGTGCGGATCACGTGATTAATGGAGCCACGACGGATGTTGTGGCGATCATCCGCGAACTCAGTACCTGCGGAGTTCATGTTTCGCTGGATGCGCTGGGCAGCCGACAGACCTGCTGGAATTCTGTGAATTCACTTCGCAAGCGCGGACGTCATGTTCAGGTCGGGCTGATGCTCGGCTCCGAAGCGGATCCGCCGGTTCCGATGGGAGCGGTGATTGGCAACGAACTGGAAATCCTCGGCAGCCATGGCATGCAGGCATTTGAATATGGTCGCATGCTGGCCATGATTGAGTCGGGAGCCATCAATCCGGCGATGCTGATTAGTGATCGAGTCACCCTGTCCGAGGCCGCTCTGCTGCTGCCCGAGATGAATCGATTCCCGGGGACCGGTGTGACTGTGATCGATCGGTTTGTGTAGACGGGGTTTGGGACGGCTATTTCAACCATTGCAGAATTGCGGTGACAGGAAAATGGTCCGAGGGAAATCGACTGTTATCGTTCGTGTGGTCGATCTGCGATTCTTTCTCTGCGAAGTGACTGGTCGACAAAATCCAATCGATTCGAGCGTCGCCCGGTTTTCCAGTAAAGCCATGGAAGGTGCCTTCGTTGCCGGATTTTTCGGGTTGGACTTCACGAAGACTGTCCTTCAGCATTCCGCCGTCAAGAAGTTCCGTCCACGGCTCTGAACCTTCGTCGCAGTTAAAATCTCCGGTCACCACGATCGGCTGATCTGGAGCCAGTTGGGTCAGTTGACTTCGCAGCAGTGCGGCTGATTTTTTGCGAGCTTCCACACCACGATGGTCGAAGTGAGTATTCAAAAACAGCAGCTCGCGATCGTCTGATTTCTTATCCTTCAGGCGGACCCACGTGGCGACTCGCGGCAGCGATGAGTCCCAGCTTTTCGAAAACTTCTGATCGGGCGTATCACTCAGCCAGAACTGGCCGGACTCCAGAACTTCAAAGCGTGTCTTGCGAATAAAAATCCCGCACTGCTCACCGTCGGGGCTGGCATCGCGAGACCAGCCGACATACTGAAAATCGGGCAAATGCTCGGCCAGATAACTGGCCTGAAACGGCAAGGTCTCCTGGGTCCCCAGCAAATCGGGCTGCGAGGTTTCGACCACTTTAAGAACCAGTTCCTGCCGTTTTGGCCAGGCGTCTTCGCCGTCTTTTGCCGTCCCATACCGAATGTTGAAACTCATGACTCGCAGGTCGTCCGCGTCAACAGGCGAAACCATCGCGACAGACGAGACCAGCGAGACAGCCAAAAGAACGAACAGAACAGGCAGGCGATTCAGCACTCTTTGGCTCCACAACGTATTTTGCAATCCTACGACCGAGACTAAGTCAACGGCCGGCGTGTCGGATGCGTTCAAAGCCGCGCATCCGACACGCTCATGAATCCGGCGGCGGACTTACAGGACGATGCCCGGGACCGGGTAGACTCGAGCGAACTCGGCAATCTCAGTGCGGATGCGTTCAAGTTCTGCCGCGTTATCGTGGCCCTTCAAAGCGGCCAGGATCCATGTGCCCACGCGTTTCATTTCGTCGATCTTCATTCCGCGAGTTGTCAGAGCCGCGGTTCCGATGCGCACACCGCTGGGGTCCATTGGTTTGCGCTGATCGTACGGGATCATGTTCTTGTTCACAGTGATGCCCGCTTTTTCCAGAGCATGCTCACCGATCTTGCCGGAAAGACCAATCGCCGTCACATCGCACATCATCAGATGGTTGTCAGTTCCGCCGGACACAAGTCGCAGTCCGCCGCTCATCAGAGTTTCGGCCAGAGTGCGGGCGTTATCCACAATCTGCTGACCATAGGCTTTGAATTCAGGCTTCAGAGCTTCGCTGAAACATACGGCCTTGGCGGCCACGATGTGCATCAGCGGACCGCCCTGAATTCCCGGGAACACACTGCGATCGACATTGGCCGCATGTTCCTTACGGCAGAGAATAAATCCCGAGCGAGGGCCTCGCAGTGTCTTGTGAGACGTTGACGTCACAAAGTCTGCGTGAGGTACGGGGCTGTTATGAATTCCGGCCGCGACGAGACCGGAATAATGGGCCATGTCAACCATCAGCAGTGCGCCAACGGATTTTGCGATTTCTGCGAACTTGCCGTGATCGATTTCGCGGGGGTACGCGCTAGCACCCGCGACGATCATCTTTGGCTTATGCTCTTTTGCGAGAGATGCGACCTGATCGAAGTCGATTCGATGATCGTTTTCGCGGACGCCGTAATGAACGGCATTGTACAGCTTGCCGCTGAAGTTCAGGTGCATCCCATGCGTCAGATGCCCGCCGTGCGCAAGGTTCATCGCCAGAATCGTGTCGCCCGTATTCAGGACGCTCATGTAAGCCGCCATGTTGGCCTGTGAACCTGCGTGGGGCTGAACGTTCGCGTGTTCGGCACCGAACAATTCCAGAGCCCGATCACGAGCGATGTTTTCCACAACGTCCACGTTTTCGCAGCCGCCGTAGTAACGTTTGCCCGGATAGCCTTCGGCATACTTGTTCGTCAGAACTGTACCGGCCGCTTCCATGATGGCGGCGCTGGTGTAATTTTCGGAGGCGATCAGTTCGAGACCTTCCACCTGTCGGCGGCGCTCTTGAACGATGGCATTCCAGATGGACGGATCAGAGGACTGCAAAGCGGACATTCCCGGAACCTTCGACTTCTTAATCTGTGGTGGATCGCAACATCAGGCACGAAACGACCAGACGTTTCGGTTGTGAGATCCAAAAACCTGGAGCATTCAAGTCACAACCGCAAAAATGGCGAAAATTCACAGTGTTTTTGGCAAAGTTTGTGGATCTTTTGCGACTTTGCTTCCTTATAGCAGTAGATCGCCCGAATGCTACCCATCACCTTTTTTCGACGGTATCTTCGAGCAAAACAGTCGCAGATTTCCGATCTTCGAAACTCCGGCCGGATTCTACCGGTTCACGACTTGCCGAACCGCGGTTGCGGTCTGTTGATATCTGATGACGCGTGTTTTTCAACATGGAAAGTAGGCCGGTGACCGACCGGAAAATTATTGAACCTGATGTCGCACTGTTCTCCGGGGGCAGCGAGCCTGAATCGGACGCGCCCCTGAGTCCGTCTCATGCGGCCTCAGATTCTGCGAACGCAGTCAGTTCACTGCCGCTGTCCGGCGAAACGGTGGCCTTCACCGGAACGCTGGCCTCCATGGTTCATCGCGACGCCATCCGGATGGTGGAGCAATACGGTGGCCGAGCGACTCAGTCGGTCAGCGGTGCCACCACGATGCTGGTCATCGGAGAAGAAGGCTGGCCGCTGGAAGAAGACGGCGGTGCCTCGCAGAAACTTCAGCAGGTTATGCAGTTGATTGCGGATGGTTCAGAAGTGCGCATCGTCGCCGAATCCGACTGGCTGCAGCTGCTGGGCCTGGATGATCACCGTGAAGAGATTCGTCGAGCCCACACACCGGCGATGCTGAGCCGGCTGCTGGATATCCCCGTTCGAATGATCCGCCGCTGGGCCAGACTGGGACTGATCAGGCCGGTCCGTCGCGTTTGTCGGCTTCCATACTTCGACTATCGCGAGGTTGCCAGCGCGCGACGACTGGCGGCTTTACTGGAACAGGGCGTGGCACCTCAAACACTGGAGAAGAGTCTGGCCGAACTGAGCCAGGCCATTTCCGGGACCGATCGCACCTTGGCCCAGCTGAACCTGCTTGTTCAGGATGAGAAAGTGCTGATGCGGGATGAGCGCGGAGTTCTGAATCCGCGCACCGGTCAGCGGCTTCTGGATTTTGATGCCGCTGAGCCGTCTGGAGTTGCTTCTTCGTCAACGGCGTTTGGTGAAGCAGCAGCGGACGCCGCAGGTGAGGATGACGATCCCGTGTCGTTGCCGTTTTCAACGGCCCAGCGTCAGGCGGATGAACGTCAGATGACCGACTGGAATGCGGAAGAATGGTTTCACGAGGGTTGTCGTCTGACCGAAGAGGCGGAGTTTGAGTCGGCCATTAATGCGTTTCGGAATGGCATGAGTCTGTTGGCCTCGGAGCAGCTGATCGTCCGCAGCGGAATGAATCCGCCAACAGACGATCATGGCACCCTGTTTCCGGATCCCGCCGACATCAACTTTCATCTGGCTGATGCGTTGTATCGTGCCGGGCGAGTCGAGGCTGCGATTGAACGCTATTACTGTGCGATTGAATCTGCTCCCGATTTTATCGAAGCGTGGACTCAGCTGGGCTGTCTGCAGTCCGAGCGAGGCCAGCTGGATCTTGCCGAGCAGTCGCTGATCACAGCCATCTCCATCCATCCGGGCAACCCGGATGCGCTGTTGCATTATGCTCAGTTGCTGGAACAGACCGGGCGGGCGGACGAAGCCATCAGTTACTGGAAGCAATATCTGCAGCATGATTCGCGGGGCCCGTGGTCCGATCATGCACGCAACAGAATTGCGGCCGAACAGCCCGGGGACAGCCCTTTTTCCTGAACGTCCAGTGCCAGTCTGCAACACGACGATCGTGTGTGCAGACCTGCAA
>JBDNHX010000379.1:0-2695 GCA_041688565.1 Planctomycetaceae bacterium
AGCAGGTGGCCCGTGCGGAAACGCTGGCCGCGCTGGGTTATCGGGCGTTCAAAGTGGAACCCATGATGTCGACTCCGAGTGACGTTGTGGAACTGGCTCGCCGCTGCCGCAAAGCCATCGGCGATGATCTGCCGTTGATGGTCGATGTGGGCTATCTGTTCGTCGTGCAGCCATACATGACCACCTGCGGAGGACTCACCGAAGCCAAACGCATTGTCGAACTGGCGCTGTCACGCGGTGCTCAGGTGTCCCCCGGAAACTGGTCGACTCAGATTTTGGGAGCCGCATCCGTTCATCTGGCAGCCTACTCCCCGATCACACCATTCATCGAATTCGCGCCGGCCGAGGTGTTTGAATCCCCCTTGCGCCGCGAACTCCAGAACGCCGGCTTTCCCGTCATCAACGGAGCCATCTCGCTCCCGGAACAAGCGAGTATCGGGTACCAGTTGCCGACGGAGATCTTCGACCATTTTCGCATTCGTTAAGCAGGGCATCGCTCTTTACCTGAAAGAATCGAAGAGAAGAATTGCAAACGAATTCCTCCGACATCTGTGATCTTTGCTGATTCGGGATTCGGGATTTTCAACGTGACGTTTGGCATGACTACGAATTGCGCCCAAAGACAAACTGCCAAATCGCCCTGGCCGAAGCCACAAACGCCAGGCTCACCCAAGAAGACAAAAATCCACAAAATTCATGAAACTCGAAAACCAAAACCAAGAAGATATATCCCCCGATAAACCAAAGTGAGTGCCATTCGGCTCCGCAGACATGCCGTCAATTCTGCGGCAACAGTTGACGCCCCAGGGGTGCGTTCACTAAAACCGTCTGAACGCTGGATGATAATCACTGCACTCAAACAGTTATGCAGCAGGATCTTTGGGACAAAATAAATCCTTCCGCAAGTGGCACTCCACAAGAGCTTCAAGCGTGGATAAAACGTCCGTCAACCTTTTAAAACGTTTGAAAGAACCTGATTCTGATGGCGCCTGGTCACGGTTCGTGGAGCTCTACACTCCGCTGATGTTCTACTGGTCTCGGCAGCACGGACTCAACGGAACTGATGCAGCCGACCTGGTGCAGGAAATTCTTACACTGCTGGTCACAAAGCTGGCATCGTTCGAATACGACGCCAGTCAGCGGTTTCGAGGCTGGCTTCACACCGTCACGCTGAACAAGGCCCGTGACTGGAATCGGCGACAATCGCTTCGGCCAAATACCGATCAATCCTCATTCTTCGAACACGTAGCCGAAAACAGTCGCTCGGATGCGTTTGAAGAACGCGAATAACGGGCTTTTTTAGTGGAACGTGCCAAACAGTTGATTGCTGCAGAATTTGAACCAATCACCTGGACCGCCTGCTGGATGTATGTTGCCGAGGATCAATCGGCCGCAGACGTCGCCGGAAAACTGGGAATTTCTACCAATGCTGTTCGAGTCGCCAAGTGCCGTGTGCTGAAGAGGTTACGTCAAGAACTGGCTGGTTTGCTGGAATAATCTCTGATCTGTCTGAAATGTTGCCGCACTTTCGCGAGTAGTACGCCTATGAGGTACGGATGCTTGCGGTCTGTTGATTTAGTGATCCCCGTTCGATCTGAAAACCTCCCAAGAAACGCCAAACTCTTCACACATCACCTTCTCTCCCGATGAGAACTCCCATGAATCCTGCCAATTGCCCAAGCCCTGATCAACTGCTGCAGCTGCTGCAGAACGGCGAAGCGGATTCCGAAGCGACTCGCCAGCTTGAGTCTCACCTGCTCAATTGTGAGCCCTGTGCAAAGACCGCAGAGACTTTGTTTCCTGAGACTGAAGTCACCGCCTTTCGTCAGGCCAGCCCGATCCGTTTCCAAGATTCCGGTGACCAGGTGCTGGTGGATTCGTTGATCAGTCGCGCAAAAGCGTTTCGCCCAGACTTGCCTACAGAACTGCCCGAACAAACGCAAATCGGTCTAGCACCCGATGATGACGATTGCGAGAGCAAACCGAAGTCGAAGAGAACGGAGTCTGATCTCTCAGAAGACGACCTCAGCTATCTGGCACCGGCGCAGCAGCCAGATGAACTCGGGCGACTGGGCGAATATCGAGTGCTGCAGGTTCTAGGTCGCGGCGGCATGGGAGTCGTCTTTCGCGCCGAAGATCCGCGACTCAAACGGCAGGTCGCAATGAAGGTGATGAAGCCATCGATCGCGGCCAGCAGATCGGCCAAAGATCGATTCCTGCGAGAAGCTCAGTCTGGGCAGTGTGCTGTATCACATCGCGACGGGTAAACCGGCGTTTGAAGGTAACAATCTGACGGCCACCCTGATGGCTGTCGTCCATCAGGAACCGAAACCGATGGATACGGTGTTGCCTGGCATCCATCCGCAGCTTGTCTCTCTTATTGCCGAACTTGTGAAGAAGGACCGAGACCAGCGGCCTCAGTCGGCAAACGTCGTGAGTCAACGCCTGGCCGAGATTGAGCGGACACTCCAGAGTTCTCCAAAGGTTGCAGCGGATTCTGCAGAAACGCTCGTGGATAGCATTCGGCCATGCACCGATCCGTTTCTGGGAATAGCCACTGAGGCAGTGTCGATCGTCACTCAGCCGACATTTCGACGAACCCCGCCACGACCGCCGAAAACCAACAGACTGGCGCTGGCGGCGGGAGCGGGCGGCCTGCTGCTGATGCTTGGCATCCTGATCATCACGATCCGCA
>JBDNHX010000380.1:0-5749 GCA_041688565.1 Planctomycetaceae bacterium
CTCGAAGCCCTGGAAGGTGAGCAATGCGTTGGTCGGAAAAAATGAGCAAAGACCTTGGTATTACCCAGAGTGGGAGGATAACGTATGTCCGTTAGCGTTGACGAATATCGCGTCGAAATCAGCCGTTGAGCGTTAGCTCACGGTTTTCACGGAACCGGACGCTAATGCGTTCCGACCAATGCGACAGTAATAAACCGCCCGATGCTAAGACGTTTGGTCGAGCCGCGCCCGTCCGGAAGCGATCGCGAACCCCGCTTCCTGACGGGCGCGGCTCGGACTGGTCAACGAGACAAGTCCGTACCTGTTGCAGCACACGCAGAATTGTACAAAAGGATTCATTCATGAACATTTCCAATCCGCCGGGCGGCAGTTCGCAGAGAATTGTTCTGCCCGGCGTAAAACAAACGATCGCGGTGGCCAGTGGCAAGGGAGGCGTCGGAAAATCGACTGTCGCCGCGAACCTGGCATTGGCGTTACGCATGCAGGGGCACCAGGTCGGGCTGATGGATGCCGACATCTATGGGCCGAGCGTGCCCATTATGATGGGCTTGGGGATGATAGACCAAAAAACGACCGCATTTCCCATCGAAAAGTACGGTCTCAAGCTCGTGTCGATGGGCTTCGTTGTCGCCCCCGACCAAGCCATGATCTGGCGTGGTCCGATGGTCCACAAGGCGATCACGCAGTTTCTCACAGGCATCAATTGGGGAGAGCTTGATTATCTGGTCATCGACCTGCCTCCCGGTACTGGCGACGCACAGCTCACGCTGACGCAGACAGCCCCACTGAGCGGGGCCGTCGTGGTCACCACACCGCAGGATGTCAGCCTGATCGATGCCCGCAAAGGGTTAAAGATGTTCCAGCAGGTCCGAGTGCCGGTCCTTGGAATCGTGGAAAACATGAGCTACTTCATCTGCCACCGTTGCGGCGAAAGGCATGAGATTTTCCGCCACGGGGGAGGTACACGCTGCGCCGAGGAACTCGGTGTCCCGTTCCTCGGTGCGATCCCACTCGACCCAACAGTGGCCCTTCAAGGCGATCTCGGCGAACCGATTGTCCACAGCCACCCCGATTCGCCCATCGCTCAGGCCTACTTGACGCTCGCCACCGCGGTGAAGGCACAAGTGGAAGCGATGCAGAGTGAATTCCGGTTGCCGACGTTGGAGTTTCATGAGTGAAGGGAGCCGTTCGCCATGTTTCCGACCGCACTAAAAATTGTCGAAGACAACAAGCTGCTCATTGAATGGAGCGACGGCCTCAGGTACGTCTATTCGTTCGGCGAGTTACGCGACCAGTGCCCGTGCGCCTCGTGTCGCGTGAAGCGCGACAAGCAGGACGACCGGCAACCGGCGACGTTGTTGTCCGTGTTGACGGCCGCCGAGGCACGGCCGTTGCGTATCGAAGGAATTAAACCAATTGGCAACTATGCTTACGGGATCGCCTTCAGCGATGGCCACAATACCGGCATCTATTCTCTCGAGTTCCTGCGCACTCTGGGAACACGGATTATCTGACCGGGAGAGGAACCTTATGTTTGCGGCAAGAAAAATGTTCGGGACACCTTGTCCCAGAGCCACCAGTGGCGAAGAAGTAGCGAGGCTTTAAGGTATGGATCAATTCATGAAGATGTGTGCTGTCGGTGACATTGCGTCCGGGTCCGCCAAGGTCGTGGACGTGCAGGGTCAGCAGATTGCGCTGTTCAATGTCGCCGGGGCTTTGCATGCCATCGACGACCGTTGCCTGCATCGTGGCGGGTCTCTCGGGCAGGGTCGTCTGGAAGGAAGCGTCGTAACCTGTCCGCTGCATGGCTGGAAGTTTGACGTGATCAGCGGCGCCTGCATCACTCGGCCCGGCATGCAGACGAAATCGTACCCGGTGAGCATTGAGGGTAACGACGTGCTGCTGGCACTGGTATCGGAAGCTGTTAATCAACCCGAAGGCCATGAAGCAGCGCGGTACCTCGTGCGGTTTGGGACGATGGGAAATGTTGCCTGGTTTGGTGCCCGGGAACGAGATGAGTACGGCCATGGTGAACGGGTGGTCGTTCGCACCATCCGTGGCGTTGAGACCGGCGAAATTCTGATGGGCGGTGAAGCGACGCAGGGAGCAGATGACGGACCTCCCATGGGCGAGTTGCTCCGAAAATTGACGCGGGAAGACAAGTTGCAGCAACAGGCCTTGCTCGAAGGAGAGGCACGGGCCTTCAATGCGTGTCGCCAACTTCTCAGCGAACGCCAGATTGCAGCCGAACTGATCGACACGGAACAATTATTCGATGGTGAGACGATCTTCTTCTATTTTCTGGGTGATCCGCCAGCCGAAATGGCGGATCTAATCCCGGAATTGGCCAAACACTACGATGCGCGTATTGAATTTCGTCAGTTCGAGGCGGGGCTCGAAGCAGGCTGTGGACCGGGTTGCGGCACAGAGGAAGCACCTGGCTGCACCAGTTGCGACGACGGGGGCTGTGGCACCGATGCATCCTGTGCGGTCGCGCCACTTCGACGCCAATCGCAAACGGGCCAGGCACATCATTGACGCAAACTCGCGGGAAGGGCCAGCAATATAATGCATCAGGCAGACAGGCTGCAAGAACTCTTAGGGCTGCGATGGCCGCCCATGTGCAGCTTGAATTCGCCATCGAAACGTCCAGCGTACCCGAACACAAATCAGGCGAAGAATTAACACACAGAAACAAAGATGGGCTCTCCGCCATTGGTGTTGATTTCAGCAGGAAGTGAGCCGCAAGGCGTTAGCCGCGGGTTGTTTTCAGCTTTCCAACAGAAATGACTAAGAGCCCAAAGGTGGAAAGGTTTCCTGACACCTTATGTTACCATCCAACAAACTCGAATAGGGAGACGCATTATGAATTTGAACGACACGAATCCGAACGACACGAAGACAGTTGCCGCAGCACAAAGCCCGGGCCTCGTGGACACGATGTCCATTGTTGCGGAACCCGGTTGCTCACACGACGACATGGTGCCCGCCGCGGAAAGCTGTTGTCATGAGGCTCCGGCGGCCGCAGCACTGCCCGCGCCGGACAGTACGAGTCATGCGGTGGAGGCATCCACCGTCGATGAAGCCGCGTTGACCGATGCTCTGCGCCAAGTGCTCGATCCCGACTTGATGATCAACATCATCGACCTGGGCCTCGTCTATTCGATCAACCACACGGACCGCCAGGTCGTGATCTTGATGACGCTGACCAGTCCGGCCTGTCCAAACGGCCCACAGATCATGTCGGAGGCCAGGCGGTCGCTGGAGAGGCTCGACGGTGTGGATGCGGCCGAGATTAAGCTCACGTGGGACCCGGCGTGGAGCCCTGATCGAATCACCGACGAAGCACGCGATCAGTTGGGAATGTTTTAATCGCTGCTGAACTGCGGACGAGGATGGCCGGCTCAACGAACACGCCCAACGCGATTTCGAGCCGGGCGGAGAAAGGGAAAGGGAGAAAACAAAGGCGTCAAAAACCGATCGTGTGGAATGACTCCTCCGTTTTTCGTGCCATTCGTTCCTAATACATTAGCGCTCCCCGCTTATTTTTCCAGAGTATCAAAACCAACAAACACAAGGAGAATCAAAACATGTCAACCGAATATGCTCACCCAGACGTGCTGGTGACGACGGAATGGGTGCACGATCATCAGCAGGACCCGCAGGTGCGAATTATCGAATCCGATGAGGATGTGCTGCTCTACAACCAAGGGCATATTCCCGGAGCCGTCAAGATCGACTGGCACACCGACTTGCAGGACTCCGTCGTTCGCGACTACCTCGGCAAGCAGCGGTTTGAGGAGCTGTGCGCCTCGAAAGGCATTGCGAACGACACGAACGTTGTGTTCTATGGCGACAAGAACAATTGGTGGGCTTGTTATGCGTTTTGGACCTTCAAACTGTACGGGCACGAGAAGTGTCTGATCATGGATGGTGGTCGAACGCGGTGGGAACGGGATGGTCGCGAGTTCGTTCGCAGACCGGAACCCGAGTACCCGCGCACCACTTATTCGGGCCAGGATCCCGACTTGTCAATCCGTGCGTTTCGTGATGAAGTTCTGCAGCACCAGAAAGCCGGCAAGCCGCTGATCGACGTGCGCTCGCCTGGCGAATACACGGGCGAATTGCTGCACATGGAAGCCTATCCGCAAGAAGGGGCCCTGCGTGCGGGACACATCCCCGGCGCGGCCAACGTACCCTGGTCACGAGCGGCCAATGAGGACGGAACGTTCAAGTCGCGAGCAGAATTGGAGAAACTCTACATCGACGAGGCCGGACTGAAGCAGGGGCAGGACTTGATCATCGCCTACTGCCGAATCGGTGAACGCTCGGCCCATACCTGGTTTGCCCTGAAGTACTTGCTGGGCTTCGACAACGTTAAGAACTACGACGGTTCATGGACCGAGTGGGGGAACCTGGTCGGCGTACCGATCGAGAAGAACGTCTGAACAAGAGCATGATCCCCGGTGAGTTGGAGCAAGACGGAATGAACGAGCAAGAGAAATCCCTGAGCAAACTGGCAGCGATTGTCGATGAGTTTGCCGATTTGGACAAGCGCGATCGCCTGGAACTCTTGCTCGACTTTGCCGAGAATCTGCCGGAACTGCCGACAAAGTACCAGGCCGATCTGGATGCCGGCGAACATCGGGTACACGAGTGCCAAACCCCCGTCTTTTTGTGGGTCGTAGTCAACGCAGGACGGGTCCAAATATACGCCCACGTGGCTCGCGAATCACCGACGGTCAAGGGATTCGTCGCCATCCTGGTGGCGGCGTTTTCCGGGGCATCCCCCGAAGAGATCCTCGCGGTCAAGCCCGACTTACTCCAACGGTTGGGCCTCGCGGAGGCCTTGGGAATGTCCCGCATGCGCGGGCTGACCGCAATCCTGGGTCGTATCCGTCAGGAAGTGCGACTGGCTGCAGCCACCAACTCTTCCTGAAACCCAGGTTTCCCCTGGACCGTGCGGCGTTCGACAGTCCTCGACATTGAATTTGCGTGCAAAACAGGCAGATTCTACTGTCCAATGCGTTGTCACCTTCCGACAGTAAGAATCCCACTTTTCCGAAAGGCCCGCCCCATGTCTCGCCGTCGTGGTTTTACGCTCATTGAACTGTTGGTGGTGATTGCCATCATCGCGATTCTGATCGCCCTGCTGTTGCCTGCCGTGCAACAGGCCCGTGAAGCGGCTCGCCGCATGCAATGCAAAAACAACTTGAAGCAAATCGGCTTGGCGCTGCATAACTATGAGAGCAGCTTCACGGTGTTCCCGCCGAGCAGCACCAGCCCGAATGGATACGGGCCGTGGTATCTGGCTTTCGGTACCCCGATCACTGATCCGAAGATGCACCTGCACAGCTTTGCCAGCCTGATTCTGCCGTATATCGATCAGGCCAACACTTACAACGCAATCGATTACAACCAGTCGGCTCTGGCTCCGGTGAATCAACTGATCGCCTCGCAGATTTTTCCGTTCTATCGCTGCCCGAGCTATTCCGGTAAGGACTTTTCAGGCGATACGCTTTACACCAACGTCGTGGGCTACAACAAGTTCGCCATCCGTAATTATGTGGCGTTGGGCGCGGTGTCCGTAGCGGAATTGGCGCCGGGCGCAAAACCGACCGGCATTCTCTATCCGGGATCCAGGACCGGGTTCCGCGACATCACCGATGGGACGTCCAACACCGTGATGCTCGTCGAAACGCGCGATGAAGATGCAATGGTCTGGATCGACGGCGCCGGCGCTTCAATC
>JBDNHX010000049.1:0-4475 GCA_041688565.1 Planctomycetaceae bacterium
ATGTTGTCCCGGATGTTTGATCGCCGATGTCAGGGCTACGAGGCTGTCGGCTACACAGTTCTTTTACCTGGAAGTGCGGTCCCCGGCTGGCCTTCGGAAGTTCCATTGCCCGTGGATCCTCAATGGAAGAACGAATACGCAGCAAGTATTCGACGGCTGGTTCGCGACGGAGTGGATGAACCCCTGGCAAAACTCTTCGTGCATGCCGCACGTAAAGTGGAACCGGAAGCCGAAGGCGTCCAGCGTGCCCGCAGCGCAAGTGAGGCATTCCTATTTCGACGACTGGAAAGCCTCGCCGAAACGATCGGGCGTTTTCGGATGAACGCCGAGCTTCCTATCGCATTTGATGGCTGGGGAAAGATGGAAGTCGATCTGCTGGACGAGGAGACTCGACTGGTGATCGAACTGGACGGCGGTCAGCACTTCGCGAACGAAGACGCCTACCGCCGCGACCGCCGCAAGGATGCTTTGCTGCAGGAACACGGCTACTTCGTCCTGCGGTTTTTGGTTCAGGATATCGGCGTCAAGCTGGATCATGTGCTGGATACGATTCTTCGCGCCTTGTCGCATCGAAGCGAACACAGGGGCCGACAATAGATGTCGATGTCGAAGACACATTGTTGTGCGAAAAATTCCCTTCCTTTCAACGCTGATCCCGCCTCGCTGCTTGCTTGGGAAGAATGGCAGCATTTGGCAACTCACCCGTCGAATCAGACTAAGCGACTAACAGTTCGCTCAAATCGAGCGAATCGATCACGGTTCTCCACAAAGCTGTTTGATCGCCGAACATAATTGCCTGAACGAAGGTGATTTATTCCGCCGCCCGTCGACAGCCAGCCATTGGCCCATTTGCCTTCCCCATTCAACTTTCGATTCGGATCTTGAGCCGATCGTTTGTTGGAAGACCTCCCGCGTCCCGCAGATACTATCCTGTTCGTATCGCAGCTTCTTCGCACCTGGATAAGCTCTTCTGATCGCAGCAAAGTCGCCCAGATAGAACGCCTCTGTCTCTTCCACGGCAATCCTAAACAGCACTTGCGGACGTGGGTCACATGACTGAAGCGCCTTGATCAAGCGATTTTTCAGTTCAACGCAATTGTCTTCATCCGCATCTACCACAACCAGGACTCTGTCAGTATCCGGATTCAGCGATCGTCCATAGGCACGAAGCTTTGCCGGAAGCTGATCGAGTAATCCTTGCCTTCGCGGCTCTACCGAGCGAGTTGGGGGATCTGGCATCTTGCCTTTTCCCTGATGCGGAATGATCTGAAAATAGTGTCCCGGCATGTACCGACGCAGCCAACGAGCCAAGAATGCCTCTTCCGATGGCCCTTCAACGAGTACTCGAACTTTCATTTGAACAGCCCCACGAATCGTTCATCAAACTCATTACTATACCATAGACTTCCAAGTGGGATTCCTTCGTTGACCAGTTCCACAACAGCAGGAAGGTCTGATAATCGACGCGCTGACGTCCGCCCCTTCTCACTTTTTTCCAGTAACCAGACAAACTCGGGTTTCATCGAGTCAACAAAATAGGGCGAATGTGTCGTAACCAGCATTTGAAGCTTGCCCGCAGAATTCTCAGCATGATCCCGAAACTCTCGTCCGAGTGTTTGCAGAAGCTTGTGATAAAGACCGTTCTCTGGCTCTTCGATGCCCACAAAAGTATGTGGTTCAGGATCGAATAGCAGCATCAGGTAAGCGAAGACTTTCAGAGTACCATCTGACATGCTTTGCTGAAAAAACGGTTCTTTGTATCCGCCTTCGTTGAACTGCAGCAGCAATCTTCCATCTGGGCTTGGTTTGTGCGTGATGGACTGGATTCCAGGAATGCGTTTTGCGACCTGATCCAGCACCTTCCTGAATTCAGACTTGTGAGACCTTTCCAGGTATTGGACAAAGTTTGCAAGATTTGCTCCAGTACGATCCAGGTGCTTCTGGGCACCTGCGGCCGGGATGCCTCGAGATGCATCTGGTACAAAGTACGACAAATACCAGTCTTCAATATACTTGCGAAGGGCAACGATCCGTGGATGGTCGGTGAATTGGCCGAGACTTGTGATTGCTAACCGGGAAACATCATCGAGCTCAACTTTTTCCTTGGTGTTTCCTTCCTCTCTCTCTCTGTAGATTCACCCGTCCACACATCGCCGCGTCCGTTCTTAAGATCAACAAATAAAGGGCTGTCCATGTGTCTGCCCCTTTCGTCGCTGGCGGAGTTTTTCCTTGACGACAACTGGCGTCCCGCTCCGCTCGTCGATCGAAAATTCGTACGAAATTGGGCGAGAAGCACTGGCCTGGCGGAAGTATAAGGTAAATGATATAGGTTTTGACACACCTTGAGTTCGTAGCTTTTGGAAGCCACCACGGTGTGGCTTATCGCATGCGGACTCTACGCCTTCCCTCAGACAATCGGCGATAAATCCAAGTGCGTCAAGAACGCTGGATTTTCCTGAACCGTTGGGACCAATAAAGCACATAATCGACGGCAGCGGGTCGCCTTCACCAAACGCAACCTGTCCAAACGTGATATCTGCCAGGGATCGAAAATTCTGAATTCTGATGCCAAGAATCTGCGGCATTGAGTCTACTTAAAAATGTTACTGCGCGGCAATTCGGGATTAATTCTCCGGGGAAGATGCAGTAACAATTGTGATCAGCCCCGTTTCTGTGTCAAGCATTCATGATTGACGGACCGTCATTGAAGTTGGCTTTCAATGTTTGAGTTACCCACACATCACTCCCGATCATTCACCTCCAGCTTGAACTCATCGCTGTTGCCGACGAGCTCTGGGGCGTACATGCCTTCGATTGTGGCGGGTAGTGCCGAGACTTTGCCGGGGGTTTCGGCTCGGAGGCGGTAGTTGATGCTGTGTTGGCCGCGGGCGAGGTTGGTGAGGAAGAAGCTGACTCGATCGTCGCGGAGTTCCCGATAGGCGGTCAGACCTTCGAATACATAGCCGCTGCGCTGGTCGTCGGGTTCGAAGCCGCTGGGCTTGTGGTCTTCCAGCAGCAGGTACTCGTAGTCGTTCTTGCTGTCGATCACCATTTCCACTTCGATCAGGTCTCCGCTGGTGACGGAACGCAGATCTTCCAGAGGAATGCGTTTGTACTTCGCGACCTGCTGCGAGACTACCTGGCCTCGATCACCCTGCACGCTGACTTGCTTGTCGTCACGCTCAAGGCGGTAGAACTTTCGAGCCACCTTGACTTCCAATCCGGCAGCGGTGATGTTGTCTTCCTTCGTGAAGTTCGTCAGGTAGGCACTGAAATACACTGGTCCTTTGCCGGTGCGGCGGACTTCGATCTTGTGAGCCCCCGATGTCACGGCATCGCCTTGCAGCAACAACACGTTGTCGAAGCTGAAGAGATTTTCGCCGTTAATCTTGACGGTCTTCTGAACTTCCCCGTCGATCAGAATCTCGACGGTCATGTCGGGCTGATCTTCACCTGTCGCTTTGATGTAGTCGGCCATGGATTCGACCACCATCGCCGTGTCGCGAGTACTATTCCAGTATGTGCCGTGCTTACGATTGTTCAGCAGATACTTGACCAGTCGTGACGAGATTTCGTCATTTGGTCGAACAGCGACGAGCAGCTTTAGATAGACGGCCATGGCTTCGTTGTCACTGCCGTACCAGTACCACCAGCTGGCTTCAGGAAGTCGTAGCCAGGCGGTTTGATTTTCTTCGTCCTGCTCCAGGAACTGTTCGATGTTTTTGATAACCATGTCACGGCGTTCGATGGCGTTGCGTTGTGGCTCGGCAGGAGCCTCGCCCTCCCGGTGCAGCACGAGTCCTGTGAGTGACAAGCCGTAGACAGTCAGGTGGCCCCGATCCCGGTACAGGTAATCAGTCATAGCGATGTCGTTGACGTCGTGTTCAGACAACACCATTGCAACGAATGCGTCGAGATTATCGGCCTGCATTTTGTACTCGGCCTTGCCATCGTACTTCGGGTTTTCACGATGCTTGTCGCCTTCGCGAAGCTTCGTCAGTTCGTTCGCCTGCGTGCCCTTCAGCCATTCAACGCCACGCTGAATCACGTCGGGAACGATTGGCACGTCGTTCTGTTGTGCAACAGTCAGACCATGGACAACCTGAGCCGTCAAGTGCGCCGATGAGTGTTCGCCGTAACCGGAGAACCAGCCCCAGCCGCCATCGCTGAGCTGCATCTCGGTAAGTGCTTTCACACCTTCCGCGACAATGCGATTCATCTCGACGTCATCGAAGACCGGATTGAAGTCCTTCGATTTGCCTCGCATCAGCTTAGCATCCTCGTCGATGTGCTCCTGAATCCATTTGGCGAGTGTGCCGCTACCCTGACCGAAGCCTGCGGGCAGTTCACGGATGTCTCGGGTTTGCTTCTGCGGCTGTTCGCCCCAGTGCTTTGGATAAACGCCGCGATAGGTTTGCTGAGCATCCAGGTTGGTTCGCTGCTTCTTCACGTCGGCCAGATTCACGCCCATCTTC
>JBDNHX010000381.1:0-2485 GCA_041688565.1 Planctomycetaceae bacterium
CAACAGACGCCGATCAGGTGAAGTTCGTCATGGACAGTGGGGCCGCTGGCGTCATGTTCCCCTATATTTCTGATGCCACGGAGGCGGTTCGCGCAGTCAGCTTCATGAAGTATCCGCCGGTCGGCGTCCGCGGCGTGGCTCAGGTGATTCGCGCCACGGACTACGGTCGCAACTGGACAGCCTATCTGGGGGAAGCCAACGAGCGGTCGCTGGTTGTGGTTCAGATCGAAACGCCTGAAGCGGCTGATCGAGCGGACGAAATCGCGGCTGTTCCCGGTGTGGACGTTCTGTTCGTCGGCCCAATGGATCTATCGGTAAACCTTAGCCATCCAGGTGATTTCACAACTCCGGAGTTTATCCGCCATCTGCAGCAGGTTGTGGCGGCGTGCAGGAAATACGGAAAAACGGCCGGCATTTTGTCGCGCCCGGAACTCGCCGAACAGCATCGCCATTTGGGATTCCGTTTCGTGGCTCTGGGTTCGGACTCAGGGGCCATCGTTCAGGGCATGTCCCAAAACCTGGCCGCACTTCGCAAGCCGATAACTGACCGTTCGTGAATCTTGATGATAGGGCCAGAGCGGCACAATGTTTCGGGATTTTGAACCAAATCTGCTGACAAGTGACGGTTCCAGGATTTTCATTTGCGAGCCTCCGCCATCAATCCTGCAAAACCACTTGCGAATTAAGTGTTCAAGGCTAAACTTCGTCCCGTTCAATCCCGATGCAAAGTGACACGCCACCGTGCAACGTACTTGGCGTCTCTGCAAAGCCAGTTAAGGTTGCAAAACAGACCTCTCAGCACTCGTAGCTCAATTGGATAGAGCATCGGTCTACGGAACCGAAGGTTAATGGTTCGAGCCCATTCGAGTGCACTTACTTAAAGCCTTGCCAGCAAAGACTTTAGAATCGAAAGCTCCTCAGCGGATAGCTGTGGAGCTTTTTTTATTCCCCCCACTAATCCCCCCACTAATGCGCTGTTTTCTGTAGCGGGACGTAATCGGGACAGGATTTCTGCTCCTGCACTTTGAGCAGAACGCATTGCACCATAGTGCTTTTCCGTGGTCGCGAAATCCTTGTGTCGCATGACCACTTTCAGTGTCTCAGCGGACACGCCGGCATTGATCAGCCGCTGGGCCAATCCACGCCGAATGTCGTGAGCACTCGCATACTTGATCCGATGCTGAGTTCTCGGATCTTCTACCTGAACAACCACGTTGGCTGCCTTGCCAATCAACCCCATGATGCGGCTGACACGTTCCGTCGTCATCCGCTCAGTCTGCCGACGCAGACGGTCTGTCGATTTTCGATCGGCTTTGCTGCCAAGACGTTCAATCTCCAACTTCGACAAAGTGTGACTTCCGCCCTGAATGGGACGACTACACGTGACCGGGAGAGCCTCCATCCATTTCCGCACAGCGGCTTCTGTTACTCCACAACCTCTGGCAATCTCGCTGTTGGAACAGCGAACAGCCAGCCTGCGAAGATCAGCGACTGCTGGTCGAAACGAATTCTCACCTCCGTGGAAGTCGAATTCGAGAGGCTGAGGATTAACGACCCAGCCCTTCCGCAAATGAAACGGAACCGCTTTGAGCAGTTCCTCTAATCCAGGCATCATCGGAATCTCCTGAACCAGACCATTTTTCTGAGAAGACGGAATCGCGACTGTCGGCAGCCAATCTGGCTGAGTAGGCCAGACGGGATGAATGTGACGAGCATTGTCCCACGAAAAATCCATCAGGTCACCGACTCGAAATCCGGACTCCCAAAGCACGTTCAGAGCAAACACCCAGGACTCCTCAGAACTTTGCCCCACGACTGCAGCTGTGGAATTCCGCATCTGCTGAAATTCCACTTCTGTAATAGGCCTGCCTTTCATGACCTGGTCAGATTCCAGCTTTTGCAGCGGCGGGACATCAGACGCCCAGCCACGGCCTTTGCAGAATCTGACGAATGCCATCACAGCTCCCATTAACGTGTTGACCGTATTCGGCGATCTCTGCGGATAACGACATTCGTCGCCACCCAACAGCCGCTCCTGCAGATACTCAAGCGTTCCCAAAGTTGCCACTTCCGACATCACCAGACCCTCCGGTTGATTCTGGGAACGCTTTCGAGCTTCCAGAATCCTCTCTGCGATTCCCAGCCGTGACACAATCTCCGTGAGCGAGTCTTCTCGCACCCGCAGACGGCGATGTTCCAGATACCTGTCATAGCATTCCTGCCATGTCGGTCCAGCTGGAACCTCAGAAGTTGGCGTTGTCGTGTTTGCCAATACCGGCTTGTCAACAACGTGCTCAGCAGTGATCGCCACGACTGCCTTGACCAGTAACGTCTGGTACGATGCTGTTGGCAACACGATCAAATCTTTGCCAGCCGGATCAAATCTGTTTACGAAGGTAGCCTACGACAGTCTGAACCGTCCAGGCACGCAGTATCTGGGCTATGACCTGACGGAATCATCCTATGCAGAAGCTGGATCTGTTTC
>JBDNHX010000382.1:0-2517 GCA_041688565.1 Planctomycetaceae bacterium
TCAATGTACGAAGGACGCTGGATAGTGGAACCGGATATTAAGTTGATTAAATGTACGTTGGGATTAGAGCATTTGCGTGGACAGAGTCCTGAGAGTCTTCATCGCGAGCTATGGACCGGAGTGCTGACCTACAATCTAGTGCGGCTGAAGATGTTGCAAAGTGGATACGCTGCTGGTCGCGAGATTCGCAGCATGAGCTTCACAGAAACTCATCAGCGCTGGCGACAAACTGGTTGCTTTCCGCGTGCGCCGGCGTCAGCGAAGCGATGGCAGTCTCAGCGCAACAGCAGGGTACGTGCGCTGTCATCGGTCAGCGTCCAGACCGCGTTGAACCTCGGGAAAACAAACGGCGTCCCAAGGTTCTGAAACTGATGAAAGTGGCCAAGCGGATGTTTCATGCGGCGATCGCGGCGATCTCAAAAATCCTGTGAATTCCCATGGACAACGCTATTCAGGCCTGACCCCTTTGATGCACCGCATTATGCCAAATCGCGGAGCGGTTCCTTGATGGACTGACGGACTGAGGCAATCGCTTTTGCGGAAATATAGATAAGCGTGTTTTATGGAACGATCATATGGGAAAGTCATGGTGCCATTCGATTTTCACGGCTGACTCAACCGGGCTTCCAAAGGAGCGTTCATGAGCATTCCTGGAGCGAATAGGCCCAGCAGAATGTGTCATTATGATTGAAAAAGGACGAGGCCGCCATTATTTATTTCTGGTCGTGTTGGATACTTTTTTTTGTGGCAGCTGAGCAAAGCATTCGCCGCTGTAGATCATCGTGTATAGGAAGCCTCAAATTAAAGAAGAAGTTCTCTCGCAGCTGCAAAGTTGCAAACAGACTAGGGCGAACTCGCCGTGCAAAAGTGCCCAAGCATCGAGGAAGATGGGTTCAGGATTGAGGACGATGTATTAATTTCGTGAACAAGTCATTATTCTACGCGTGTGATGCTACTCCGACCGCGTACCGGTGTCGAAATTCTGCCACTCTGAAAACGCGTTACTCTACGAATCTGAAGTCGTTTGCAGCTCCCATCCTCGCTCAAGTTGGCAATTGCCGAATGAACGTACTGCGATCGAGATCAAACTGCCTGATGCCCCAGTGGATCCCTCCGATTCCACACTCCCATCATCGGCAGCAGGAATCGGTTTCTCACGTAATACATCTGGGGCGAAGCGCCGTTCCAGCGGTAGCCAGCGTAGAGAATCTCGAAGCCGACCGCCGACGAGGCTTGAACGACACCTGCACCGGTCATGAAGACCGGTGTACCGTAGGCCGAATAGGCGAAACGTTCGGTGACAGAACCGGTGGTATCGCAAATGGCAATCATGTTCCAGTTGTCGTCCTGCATTCCGTAGCGGCGTTCGTTCATGGTGCCGTTGTTGGCGGTGGAGCGGTCTCGCAGGATCAGGTCATCAATGTACCGCAGACCCCAGACAAACTGACGTTCGGCGGTTGTCGTGCTGCCAATGCGTTCCTCAACGCACTGCCAGCCGGGTGTGTAGTAGTAATGACGTGATTCACTTACCGTGCCGCTGACATACGTATTTTTGCGAATCCGGTAACCACGAGCGTCATAGACATTCTCCACCAGATTTGTGACACCATCACGGATCTCCACCAGCCGGTTCCAGGCATCGTAGCGAGCGGACAACTGTGTCGAGATGGTTCCCGAATCCAACGTGAATGCATTCCACTGAACCTCCGTAAAGCTGTTCCACTGACTTTCGGTGAATTCGTTCCATATCGGCGTGGAACTGGTTGCCGGAGGATTCGGGATACCGACCATGTTGCCAGCTCGGTCTCGCTTTTGTCGGAACAGCCTGCCATAGGTCGTGTGTAAAATGGTGGAAAATGTAGAACAGAGTTTTTCAACCACGAAAGGCACGAAATTGACGAAAGGAATCGCCGGGAAAAGAGAAGAGGAAGTGAATCGCGATTTTGTTTTAATTGTTCTGACTGGCGTTCTTTGTGCATTGCGACTTTTTCGTGTCTTCCGTGCCTTTCGTGGTTCCAACCTGCGATTCCGGGTGCCTCGCTGCTGATCAGTGAGCCGGTATAAACCGTCATACTGGTACAGTTCATCGTATCCACTGAGAACACCGTCTTTTCGCCATGTACGATTGGACGCTCGGTCGTAGCCGTATTCAATCTGAGCGAGCGTCGTCGAGGATGTCTTCCACAGGCAGTTGTCGACACGGCCAAAGCGATCCAGTCCCCAGTAGACGTCGCCGGTGTTTGGGTCATTGCCGCTGCCGATCAGCGTCCACGAAATGCCGGGTTGAGCCGATGCCGCATTCACGAAGCCGGATGAACCCAGATACTGGTAATCCACCAGGTTGAAACCTTCGGCCGAGAACTTCATCGACTCAATACGGCTGGAAGCGTCGTTCATGCCGTTGGCGGTGCCGTAACTTTGAGGCAGGCTGCGACCATCGGGATACACCATCCCCGTCATCCGGATCGTGTTGCCCGATCCGTTCGCATAGCTGTATTCCACTTTCGGTGTTGTGGA
>JBDNHX010000383.1:0-26705 GCA_041688565.1 Planctomycetaceae bacterium
ATTTTTCAGACCTGCCGCTCTCCCACTGGAGTTATTTTCAATGTCAGTGCAGAAGATTGGTTCCTTCCTGAAACGCTTCGATCGACGTCGGCAACAGGCACGCAGACTATCGCTCACCACACACACGGCCGTTTCCACGGAATCTATGGAGCCGCGTGCGCTTTTGACGGCCGGGATGCTGGACACATCTTTTGGTGTTGGCGGGCATGTCGTCACGGAGTTCGATGAGTGGACAACGACGAGTGAGAATGCGCTGGCTTCGGCTCGACTGCCGGATGGGCGGATCCTCGCTGCCGGGGAAGGCGGACTGGTTCGGTACCTCGCCGACGGATCGCTCGACGTGAGTTTTGGACTGGGCGGCCGCGTTGCCTATCCGCATAGTGCTCGGGCGGTGGCAATTCAGGTGGATGGTCGAATCGTTGTCGGGGGTGGAACTGACAGGTCTTTCAGTGAGGACTTTATCGTTAGTCGTTACCTGAGAGATGGGAGTCCTGATCTGAGCTTTGGACAGAACGGTCATACATCCGTGGATTTTGGTGGTGGATCCGAAACAGTTAACAGCCTGGTCGTTCAGCCAAATGGTCGTATCGTACTGGCCGGAAGCAGTGGCCGGTCAGTCGCATTGGCTCGCATCACACGTACCGGGCAACTGGATTCCACATTTCACCAGGACGGGAAGCTGGTACGTGACATCTACCGCACCTCCAATGTGGCCTATTCAGTGGCGTTGCAGACGGACGGAATGATTGTCGTTGCGGGAACAGCCTGGGATTACACATTCAACTCCACCGACCACGATTTCTTCGTCCTCAGGCTGAGTGAATCCGGTTATGCGGACCCAACCTTTGACGATGATGGACTTGTGACGACAAACTTCGGACGCAGAGATGATGCTCGCAGCCTGAAGATTCAGAGTGATGGACGCATCGTGGTTACCGGCTACGCGGATGTCGGGTTTCGTTCGTACCTTGCGATCGCGCGCTATGAACCGAATGGAACTCTTGATGCCGGATTTGCTTCAGGGGGCAAAGTTCTGAAGCCGATCAGCGGGTACTCGTCCAGGCCGGTTGCGGGTGAAGCCAGTGCCATTCTGCCCGACGGCGGTTTGATCGTGACGACAGGATCCGGTCTCCACCGTTTTAAGGCGGATGGCACTTTTGATGTCGGATTTGGAAACGAGGGAGTTGCCACGGCATTAAGCAAAAGCATTCTGCTTCAGCCGGATGGATCGATCGTCACCACAGGGAGTTTTCAGAATCTGTTTGCTGTGTCACGGCTCACGGCAGTGGGTCAGCTGGACACAACATTTTCCGGCGACGGATATGTAATGACCGGCTTCGGCCCGGGGATTGATGAAGCCGGTGATGCAGTTTTGCAGGCCGATGGGAAAGTCCTCGTCGCTGGTCAGAGTCTGCGCAGCTTCGCGGTTGCTCGCTATTTCGCCAATGGAAACCTGGATGCGGCGTTTTCCGGTGATGGAAAACAACTGATCAATTTTGGGCCGAGTACGATTGACGCCGGAGCGTCTGCCGTAGCCGTCCAGCCTGACGGTCGGATCGTTCTCGCTGGCGGGGTCCGGCGTTTCGTGAATAACAGCTTTCAAAACGAGTTTGCCGTGGCTCGTCTGAATCCCGATGGAACACTGGACAGTACATTCGGTTTGAATGGTCTCGTCACTACACCACTGGGTGGCTTCGCCAAAGCCACGTCGGTCAAAGTGCAGAGCGATGGCCGCATCGTAGTTGGCGGCGGAAGCTATCGGACAAGCTATCTGACTTTGGTGCGTTATCTGGCGAATGGCACGCTCGATCGAACGTTTAGTGGAGACGGGATTGCATCCTTTGTGACCCAGAACGGCACGACATCCGCCCTGAACGAATTTTCTGTTCTTCCGGACGGTCGAATTCTTGCCGTCGGAGACTTCTTCCCGGCGGTGAGCGGAAGATATTCTTCCACTGTATTGCTCGTGCAGTTAAACGCCAATGGGTCCCTTGATCGTTCGTTTGGAGTCAATGGACGCGTCATCGACTCCACAAATATCCAGCGCACAGGCAATCGCGTTGAAGTGCTTTCTGATGGAACTTTTCTGGTCGGGGGAAATGCCACCACCAATCAACTGCGTCAGATCAGCAGCCGGATGGCGGTGACAAAGTATTCGGCCGCCGGACAACCGATTTCAACCACGATTGCCGAACCGTTTGAAACAGCCGGATTTGATCCGTTTGTTGACGAGCAACTGAGTGCCACGTTCAGGTCGATGGTGGTTCAGCCCAACGGTCGCATTCTTCTGACGGGGGTTGCAGGCGGCAAGCTGGCCATGTTGAAAGTGAATATCGACGGCACTCCCGACACCAGCTTTGGCGGAGATGGCCGTGTCCTGATCTCACAGGAAGGCACCTATTCGGTGGCGGATGTACTGCGTCTTCAGAACGGCAGACTTCTGGCTGTGGGATCGATTCGCAACAGACAATCGACTGACACTGACATCGTGCTGTCTCGATTTCTTGACTCACCACAGGGGCCGGTTTCCACTTCAGTGTTTATCAACAACCTTGGAAATGTGGAAATCGCAGATCTCTGGTCACGCGATGATCAGCTCCGAGTTCAGCGCGTCGGTGATTTGATTGAGGTCACGGATTTGACGGCAGATCCGCGAGCCGTGTTCACTGTTACGGACATTCCGGAAATCGTTGGCAACGGAACCAAAACGATCCTGATTCCTGTCTCCAGAATTCAGCTGTCAGGCAAGCCCCTGCTGGTAAATACAGGATCGGGAAATGATACGGTTACTCTGGATGGAGACAATTCACCAGCCAACCTGATCAGCATTCTGGTCATCGGCGGTGCTGGCGACGACAAACTGATTCAGAATTCCGTCGTTGCCAATGCGGCCTGGTTCATCAATGGGCCAGGCAATGGATCGGTCACTCTCGCCGGGCACCAGCCGCGCCAGTTCCGCGGCATGGAATTTTTGGCTGGTGGGCTGGCATCGGATACGTTCAGAGTCACAGCGTCCTCGTTGTCCGGAGTTTTGAAACTCCACGGCGGAGATGGTACGCCCGATCTACTGCAGATCACGGCCAATGCAGACATCACAATCTCCTCAACGCAGTTTCGTGTTACGGGAGCGATCACGCAGCAGGGCCTGTTGAAGGGTTTTGAAACGGCGATCCTGCGTGGCGGTGCATCAAACAACACGCTTGTGGCAGACTTCCGCGGCAACGTGGATCTGCTGGGGCTGGACGGAAATGACATTCTCTATGGAGGCTCCGCCAACGATCGTCTCTATGGAGGCAACGGAGACGATCAATTGTTTGGCAACAATGGCAACGATTTTTTGTACGGAGAGGCTGGTAATGACCTGCTGTCGGGGGACTTTGGCGACGACTCGCTGCTCGGCGGATCCGGCAACGACGTCCTTGTGGGAGGTGATGGATCCGATGCGCTGCGTGGCGGGGCAGGCGACGACATCCTGGTGCCCGGGCAAAGTCCATTGTTGCAGACAGGCAGCAAGGCGGAAGATCGCGCAGTGATTCTGGCTGCATGGAATCTGGATGCTTCGTATGAAACTCGGGTTGAACTGCTGAAAACGACTGGTGCAGGACCGAGCCAGTTGAAGTTAGTGTCAGGAAACACAGTGTTCCGGGATTTTCACCTTGATCAACTCTTCGGAGATTCGGGTCTCGACTGGTTCTTCGCGACAGACTCCGCCACAACAGGCGGTGATCTGGTGCAGGATCAGGGATTGGATGAGTTTTTGACTCCCCTGATTTAAACCCGGAAACGCAATCTGCACGGTCTCTCTGCAGATGCGTTCCTGCTGTCGGTGTCGCCATACACTGCTGCCAGGAAAGTCTTTGCGATGCGTAGCCGGCGGCGGGAGCGCTGCCGACTTTGAGGCAGGCCGAGCCGGGCTAATCCAACTTCCCCAGAAGTGTAACAAAGTGCGACCGGGGGAAAAACGTTTGCCGTGTTTTGGGAACTGAAATTGGAAAACAGCCGTGTTTTGAAATCTGAAACACGATGTAGTGGAAAGATTATATCTGGCGGGCGAGAAATAAGGCATAAGATCCCCGCCATGTTTATCCGACAGTACTTCAAAGAAGAAAACGGACAGCAACACTCACGCAAGCACGTCCGTAGCCAGCCGTGAACTCAGCCAGGAAACGCTTCATCCATAGTCTCACGTTCCTGCCCGAACAGCTTGTGAGCTCTTTTGAGTCGAATCTTCTTGCTTGTCCGCGGATGAAAAACTTCCATCTCACGACGAAACGTGCCCGAACAGACTCGCACGAACGCAACGCGGTCGCGATGCCGTGGATCCAGGTTCGCCTGAATTTTGAACACGAAGCCCGAGAACTCCGGTCGCGCCGCCGCCACGAGTCCGGTTTCGCTCATTCGATCGCGCGCAGGTTGTTCTGTTGTGGGCTGCTAGTAGTTTTCAAACCTTGAGGCCATTGGCGTGAAGCCCTTGGGGCCCTTGGTTGTCGGTGAGGGTTGAATTAGGTTTCGTCCAGGAGGGATCGGCGGGAATTTAAGCTGAAGCGGTTTGAGAACCGCTACTCTGGCATCAGGCAATAGAGACTGCGTACGGTGCGGATGACTAGTCGGTCACCCGAAATCGCGGGAGTTGCCATGACCACTTGATCCATGTTGTTGCTGGCGACTTTTTTGAAGACGCGTCCTGCCTCAACCACGGTGACTTCACCTCCTTCACTGACAAAATAAATGTATCCGCCAGCCGAGACAGCGGAGGCGGAGTACGTAGCGCTGCCTGTGCCGATTCGATGACGATAGATCAGTTCTCCGGTCATTGAATTTTGCACCGTCAAACGACCGTTGTCATCGCAGGTGTAAAGGAGTCCGTCCCTGACCAGTGGTGTCGGCATGTAAGAACCGTTGCTGGGTTGCCACCACGCAAGTCCTTCGTTTTCGGATTGATCATCGGCAGGAGTCAAATCTCCCGTGGCCGTCGGACGAATCGCAAATGTCGGACTGCGGCCATGGCCGTTTGTCAGGTAGATCAAGCCTTCAGAAAACAGTGGCGTGGGCACTGGAACGTCGCCTCCATTGTTCAGGTGCCATATTTGCGTGCCAGTTTCCAGGTCGTATCCAGCCATCTGACGAAAACCATTGCAGACGATTTGCGATCGCCCCTCCGTCGTCACGACCAGAGGTGTGGACCACGTGGCAACTTCGCCGCCGCGATCAATGCGTCGAATCTCCTCGCCAGTTTTCAGATCCAGAATGGCGACAAAGTTCGCATTCAGGCAGTCGCATTGAACAATGACAAGACCGTTGTGAATAATCGGGGAACTGGCAAAGCCCCATTCCAGTTCCGGAGCGTCGTACGGTCCGGACACGAGTTTTCCGAAATCGTGTTTCCAGATTAGCCGCCCATCAAAGTCAAAACAGTACAGGCCCTCTGAGCCGAAAAACGCAACGACGAATGTTCCATCGGTGGCCGGAGTGCAGTTGGCATGAGAGGCTTTCAAGTGCCGCTTGATGGCTGGCGTGCCGACATGAGCGTCTTTGGTCCACAGCGTCATCCCCGTTTCAAGCTGCAGGCACATGACCTGCCATGTCCATTCGCCGGTATCCGTCGCAGACTCTCCGGCCCCACCCGACCAACCGGTTTCGACGGATGGATTCTCAGCATCCGCGTTGACTGCTGTTGTCAGGAAGACACGATCACCCCAGACGATCGGCGAAGAGTGTCCCAAACCTGGAATCGGCGTCTTCCATGCGACGTTGTGTTCCGTTTCTGTATCCCATTCTGTCGGCGGACGACCGCTGCCGATCCCCAGGCCGCCGTGTCCTCGAAACTGAGGCCAGTTGTCGTCACTGAATGCTGTCAAAGGGATCAGACAAATTAGCAACGCCGCAGCGAAAGTTCGAATCTTCATTGGACGCTTCTTCCATAACGGTTTCGTAACATGATCCGTGGAGCAGTCGTATTTGGTTATAAAGCTGGGAGGGCGAGGCTCCTGCCGAGCCGTGTATTTCCCCAGATCATCGGCTCGGCAGGAGCCTCGCTCCCAGGTCGTCCAGGTCGTCCGCGTGACAGGGCCGCCGCCTTCGCCTACCGTACACTGTACCGATTCGATCGATGTTTGCTGCCTGCCTTGTTTCCTGTGAATTGCCTGCATCTTACGAAAGTGTGCAACGTCAGCGAACCCCGAGGTACTGAGCGATCGATCAGAATTTTGTTGAGGGTATTCAGCCCTGATTGGAAGTCTCCCATGTTTCGCATGTTTGCGTTCTGTCTGTTGATGTCCTCGACGATTCTCGTGGCCGATGAGCCAGCCGCTCTGAAACTGGCTGCTCCGGAAGATTGGGGCGGTGAAACCATCTCACTTCCGCCGGGATTTGCTTCGGACATGAAGCTGAAGGGATTCGAACATATTCGGTTCGCCCCCGGAATGATGAAACCGGAGTCCGATACTTTCTTCAGCTATGCCTTTGTGTTCGAGCTCGAACCGATGCAAGAGCTGACTGAAGCCCTTGTCAAAGAGGAATTCCTGAAGTACTACCGTGGTCTGTGCAAGGCCGTTCTCAACGGAAAGCTGCCGCAGGTCGATCCGTCTAAATTCACGCTTGAATTGCTGCCAGCGAAACCCGATGCCACGATTGCTCCGGACAATAAGACTGCCGACATGCCAATGCTTTACACAGGCACTCTGGAGTGGGTCGAGCCATTCGCCACGAAGAAGCCACAAACGCTGAACCTCGAAATTCAGACATGGACCAGCAACGACCGAAGTTTCATCTTTGCCTGCGTCTCACCTCAGGCCCACGATGCCGCGATCTGGAAACAGCTGCACAAGATCCGTGATGGCTATTTGAAGAAGTAGTCCATTGTTGGATCGAAAGGACATTCAGGTTGTTATTTACGGCACCGTGGATCGCCGGCACACGTTGGTCTCGCTGGCACACGTTGGTCTCGCTGGCACACGTTGGTCTCGCTGGCACACGTTGCGGTCGAAGAAAGACATCTACTGCCAGAAGCCATTGACACTCACCATTGAAGAGGGGCAGCATCTCGTGTCCGCAGTTCGCGACACCGGTGGTACCCTGCAGGCAGGCCGTCAGCAACGAAGTGACAAAAACTTCCGGCTGGCCTGCGAACTTGTGCGTGACGGACGCAACGGACGCATTGGAAAACTGCAGCACATTTCTGTCTGGTTGCCACGAGGTCAACGAAAAGGCCCGTTCGCGAAGTCATCCCCTCCCTCCGGTTTCGACTGTATTCGCACACGCAAGGCTCCCATTTGTGAAGCAGAGATCGGCCACCGTTCTGCATCGCTTTGCGGTCCGTACCGTGCGGCCAATGTGCGCGTGAATTTTCCTTTTGACTTGAACAATATCGCTGCCTGAATCCTGTGAGTCCCTGCACCTGACGGTTTACTTTGTGGTAGACCTGCATCGGCCTGTTCTTATTTGAAGATTCATTCTTACGAACCTGCTCCGGTCGCCCAGACTGAAGCGTCCAACGTGCGTCATTCACTTCTTTGGTAGTGCGCCACCGACGAAGGCAGGGCACAAAACAAACTGTATTCGGTGTCTCGGGCTGAAGCAGGTTGGCCAGCTGTCCGTCGACCTTTCGACAAGCGATTTCGCCGCGGTACTGGATCTCGATTTGGACACATTCGTCACGCCGTTTTCAAATTTCCACTCAGACTCAAGAGCGGGACTTACGACGTTGTTGATCTCGCCACCGTGAAAAAGTTGATAGAAAAAATATTGATTGTCCACTGACAATCGAAAGTCAGTCGCTGTTTTGCAAGAGCATGACCTACTCTTTCATGAAAACATCGTAGCCCGAACCCCGGGTATTGCAGTGTAAGGGGCATTTGCATATCTTGATCGTGAGCCGATCGACTCCGGCGGGCGGGACTTTGAAGGACAATGACCATGAGACCTCGGGATCGTTCAGCCGGCGGATGCGTGCTTTTGAGACGCACGTTTTTGCAGGGGGCGGGCGTAGCGATGGCGCTCCCGATGTTGGATGCCATGCAGCCCGCGTTTGCGGAAGAGCAGCCAGGCGACGTGCCGCGCCGCATGGTGGCGATTCAAACTAACATGGGAATTCTCCCGCAATGCTTCTTCCCCGAAGGCACCGGCAAAGACTACACCGCGAGTCCCTACCTCGAACGACTGAAGGCACATCGAGACCAGATGACTGTCTTCTCGGGAGTCAGCCTGCCGGGTGTGACTGGGGGGCATGCTGCTGAGCGGTGCTTCATAACGGGCACTCCGCATCCCGAGCGAGGTGGGTTCCGCAACGGGGTCTCGCTTGATCAGTTTGCCGCTGAGGAACTCGGCAATCGGACCCGCTACCCGTCGCTCGTTCTGGCGATTACGAACGAGAACCCGACGCTGTCGTTCACTCGCAGCGGGGCCCCGATTCCGGCGGAGAAGAGTCCACGAAAGCTGTTCGAACGTCTCTTCTTTCAAGGCACAGCCGAAGAAGTCGCCAGCAATGTCGAGGCTCTCAGGCAGGGCCGCAGCCTGCTCGATTTCGTCGGAGACCAGTCGAAGCGGCTGAGACGATCACTCTCCGCTGCCGACCAGCAGCGGCTTGACCAGTACTTCACAGCCGTTCGTGATCTCGAGCAGCGGCTTCACAGTTCCGAGGAGTGGGAGTACCGCCCGAAGCCGCGTGTGGAAGAGAAGCCTCCCGAGGACATCACCGATCCGCAAGCGTTTGCCCGTCGCACCGGACAGATGTTCGATGTCGTCAAGCTGGCGTTCCAGACCGACTCGACGCGGCTGGTGTCGCTGTTTATTGACACGACGGTCATTCATAACATCACCCATCACGGCAATCGGCCTGAAGTGCTGGACGAGCTGCGCGGCAAGGAGGAAGGCCAGATCGATGTGCTGAATGGTTTCCTCACCTCGCTGACTGCCACGTCCGAAGGCGGCCAATCGCTGCTGGACCGCACGATGGTGTTGTACGGCACCTGCATGGGGAGCGCAAACTCGCATTCGAACGCGAATCTTCCGGTGCTGCTCGCGGGAGGGGGATTCCGCCACGGGCAACATCTGGCGTTCGATTCGCAGAACAACTATCCCCTTTCCAATCTGTATGTCTCGATGTTGCAGCGGCTCGGCATGGAAGTCGATGCGTTCTCTTCGGGAACAACCACCATGCGAGGCTTGGAGTTTGTATGACCAGAACGAATCGCAGCTGGTCTCGGGCTTTCATCGCGGTGCTGCTCGGCTTGATCCGGGGGCTGTGGCCGGTCGAGCTGTGTGCTCAACAGGCCGAGTTTGTGTCCCAGCACTGTATCGACTGCCACAACTCCCGGACGCAAGAGGCCGGCCTCGATCTGGAAACATTGCCTCGCGACTTGGCGAACGCCGAACACTTTCGCCGCTGGGTCAAGGTCTACGATCGTGTCTCGTCGGGGGAGATGCCGCCCAGGGATGCGCCGCAGCCAGCGATCGATAGTCGTCAAGCCTTCGCCATTGAGCTCTCGCGGGGCTTACTGGCTGCCGACGCAGCGGCGCTCAAGGGAGACCATACATCTCGCTTGCGACGGCTTACCCGCAGCGAGTACGAGAACACGATCCGTGATCTGTTTCAGATGCCCGGGATCGCACTGGCGGGGAATCTGCCTGCAGACGGGTCGGCGTTCGGCTTTGATAAACACGCCGATGCTCTCGATCTCTCGCACGTGAATCTGGCAAAGTATCTCGAAGCGGCGAACCACGTGCTGAACCTTGCGATCGCCACGCGTCCACAGCCACCCGTCGTACAGAAGCGGGGAATCTCGCTCGTCAACAGCGGCGGATTTGTCGCGCATATCGTGATGAATGGGGACGGCATACTGCTCAAGAACGGACAACCCGACCCCGAGTTCCCTCCCGCTGCCGATCAGAACCATCTCGATCAAGGAGCCCATGAGCAATGGGGCTCTTTCGAAAATGGGAGCAGCGTGGGATTGTTCCGACATGAAGACGAGTCGGTCAGCCCGTACTTCATCGATCATGTGACCGTGTATCCGGGAACGTACCGAGTGCGGACATCAGTGTGGGGCTTTCAATGGGACCGGGGGAAGATGCTCCCCGGACGCGGTACGGAAGCGGCCCGGGTCTCGGTGGTGCAACTCGGCGGAGACGGTCGCGGAGGACAACATCCCAGTTACGTACTCGGCTACTTCAACGCCTCCGCTGATCGGCCCCAGGAACATGAAGCCCACGTCTGGCTGAATCACAACGAACTCATCGGCTTCAACACCTCGTCTTTAGCACCAACGGCGAACTACGCCCGGAGGGGCCGCGCTATGGCCTTCACCGGTCCGGGGATTGTCGTCGACTGGCTCGATATCGAAGGGCCGTTGCATGAGGTCTGGCCGCCACGCAGCCACACGCTGATCTTTGGCGATCTGCCGATCACAGAGTTCCGCCCGGAAGCCCATCCAGGAGCCCGCCCCCCGGACCGCCCCAAGGTCCGACAACTCTCCGGAAAGAATCGCCCTGATCCCGAACCGGGCCTCTGGACCGTGCAGAGCGACTCGCCGCTGGTCGATGCGGATCGACTGCTGCAAGCATTTCTCCCCCGGTTGTTTCGCCGTCCCGTGGCAGACGAAATCCGCCAGCAGTATGTCGGGATTGTCGATCAACGTCTGCAAGCGGGGGATGCGTTCGAGTCGGCCTTGCGTGCGGCCTGCCAGGTGGCGATGTGCGCACCCGACTTCCTGTACCATGTCGAACCAGTGGGCGAACTCGATCAGGTGGCCCTGGCCAACCGACTCTCCTATTTCCTCTGGAACTCGATCCCGGATCAAGAGCTGTCCCAGCGTGCCGCTGCGAGTGAATTGCATCAGGCCCAGACGCTGCATGCGGAAGTGGAGCGGATGCTCGACGATCCCCGGTCCCAGCGGTTCGTTGACGACTTCGTCAGCCAGTGGCTGAAGCTGCGACTGATTGCCGCGAATGATCCCGACAACAAACTCTATCCCGAGTTCAGCCCCTATCTGCAAGACTCGATGGTCGCTGAGACGCAGGCTTATTTTCGTTCGCTGCTGGACCTGAATCTCGATGTTTCGCACCTTGTACGGTCCGACTTTGTGTGGGTCAATGAAAAGCTCGCCACGCACTATGGAATTGAGGGCGTGACCGGAGCCCAGATGCGCGCCGTGCCTTTGCCGGTGGGGTGTCCTCGCGGCGGGCTATTGACCCAGGCTGCGATTCTCAAGGTGACTGCGAACGGGACGACGACTTCTCCCGTGCCGCGTGGGGCCTTCGTGATTGACCGCTTGCTCGGCGAGCCACCCGAGCCGCCCCCGTCCAGCGTGGCAGCCATCGAGCCGGATGTGCGCGGCACCACTACCATCCGCGATCAACTGGCCAGGCATCGCGAGCACGCAGTCTGTGCCTCCTGCCATCAGCGAATCGATCCTCCGGGTTTTGCTCTGGAATCGTTCGATGTCATCGGAGGATTCCGACAACGCTATCGTTCCATCGGGGAAGGCGATCCAGCGGATCGCGGGAAGATCGATCCGAATATTGGAATCAGCTTCAGGCTCGGTTTGGCGGTCGATGCCACCGGAACACTCCCCGGAGGTCAGTCGTTTCAAAACGTTCGCGAATTCCAGGCGTTGCTGGCGAACGAGACCGATCGCCTGCTGGTCAATTTGGCTCGGCAACTGATGATCTATGCGACCGGTCGAGAGGTTCGCTTTTCGGATCGCGCGGCCATCCAGGAGATTGTCTCTCGCACGCGGAAGCAGGGAGGCGGCCTCCGCACGTTGATGCACGACGTCGTCGCGAGTCCGCTGTTTACGGGAAGCCCGTTGTTCGAACCGACAGGATCAGAGTTCCGTTTGCCGACACCCCGTCCGTCGACATCACAGCTGCCAGACACGGACCGCCTGTTGATGACTGCGAACCTGCCGCCTGTGCAGGCGATTCGTACGCCGCCCGTGTCCACTGAGTCTCCGTCCCGGAAGCCCATCACGATCAGCGACTAACACACACTGACCCTCCGAGTCACCGGGTTGTTCATGCCGGAACGGGTCGAGACTTTGAAGTCATTGCTGGTCGACTTCCCCGAAGTGGCGATGCAAAAGGTCGACTTCGACACTGCCGAAATGACACTGACCTACGATCCGGAGTGCGAACTATTTCGCAACGCAAATCCCGACCAGCTGGTGGAGCGGATTCACGATCGCATCAGCCAGCTTTCCCGATCGACACTCGGTGCGAAAGTTCGATCGAATACGCCCCGCGACAAGTGGGAACGGGTCGAGTTCCCGATTTACGGCCTCGACTGCATGGCCTGCTCATTGGCCGTCTATCAGATCATGATCCGGAGCGAAGGTGTTGAGCAAGCGACCGCCAGCTTCCGCGAGGGGAAGGCGGTCGCCTGGATCGATCCCACGCGAATCGATCGCGCTCGGCTACTGTCGATACTCAATGGGCGAGACGTAAAAACTGTCCAGGAGTAGAGCTGGGCCACGGTCGCAGCGCGCGGTACAAATATTCTGAACGCATCCCGCGAGGCCGTTTTCAGGATTAGATCCTTCGACGCCGCAATGGGATTATCACACGGAACCGGTCGAAGACAGGTTGTCAACTGATCGCGTTGGGCGGGTTTGATCGAGCTTTGTCGGCCCAGTCGGTGTTCAGCCCAGACCGGCAGCAGGCGACCTCTGGTCGTTCAATTCAAGCTCAACCGTCTGAGCGGCTTCGAGCCGCGCGGAGAGAGTGGGACTTGAGCAGACCACCGAGTTGAGTCGTGCAGACTACCTCGCTGATCTCGATCGTCGTTTGCGGGTCGGGAGGCTGCTCACGCGCGTGTGGCAGGTGGTCGCGAGCCGAGTGTGGACGTTCATTGTTGTACCAGATTGTGCTCCGCTTGCCGGCCAATCTGTGTCGTGGGCATCGCTCGATGCAGCGCACTACCTATCCTCAGCGCGCGGCGGACGCAGTGAAGATGGTTCCGTACGGTCATCAAGACGGAAGCTCAGACCGCTGACGCCGTGCCGGACGCTTGGACACGGGATTGGAGAGCGGTTCGATGTCGTCTACGCTGCCGGGATGGGTTTGTTTTCGTCATCAAAACGCCTGTGGTCGTTGATGGAGTACGAACGCATTACGACGCATTTCCATTTGGGGGACGCTCCCGGTAAACATGGTTACGATCGCTTGGTAGCAAGTTTTCATGGGGACGTCACCGAGAAAGTCTGATGGCACCAATAGGCGGCCTCAGACGGCGGAAAGAGTCCAAATTCAACGGTAAGGGAGGCCCTTCTTTCGTCTGCCCCTTGAAATCGCTTTCAACTCGTTTGAAAGCGGAAAGTATAACGGGGTGACAGCCGCAGATAGAGCGTTGATGAACGCTGCTGATTGACATCAGCCAGCCATGTGAACATGAGAATGACGAAGACGACTAATGCAGAAGGTCGGTCTCTGCCGAGGGTGGTTCCTCGGAACTTGATGATGTCCATCAGGTGCTCAAGCGGGCTGACGAAAGGATCTCTGAGTGATCTCAGGGGTTTTTGGGGGCTGTTCTATGAAATGCTGGCGACTGGGAGTGACGACCCTCGTTATCGCAAATTTTTCCCTGAAGGAAAACGCCACGCCCCACACAGACGATTGTGCAGAGTCGTGGCGAGCGATCAGGTCACCGCGTTGAATGATCAGGCGGTCTTATTTCGTTCCACCCCTGCGTCCTGCCTTGCTTCAATCCGTTCTTTTTTTGTCCCAACATCCTGGGTCACCCAGCGGCTGTTTAAATCCCCTTTCAATTGTTCCTTGTCCTCAGGCGCGGCCTCATGCGACGGGGACTTCAACTGCCCGTCGTACTGCACCATCAAACCAGCTTGAGAATCCCAGTATTCCCATTTCTCGGCTTTCACCTGCAACAGGGCAAGCCGCGGATCAGTGAGTCCCTGCGGGAACCACGGTTCCACGGAGCTGTTCCAGAGTTCTTCAATTTTTTGCCGTTCAAATACAAGGGATGCCAGACCAGAAATGGAAATGTAACGGTTCTCTTCCGCACTGATGTAGCTGATATTGATCTGGCCTTCATCGCGTCCTTTTCCGGCTTCGGAGGGATCAGCGGACGTGAAAAACCACAGCGTTCCGTCAAACGGTGTATTCTGAACGATCATCGGACGACTTCTGAGAGTGCCGTTCGGGCAGACTGTTGTCATCATCACGATGCGAATCCCACGAATCAGTTTTTCCAGATAATCCCTGTCCTCTGCAGCGTAGCTCGTCATAGTTCACCTTTCCTTTCGCGGCTCAGCAGAATCGCCTGAGCCCACACAATGTTTTCGGTAGCCTGCAGACGACACATGCGCCTGCAAAGGTTGCTGTTCGTTCCCGGTTATCCACGACAGAAGTGCGACGCATGACCAAAGCATTGCGACATCGCACCGTCTGATGCCTACGTTCGGCTGAAGACTTTAGGGCAGAGCCAGACCAGCAGCATGGCCCCAAGGATTGAGACCGTCCAGCCATACCAGTTGTCCTGATCCATGGCGAACGGGCGCGCCGCCGGGCCTTGAAACATAGAGTACAGGAACCCTCCGACGAGGGCTCCTGCAATGCCTGTGAGCATTGTCATCACAAAGCCCATTTTTTGCCGACCGGGAACAAGCAGGCGTGCAATCAAACCGACAATCAGGCCGCAAATCATCCAGCTTATCAAACTTCCGATACCCATAATTCATTGCCTCAATTTGCATGTGATCATTTAAAACTCACTTAATCCCATACGGCAATCTGTTCAGCAACTCTGATACCAAAGCTTACTCATTGACCGAGCCGAGTGGGGACAGACCCAAATGGCGTGAACTTGCAGCGCAGCGGAAGTCGCCAAGACTTTCGGCACCCCCGTTTTTTGCAGGGAAAACCGAAACTCTCGGCGAGTTCCGCTACCAAAACATACGTTAAGTCCACGCCATTTGAAGACAGACCCTGTGGACGAGGTTTGACAGGCTCCGGGACTGTGACGCGGATACTGAGGCAACGCGAGGAATCAGCGAAGTGACAACCGGAGAGACGGAGAACAGGGGTGTCGCAAAAGACGACGCCCCTTGCTTTTTTTCCTCCGCAAGCAGTCTGATAAAATGCTTTGCCAACGGCTTCAAGGTGCGCATCGACATCCTTTTTCCACACGACATCCGACGTGCGCGCAGCAGGTGCCGGCAGAGGCAAGGGCAAGGGCAGGGCGAGCCGCAGCAGAACTGAGCTGCAGCAGTACTCTTTAGAGTTCACTGCTGCTGAGTGACACTGGCACGCGCACTGTGGAGGAACGTCGGAATACCGTCAGTTGCCCCATCGCCCGACGGAGGAATTCTTTGTCTGACGCAGGAGAACGGCAAGGCTGCATGCAGAAGCAATCTGTCGCTGTCCACAGGAAAGATTCCTCGGTCTCACAACGTACAGTTTGACCGCCTGACGCCCGGATAGACACACGAACAGACAGGCTCAAAAACATTGCATTTTTCTCCGTTTTTTGCCTCTTAGCGGTCACTGAGATTGTCCTCACTTTTCTTTTTCTCGTGGCAGGAGCCCGGTTCGACAGGTACCATTTGCGTCTCGTGGTTGATACGGAGATACCAGACCTTTTGGAGGGAACCTGTGCAGGAACTTCATTTTTGTACGACTCAGGAACTGATCGCTGAACTTATGCGACGTCACACATTCTGCGGCGCGGTGATTCATTCGACGGACGATCAGAAGCAGGAAGCATGGCCTGCAGAACGAATTTTCCGAGTCCATTACAGCAAGAATCTTGACGCCACTCGAACCAGCCGACTTCTTTCCACCGTTGCCGACTATCTGAATATGAGTATGGGCTAAAAGTGACTGACCAGTTTTCTGACAGTCCGCGTTTTGGTCAGGCGATCTGAAGACTGAAAATCACAAACGATCATTACAAAAAAGCCCGGCTCTGCAGAGCCGGGCTTTTTTGGTCGGCATGTAAGATCGGCATGCACAGAACGAGCAGCCTTCAGGGCGGCTTATCGCTTTGTGTCTTTTACATCGACGTCGCCGCGTTTCTCCACGCGGATTTCTTCCTTGCGGAGATTTTCGTCCACGCGTTCGGTCTCCTGAACTCGTCGCTTGCCGACGGTGACCTCTTCAGCAACCACCGTTTCTTTCTGAATATCCACTTCTTCAGACCGGACAGGCACTCGAATTTCCTTGCCTTCGCCAAGGGTTTCAGATGAGGCCCGCTGACCATGGCCTGGATGTCGCTCGATCACGACTTCCTCCCGAGTCACCGGGACATCGACCGTCTTGTGTTCGGTACGCACTTCCTTGCGGACAGTCACTTCCCCTTCATCGACCGGCCGCTTCTGAATATTCAGCCGCTCCTCACGGGCCTGAATGGTCTGATCGTGCGTTCCGGAGAGTGCCTGACTTGTGGACTGCTGGCCCATATTCCCCTTTTTGCTTTGATCTTTCATTCGCGACGAAGATTCTGGGGCCGCGAATTGAGATCCTGGTGTAGTCTGACGAGTTGCTGATTCACGGGACGAGATATCGTACCCTCCGAATTCCTGGATCAGATTCAGGGCTTCCTGACGGCGAGCCCCGGCCTGAACGGTGACGATAGTGCGACCGGACTTCATTTCCGTTTCGTAGTATTCAGCTTCGTCAGGAGACAATCCCATTCCAATCAAAGCACCTGCCAGACCAGCGGCTGCGGCACCGGCGGCCGCACTGGAAAGCAGAACGGCCAGCGTTCCTCCCGCAATGGCCGGCCCAATCGCTGGCAGCACTCCTGCCAATATCCCGAGCCCCCACAAGGCACCGGCACTGGCTCCCGCGACGGTACTGATGTCATGGTGCAAACTGATCGGCTGGACTCCTGTGGAAATCCGAAGCATGGCATCAATTGCCGAACGTCCCGTTTCTATAAGATGCGTGCGGACCTGCTTTAGAAGGTCGCGTCCTCTTTCGGGTGATGCAGATGCTGCCAAGTGCTGTTCGGCAGCAGTCAGCACTTCCGTAAGTCGCACGATAATCAGATCACCCACCAGATGGGCACGAATGTCGCGAGGCCCACGGCCCATGTATTCTGTTTCAAATCGCCGAATCCCATCACACACGGCCGCTTCAATTTCGCCCTGAGTCTTCGACCCAATGGTCTCGCGAGAGCACGGGCGTTCCAAATACGTTCTGACGGACTCTGTCATAAAATCGTGTCTCCCAACATTCCTTCATAGAAATTTTCACGTTGTCCTTAATGACATCTCCGTAATCGGCCGCCATCATCAGCGGTTGCAAATCCAGCCACAGACCAGCAACGGCTGCCGCCCGATCCGCAACAAGAAGCTCTTGAGTGCGCGATCTTCTGCCATCCTGCGCGATCAGCGAAATCGATTCTCCCTTCATCAGAAGCTGAGTGCATTGTTTAATTGCAGCTCCCAGCGTCTCAATGCCTTCCAGTGAAAATGTTCCCGCAGCTGTTTTGATGACTGGCTTGCGGGACATTTTCCGCAATCCTCGTGCCAGGCAGGTAAAACCAGAGTCTTGTGGCCCTGAAAAAAGAATACAGCCTTCATTTTCCGCGGAGCCTTACGCGTGCGGTCCGGCAGTCAGATAGCACAATCACACAAAGAAGCGGATCACACACCCGTTGTTGTCCGCCACGCGACCGGGAGGTTTAACGAAGCTGTCCGGTCTGTCCACGGCAGACGGTCCGATCGGCACAATCGATGTGATTCCGAACTTCACGCATCAACCGGCAGCAATGAGCAGTAGAAAGCTCGGCGTGCAAAAATGGCAACGTTGCCGAGTCTGTTGTGACGCATTTGAACTGTGCCGTGCGGAATAGTCGCGTCGAAGTAACAGGCGATGAGTCTCCTGCGTGGTCAGGGGTCAAAACTGTGCCGCCAGTTGAGTATCGTTAGTCTTTAAAACCCAGATCGCTCGAAATGGGTGTCAAGATAGCAATGGATTGCTTAAGTCTTCGAAGCGCTTTGTTCGTTTTGGCGTTCCTCTTTGTTTTTGCGGGGTCCGTGTCAGCGCAGGATTCTGCCGCAACACTGGACTCGGTCCTGCAGCGACTGGAACGTCTTGAACAGGACAATCAGACACTGCGAGAAAAAGTCGCAGCCTTTGAGGACGCTTCACTCGCCACAGACGTTGAACCCTCGCTTCCGCAAAGCAAAAAGCGGGCAGCCGTTGCTTCTCAGTCAATGAACTCCGGCAATCGTAAAGCCGGGATCTATCAACCCGTGGAGCCGCGGACGCTTTTTGCGTCCGGCACGAGCGAACCTCTGCTGACCGAAAATGACGTGCGATCGATCGTCACCGAAACGGTCTCACAGCAGACAACGATCACCGAGCCTCACGACACGGTGTGTCCTGAAGATTCCATGCAGGATAAGAAGCTCACAGATCTGGACCGGGCGCTGAAAGCTTTGCAGGACAAAGCCAATAAGAAAACCTACCCGAGCATCACTGTGAACGGCGTGTTTCAGGCAGATGCTGGCTGGATTCATCAAGATAATGTCAGTCAGGAACAATATGGAGACATCCGTGACGGATCCGACTTCCGCCGGGCTCGATTGTCCGCCAGGGGCAGCGTCACAGAACTGACAAACTACTTCTTCCAGATGGACTTCGGGTTCTTCGGCCGCCCGACGTTCACAGACGTCTGGCTGGAACAGACAAAAGTTCCGCTGTTTGGCAACGTGCGAATCGGGCAGTGGAAACAGCCTTTTGGTTTAGAAACAGTCAGCAGCTTTCGCTACACCACTTTCATGGAACGCAGCGTTCTCTTCCAGCCGTTCACTCCGTTTCGACATATCGGGATCGGCTTCTACGATCATTCTGATGACCTGAGCATGACATGGGCCGCATCCGTGTTCCGCACTGGACAGGACCAGTTTGGAGCAACACTCAGCGACGACGGTGGATACGGAACATCCGAGCGATTGACGTGGGTTCCTTCCTGGGAATGCAACGGCAAAAACTACCTTCATCTGGGCGTCGGCCACTTCTTCAACGCGCCTCCGAACGACACCATAAACTTCCGCACCATTCCCGAATTCTACGTGGGCGCCAATGCTCCTGGTGCGGTTGGAACCAGCGGGCAGGCCGTGCCAGGCGGTGCCGATGGGACACCTTTCTTTGTCGCCACCGGCCCCCTCGACGTTTCCTACTACAATGTGCTGGGAAGCGAATTCCTGTGGGTTGATGGACCGCTCAGTATTCAGTCCGAAGCCATGGTGAACCTTGTTAGCCAGTCTGCTGGAGGCACGGCAGCACTGCCAGGCGCTTATGCTCAGGCAGGCTATTTTCTGACCGGGGAACATCGGCCGTATGATCGAAAAACTGGCACGATCGATCGAGTGATCCCGAAGTCCAATCTCACGTTCGCGGGCAACGAATGCAATCCGGGCGTCGGTGCCTGGGAAGTTGCCGGTCGATGGTCTTATCTGAACCTAAATGATTCCATGATCGCCGGCGGCACAATTGTGGATTACACAGCCGGCCTGAACTGGTACTGGAATCCGTACACGAAAATGGTTTTCAATTACGTGCACGCAATCTCTGATGCCCCTGGCGGCCCTACCGCGACGGCTCACACCGATATGTTCGGAGTACGAGCTCAGATCGACTTCTGATGGCCTAACTCTGATGGCGCAACGCCGATCGCCAGAGCTAAGGCGAGCGGCAGATTAGGAACTACCAAGCCGAACAACCGGACGCTAGCGCGTGGCGGCTGATTTTATTAGCCGCAGGGTGCTAGCCCCCGGTTTTCGACGGTAACCAGAAATCTGCCGCTCGCCTAACCGCGGCCTGCAATAGCGGGCGGAGTCACAGGAATTGGTGGCGGACTCTCGGAGATCAGCGGTGCCATGCGTTTGTCGAAAGCTGATTCCGCCTGCCACAAGACAATCAGAAGTGGCACACTGATCAGAGCGAGACACAGCAGCCTGGTGACGGCTGGTTTACATCGGCGAACGATAGGCAGCAGCGAAATCGCCGACAAGCAGGGAGCGAAGAAGATCACAACGCCATGCATCGTGCTGAGGGCTCCAAAATACCGGCCGATAAATAGCAGACTAAACAAACTGACGATCCCAACTCCCAGCATGCCTCGCATGTCGCATCGCCTGTGCATCAGCAGCGACATCAGGATCGGAGCAGCAAGTGAAGTGGCGAGCGGAATTGCGGCCGCGCCGCCTTTAATATAGCCGGCCAGCATGATGGTCAGTCCGCCCGTCTGAATGCATAGCGCCAGTGCGATCGGCAGGACTTCAGCGACCGGCGATTCCCTAAGCCGAAACAACAGCAACCAGACCATCATCAAACTGAGCATACAGCCGACGAGCACCAGCGCTGTTTGAACAGTCAGCCCTGTCCAGCTTTCGGCGACAAGATAGACCGATCCGTGCCACAGGACTCGCCCGCAAACCGCAGCGACCGTTGTCCGCAAAAACCAGACGGCCGCACGAGGCAGCTTTTGTAAGCTGGCAACCAGCTCAATCAGAACGATGGCCGGAAGAATGATTTCCAAAAACCGAGCCAGAGCGTTTCCCGGCGGCCAGTCGAGGGAAAATCCAAGAGTCCTGTAGCCTGTGCAGACTCCCGTCAAAAAGCTCAGCAGCAAAATGACCGATGATGGCGAACTGGTGACGGCTTTGCGATCCGCCGACCCTCTGCAAAACATCAACGCCAGTACGGTGACCGCACTGGCGCTGACGGAGAAAACAGCCGCTTTCAGAAACAGGAGCAGATCCGGCATCGGTTACTTGCTCATGCCTTCACAGTCGATGATCACGATGGCTTCGTCGCCAATCGGGCCGATCGCACTTTTGTCAAAGTTGTAGTCGCTGCGTTTCAACTTCAGCTCGGTCGAAAAACCAACGCGTTTCACACCGCGGGACTCGATCTCTTTTCCACCCATAAGCGTAATTGTGATCTCCTTCGTGGTCCCGTGCATCGTAAAGTCGCCGGTCACTTCATAGCCACCTTCGATCGCTTTGACGCTTTTGCTTTTGAACTCGATCGTGGGGAATTGCTTGGTGTCAAAGTAGTCGGGCTGACGAAGATGCTCATCACGGGCCGGATTTGCTGTGTCGACACTACCCGCTTTAATTGTAAGCAGGAACGTGGACTTTGTTGGATCCTGACGGTCAAGGGAAAACTTTCCGTCAACTTCATTGAAGCGTCCATGGATCCAGCTGATGTCCAGGTGACGCGCTTTAAAGCTCACCGAGGAATGAACCAAATCATAAACATATTCGTCAGCAGCGAAGGCCGTGGAGGCAATGCCACCGGCGGTCACAACAGTGGCAAGAAACAGCCGGCAAAGAGTCTTCAGACACATCATCATTTATCCTTTGACGAAACCACGAACAAAAACCAGACTGACGTGATGCTATTTGCGGTGAGCCGGTGAGTAAAGCAGCCAGCCGGTCTCGTAGAGCTGAATTTGCATTTCTGCCGCCATCGCAAAAAATGCGATTCGACCGGCTGGACATCCCTTTCGCGGCAGACACCATTCCGTCGTATTCCGAATGCTGGTAGCCTACACCGGTGAAGTGCGCAGGAGGAGTGCTCGAACTCTGAACTCTGCAAAGCCTTCCTTGACCTGTTCAACGAATGCAATCAACCAGAACGAAATACGTTCCAATGAAGCGAATCGGGATCCTGACCGCGGGTGGCGACACACCAGCTCTGAATGCAACCATTTACGGGGCCGTCGAGCGTGCAAATGCTCTGAAGATTGACGTGCTTGGTCTTCAGCGAGGATATGCGGGACTGCTGGACAGCCGTGTTCCGCACGTTCATCTGAATCCGCTCTTCACCACCATCCCGGAACTTGATCCGTGCAAAGGCGGCACCTTGCTGGGTTCGTCCAGAACCTATCTGGATTCTACCTGCACCGACCGGCTAGAACTGGTGGCCTCGCATGTGAAGAAACTGAGGCTGGACGGACTCATCTGCATCGGAGGCGACGGAACGATCAACGGCATGCAGCCTATCGCAGAAATTGTTCCGTGCGTTCTGGCTCCGAAAACAATCGATAACGATCTGGGCCTGAATTATATTGATGAGCCGAACGAATGGATTCGCGATCCAAAAGAAGGGCCGCCAGGTTATCTTGAAAAACGAACTCCCTGCCGAGAACGACTGCGTCTGGATGACATCATCAACTATGCCACGCCGGGTTATGCCACGGCCGTGTATGTTGTGGCTCAGAGCGTAGAGCGCCTGCGCACCACCGCCGAAAGTCACCGCCGAATTGCCATTGTCGAAGTGATGGGCCGCCAATCAGGATATATTGCTCTTGGAGCCGCGTATGCTCAGCCGGATATTATTCTGATTCCCGAGGTTCCTCTGAATCTGGAACAGCTGACAGCCCGCGTGACTCAGCTTTATCAGCTTCAGCAGCATGCCGTGATTGTTGTGGGAGAAGGCGTTCGCAGTCAGGATGGCTGCGAACTGGGCGCTGCGATGCCAACGTATGACCCGGCCGGCAATATTCGTTACAGCGGTGCCGCCGACGCGATTGCGCAGCTGCTGACAAAGTCGCTGGGTGAAGAGCTGTTTGGTGAAATGCGAACTTTTGAGCCCGCTTCTTCGAATATGTTTACTCGAAAAATTGGACACACTCAGCGCGGCGGACGTCCAATCCTATTCGATCGCTTCTATGCGTCCCAGCTGGGCGGAAAGGCCATCGATCTGCTCGTATCCGGTGAGACCAATGAGATCGCAACGATTCAGTACAAAAGCCAGTCCGGGTTCTCGCTCAGTTCAATCTCTGCCAACAAGCTGCGCGACCGGTGGGGCGAGATTCATCCGCGCGAAGTGCATCCATGCATGTACGATTCCGAACGCATGCAGCTTTCTGAGCTGGGCGTTGAATACCTAAAGCCGATCTTTACCAATGCTATTGGCCTGGACGATGTGGAAGCGATTCGGACGCAGATGTTCAGCGCGGGCAGCCTGAGTAATCGTTATCAGAGTATGAACACGGACATTCACAAACGCATTCGCTACGTTTGATCGAGAGAACGGAAAGTAGTCTGGCGCACTCAAGCTGATTTGAACATGACGCTGTCCAGTCAGGTTGACCTACGACAAACTGCTTTACTTCGCTACGCTGCCGTTCAGGATGACAAACCGTGTCATCCTGATGCGATTAGCGAAGGATCTCCCACCACTGCAATCAACGACTCAGCCACGGCTGCAGCTGGCTCAGGATCTCCTCCAGAATCGGCCGATCACTTTCCGGGCGAGTCGGACTGTCGGGATGAGTCAGCGTCGTCCGAATCCAGCCGCGGTGCTTGAGAAACATTGCGGCCGAGTGCTTGTAAGCGGGCACAGGAACACGAAACGCAAAGAAGCCCAGATACTGCAGCACATCGTTGAACTGATAGAAGTCCGCGTCGCCAGACTGCCACATGGCATCCCGCTGTGCAAACAGATCCGGTGCAAAACTGCTCAGCCCCAATAAATAATCGCTGCCGTACATGACCATATCGATGGCAAGATCGTTGCCGGTCAGCACCATAAAATCGGGCCGCACTTCGTCGCGCCAGATCAATCGCTGCCACTCAAGATCTCGCTGCAAAGAGGAATGCTTTGCGCCCAGACACTGCGGAATGGCCAAAAGTCCGCGATAGACACTTTCGCCATAAATGCGGCCGAACGGAGCGAACATCGTGCCCAGCTCAAAGCCAATGAACCGGTCACATCGAGTACTGATCTGCTGATAGGCTTCCACGATGGCAGCATCGGTCTGCTGCGTCAGCCCATAGGACTGAAAGATCACCGATGTTCCGCCGTGCTGTTGAATGTCGTCCATGCGATGGCTGTACTGATCCAGATCAAATGCAGAACCCGGCGCATCCTTTACAAAAGCACCGGCAATGTACATTCGCCCGGCGGCAACAGACTGAGTCCTCCGCAGAACCTCCAGCTTTGTGGATTCATCGAGCAAATTGATGTACCCGGTGTCCATGTTTACGGCCGGCACAAGACTGGCCTCGCACGTGCGAACCACGTGAGCTTCAAAGGACGTCCAATCCACTTCTCCCGATGCCAGAAACGGAAGCAGCACGGCCGACATTCCCGTGATGCGACGCCGCGGACGAATCAACTTTTGGGGATCAAACACGCCTGAGGAAACAACAGCGGGTGAAGTCATGGGGCAGGGCTCTGAGGAAAAAGTAAACACGGTGATTGTACTACGGAGCGGGAAGCTGATTCAGAGCATGCTCGCACAGACGGCGTCCATATTCTTCATCTTTGCCAGCAGTTAGAAGAGTTCGCAGAGGGTCAATGACCGCCAGCCCGGCTTCATCAATGCCCAACAGCGTGGCATGCCGAACAAACTGATTTCCGCTGTCCAGCAAGTCCCTCAGTGCTGTCAACGATTCTGAACTTTGACTGGCCCGTGAAAGACCCATTGCCGCGGCCAGTTTGATAAGCGGTTCCTCTGAATTTAGCTGCATCCTGAAGCTTTCCATCCGATGTTCGGGATGAGGCGAGTTCGTCAGCAGCATCATTTGCCACCAGCGGACGGCCCGATCTTCAGCCATCGACTGACTCACGGCGTCGGCGGTTTTTTCCTCAAGTCGAGCCGCCTGCTTTGCGGCCTTCAACAGCTCGACTGTTCGCTGCTCTCCGCCCGGACAGTGCAAAATCTGCCAGCGATTTCCCAACCGCTGTTCGCCTTCGTCCAGCATGGCTTCCGGCAACAGATGAGCATCGCGAACCTCGGTTTGCCAGCGGTCACATTCAAGCCGCAGTGTTTGCAGAGTCTGTTGCTGCTCTGGTCGCGCGGCCAGATTGACCAGCTCCCACGGATCGGCCTCCAGATCATACAATTCTTCAGGCGCTCGCGGGACATCGAACCATTGTGCCGACTCGGGCGCCAGCTTGTTCTCAGCCAGCAGTCGCCGCATTTCTCGAAGCGTCTCATTCTTTTCGCCGTAGGCCAAATGCTGCAAAGCCGGACGCCACGGCATCAGATTTCTGACGTACCGATGCGTGCGAGTTCTCACGGTTCGCACCATATCGAAACGTTCGTCCAGACGATCACGAGCCCCATAAATAAATTCCCAATCCTTCCCGCTTGCCGACCCCAGAAATGGCTTCCCGTGCAGATGCGAGGGCAGGGGGATCCCGGCGAGGCTCAGCACAGTCGGTCCCAGATCAATCAGATTCACAAGCCGGTCGTCTTTCGAACCGGGCGTTCCAACCTCTGCCTGGGCTCGCAATTTTTCCGGAACACGAACAATCAACGGCACTCTTGAACCGCTGTCATAAGTCCAGCGCTTGGCACGCGGCAGTCCATCTCCATGATCTGACCAGAACATGACCACGGTATCGTCGGCCAGACCGGCCTCATCAAGTTCCTGTAGAAGTCGGCCGACTTCAAGATCCATCACGGTGATCAGGTCGGCCAGCCGCGCAAGGTCAGCTCTGACGGCAGGTGTATCCGGATAAAGCGGCGGCACGATCATGTCTTCAGGCCGATGCCGCTGATCGATCGGCAAGTTTTCGACGACGCTCTTCCATCCGTCTGGCCAGACCTTGCTTTCATGAGTCATCGTGAGATTAAACACCGCGAAGAACGGCATATCTTTTGAAGGACGATTCTTCCAGTGAGCCTTCGCTGAAGATTCATTCCAGGTGGCTTTCTGATTCCAGTCGAGGTTATAGTCGGTCTTGCTGTTGTTAGTGCAGTAATAGCCAGCCTGGCGCAGGTACTGCGGAAAGAGTTTCACGTGATCAGGCAGATGAACCTTTGAACGCATGTGGTTTGCACCCAACGCGATCGGCCACATTCCGGTAATGATTCCAGTGCGGCTGGGAGCGCAGACGCCGTGGCAGGAAAAAGCATGAGTAAACAGAGTGCCTTCCGCGGCTAATTGATCCACATGAGGCGTCACCGCCTGCCGGTCTCCGTAACATCCAAAGTGCGGACTGATATCTTCGCAACTGATCCAAAGAATATTCGGTCCCGGCTGTGCAGACGCAATCGCTGACAACGTTGGGAATGAGAACAAAACGAGGGCACCAAGCAGGTTGGCCATTTGTCGCATCACGCGATCCTCACAGCGGGCAAGTCTCCCGCGTGCAGACAATGGGGAAGGGCAAGTCAGGGCTGCTGATGATAAGCAATTCCGTTTCCGCCTGCATTCCACCCCGGACGCCCAACTTCTTTGCAGCTTGAAACGTGGCCTCAGGCACACTGGAAAACCGTCGAAGAGCAAGCGAGCGTGAGAGCGGTAGAAAGCACGAATAGGTCTGCGAGGAACGCGCGGGGAGCCGATCCCAGAAATCTGAGGATGCTGAGTCGTTGGACCGAATTCCTACTATGCGCCGGACAGTCGGACCTAAAAGGCGGCTGAAATTTATGCCGCCAGCGTTTTTCTTCCGAGTTGGAGTCACACAAGCTGTAGCGAATAGATCACATTTTTCTTTGGGAGGCGCTGACACCTTTTTGACTTCAGGTCGAACGGACATTATGTGTCACGGCACCTTCCTGTGGCATGACCGTTTAAGGCATCAAGCCTCATCCTCGCCTTCATCTTCACAGTCCTCTTCGTTGGTCTCGTCCGTCAGCACATGATCTTCATCAGACAAATCTGAAAATAAATTTCGTGTCTGCTTCGGCGGCGGCCCGAGAGATTTACGCATCCATTCCGGGCAATCAAGAGCCCCGGCGGCGCGAAGCTGCTGGACGGTGATCAGGTGAGAGA
>JBDNHX010000384.1:0-3965 GCA_041688565.1 Planctomycetaceae bacterium
CTGCGGCCCGCTGACGAATGTTCTGTTTCAGCATGCCCTGAAGGTGTCGGCTCAGGTCCGCACCGAAACTGGTCTCGCTGACGGACGAGTCTCCATTGCCAGTGTCGCTGTGGGAGACTTCGGCAAAAACATCTTCAGCCGCTTTGACAACAAAACCGTCCTGGTCATCGGTGCCGGTGAAATGGCGGAGGAGACGCTGACCTATCTCCGTTCCGAAGGCGTGCGTCGAATCATTGTGGCCAACCGCAGTCGTGAGCGAGCCGATCGACTGGCGTCGCTGTTCCACGGTGAAGCTGTCGATTTTTCCCAGCTGGATTATTGGCTGGCTCGCGCCGATGTCATTGTCAGCACAACCGGTGCTTCACAAACTTTGATTACCAAAGATCGTTTTGAAGCGGCACGAGCCCAGTCACAGCGACATCCGGTGTTCATTCTGGACCTGGCGGCTCCGCGAGATTTTGATCCGGCTGCCGGGTCGGTCGATGACAATGTGTTTCTCTACGATATTGATGCGCTGGAAGAAACCTGCAACCGCAATCGCAGGGCTCGCGAAGCCGAGGTTGAAAAGGCCAAAAGCATTATCGTCGCCCAGACTCGCACCTTCATGCAGGAAATTTACCATCGCGCAACAGGCCCGGTGATTCATCGTCTGCGGGAACACTGGACGGACATTAGCCGTTCAGAGCTGGATCGTCTGTATCGTAAACTGCCGACTCTTGATCAGCCGCAGCGTGAGGCCATTGAGGCCACGATTCAAAGAATTGTGAATAAGCTGCTGCATCCACCTTTAGAAGCGTTGAAGGACGAGGCGCGGGAAGGAACACCGGAAGGCCTGCTGAATGCCATCCGGCGGCTGTTCCTCTTCCAAAGCAAATAACCCGGACTCCCGATGAGGGCAAAAGCCAAAGCACCCGATGGTACAAAAAACGGTGGCCGATTTGCCTTGCAGAGTTGCAGAGTTTCGGTCTAATTTTTCTCTGTGCTGACGCGAATCACTTCCTCCGCGAGCTCTTCAAAATCAACGCGATTCAGTGAAGAGGAAAGCAGATCCTGGTACACCCCGTCGGTGGACTGCATCGCTTCGGCTGTCACCCGCTGACGCATCTTTCGAGCCAGAAGAAGCTTGGCCGCCTCGGCTTCTGAGATTGTTCCGGACTGGACCGCAGGAGAATTCTTTGCCGCATCCAGTTGCTTTTGTGCTTCTCCCCGCCAGCGTTCCGCGGCGCCGGGTTCTTCAAGAATCGAGTCAGCCACCATGGTGGTTTCGCTCTCCTGATTTTCTCGATTGCGCATCGTGCCGCGCCCGCGGCCCGAGCTTCTCTTACTGGCTCCAGGCACCTGCCCCTGAAACTCAGACTCGAATAAACCCGCGGAATCCGCGGGTCGATCGGCTGCACCCGACAGGCTGAATCCAACCGGGTCGACGAAATACTTCGCGACCGAGTCTTTCACTTTCTGGTCCTGCGACACCAGCCACATCACCATGAAGAATGCCATCATGGCCGTCACAAAGTCGGCATATGCAACTTTCCAGGCACCACCGCCGCCGCCTGCCATGTATGTTCTCCTTCAGAGATTTTTGTCGAGGCCATTGACTGTTCTGGAGTGCTCCGCTGTCAGCTGTTTTGAGTCTGCCTCAGCCGCTTTGCGACTGACCACAGACAGACGTCACTATTTTGCGGCATCCACGGCCTTCAGCAGTTCATCCAGTTCTTTGGTCGAAGGGCGAACGCCCGTTCCACAGCCGCGCCTCACGTTGTCCATCACCGCTCGCGGCGATCCGCCGCCGGCAAAGCCAACGATGGCAGCCACGACGGTCCGTCGCAGAGCCACTTCTTCATGTCCCAGAGCGTCCATGGCTCCGGCCATCGGACCGACCATGCCGTAGGACATCAAAATTCCCAGAAAGGTACCGACGAGAGCAGCTCCCACTTTATGTCCGATTTCTTCTACGGGCCCGCCAATCGCGCCCATCGTAACCACGATGCCCAACACGGCCGCAACGATACCGAACCCCGGCAAGCCGTCCGCAGTACGAGTCATCGCCATGACGGCCGCGTGATGTTCTTCTTCGAACACATGAATTTCTGTGTCCAGCAAAGCTTGAAGATTGGCTGCGTCATTGCCTTCCATTGCACCCTGCAAAGCACCCGACATGAATTCCAGAAGGTGATGGTCGTTGGCGACTTTCGGGTATTTCTTGAAGGTTGCGTTGTCATGTCCTTCCGCAAGGATCGCTTCCCACGCCAGCATCCCGTCACGTCTGGCGATGCGAAATAACTCATAGAGCAGCTGAAACACCTGGTTGTAGGTTGCTTTGCCCACATTGCCGCCTTTGATTGTGGCAATGAGCCCGTGGATGAGGTCTTTGATGACTTTCATCGGCGAACTGCAAATCATGGCCCCAAGGGCCGCACCGCCAATGGTCACGATTTCGGACGGGTGAACCAGGGAGTGCATGTGCCCGCCGGCCATGGAAAACCCGGTGAGCACCGACCCGATGACGATAATGATTCCGAGAATGACAAGCATGGAATAGCCCCAGTAAGCAACGACGACCGCGCGCAATGTCGCGACGTTTCTTTGCTGCTTATCGTTGACCTTCGAAAGAACTTGCTGACAAAGCAAATGGCGCGGGCAATCCTCCGGATACCCACTTGCCCCAATCATCAGCACCGTCACCAGCGGGCCTGACTAATTTATTCGTCGTACGTTTTGAAGAGGCACTGACGACAAAAGGCACTCACAAAAGCAGGGCTGGCAGGCACGGTCCCAAAACTGCATCTGGACCTTTTCAGATTTTTCCGGGACCCTGTCCGGGTTTTGTCAGACGTTTGCTGACATCCGGCCGTCCCGAATCTGAGACTATGTCAGGCTTCGAGCGCTTTGTTCTGATCTTGCAGGGACTTGCAGAACGTTCGCATTGGGGGGAATTTGCTTCCGATGAACCCAGGCAGGCTGAAACGTGTCTCAAATCGAGGCCAGAAACTTGATCCGCCCTCGGGCGATGGTTAGGATTCGCGGCAGAGATGGTGGTTATAGCTCAGTTGGTTAGAGCGCCAGATTGTGGTTCTGGAGGTCGCCGGTTCAAGCCCGGTTAGCCACCCTTGGGAAGCCTCATTCGTATTTACAGCGAATGAGGCTTTTTCATTGGGATTTGCCGACATTTGCGGTTTGTCAGACGCATGAATCTCGTCGTCGCACAGACTGCCCAAAGTGACAGGAAATGACCCGGTTTGCCGGAAGTTGGTGCAACATCTGGTGCAACGAAACTCAGAGTGTGATTTGAGGCCACTCCAACATCCCGACGATCTGTTCCAGTCGCTCGCATTGACTGAGCTTCGGTCTGCGGACTCGAATTGAGATCCAGCGTCGGCAGCGTGTCTAAGGCACCATGAACGTCCAGCAATTTCGGATCAGTGTAGACGTTCATCGTCAGCCCGCCGAATACGCAGCGTGGCCGCTTTGGGTGCATCTGATAAACATCATGGAAACACAATTGTCAGTGGTGCTGTGTAAATTGGCTGAACGATGCCAGTGGTCACGCCAGGCAGGCTGATATTGGTTGCCTCGGTGTTGTCGAACAGGCTTTCGATTGTGAGCGCGCCGAATTTTGGTACCAGCGGGTTTGGTGCGGCGGGAATATTCTCAATCAGGATCGCGGCCGGAGCATTTGAACGCACGAGATTCGTCGTGGTACTGGTGATCGTCCCCGTCACGTTATTCAGGTGAATTCCGTGCTCCACGCCAGGGCTGTTTTCCGACTTCAGCGATAAAAAGTTCAATGCTGAATCCGTGTTGCTCAGGTCGAGTACTGGTCCAGTCTGAGTTTCCATCGAGCTCAGCGTTGTGCTTCTGAGAGTCAGGTTCGGAGAGGTCGCCACATACAGGCCGGGACCATTATTGTTGAAGATCCTCGCCACACCGAGATTCAGGTCACCTGTGGAATTCTGAATGGAAACGCC
>JBDNHX010000385.1:0-10072 GCA_041688565.1 Planctomycetaceae bacterium
AATGTTCGTTTCGCCCATCTTGGCCACAATGTCCTTAAACGAATTCACCATCCCGGAAACTGTGCCCAAAAATCCAACCATTGGCGCGGCACTGGAAACCGTCCCCAGAATGGGAAGATGTTTTTCCAGCGCGGCGACAACGTGAACTCCGTAGTCGTCCATGCCCTTGACGACCTGCTCCTCGATCTTTCCAGGGTCATAATCCAGACGCTGCAGCACCAGAAATTTTCTTAATCCTGCGGACAGGATCGCTGGTACCGGGCCCTGCAGACCATCACACAGCTGCAGAGCTTCCTCAACCCGCTCCTGCTCCAGCAGGGTCCGTACCTGCGAGCGCAGCGCCTGAGTGTCGGTTCCCAGCATCTTGAGGCTGCGATAGCGTTCGATGATCACCGCGAAGGCCACGATCCCCATCAACAGAATGGGCCACATAAAAAGGCCGCCCTCAAGCATCAGGCCCATGGCGCCAGAATGCAACATTTTGTTGACGGACGCCCAGAAACCTTCAGTGTTCTCTGAGGCTGCCCCCGCGTCACCGGTCTCGGTGTCAGCGGGTGCCGCCGCATCCTTGTTATCGTCGGAGCTAGCCGGGGCTGCCGATGCCGCAGGATCGGCAGTTGCCGAAGTCCCGGATCCGGGTGTCTTTCCGTCGCTGGGCACTGCGTCAGCAGTCGCCGTTGCCGGACTCCCTTCGGTCTGCACTGGAAAGACGGTCTCCAGAACTGCGGGGCCAATACCAAACAGGCTGCATACAAGTATCGTAATGGAAATCATTGATTATTATTCTCAACTGCAGCGGCTTCTGCTTCAAACTGCTGCAACATCTCGGGTAATGCCAGTCGGCCACGCGCAAATTTCGCGGCTTCGCTGGCCGGGTAGTCCCAGTGACAGGTATTGTATCTTTGAAAGGCTTCGCGGATGTTGTTTGCATTGCGATAGCTTTCACCGGACCAAAACACCGCGTCGGCACACAGTGGATCTTCCGGAAATCTTTTAGCAAAACGATCGAACGACAATCCAGCTTTGGTGTAATCCTTTGCCTTGAAATAGCACTGACCATTGCGGAACGCCATTCGGGATGAGTGCTGGTGTCCTTCGAACTGCTCCAAAAATTTTTGTCCTACCTGAGCCGCCACTTCGAATCGGCCATTCTTATAGAAATAGTCGCTGATGCGGATCATCACGCTGGCAATCAGCGGACTCTTCGGAAAGGTCGCTGCAAGCGTCACGTAAGCTTCCAGAGCCTGATCGAAATCGCCTGCCTCTTCGTGACACTGCGCCAGTTTGTACTGGGCATCGGCGGCCAGCGAATGATCGGAATACTGGCGAACAATCAACTCATACGACTGAATCGCTTCGCGCCACTGCTTCAATTCCTGGGAGAACTGCCCCATCAGATAGGCGATACGCGGCACGTATTTCGGATCGGGATAATCTTCCATGACTTCCCGGAGGACGCGGCGACCAGCTTCCAGATCCGTCAGAAAATCAGCCGACCGACCCAGTTCCTGATGGCTCTTGAACAGTTCAAAATAGCTCTCAGCAATGTGAAATTTTGTCTCGACCGCCAGTTGTTCATTGTTAAACGTCTTGCTAAACGCAGTCACCAGTCCGTCCGTGCCGATGACGACCGGGACTTCCTGCAGCGATTCCAGTTTTCCCTGTTCGGTGCTGGCAGACAGATCGACGTAACGAATCGACAGGGTGTCCCCAAAGAAGCATTCAATTGCCGGATCTTCCGCCGTGATGTTTTCCGGTGTGGGTTTTTCACTCGCCGCCAGAACAAGTGAGCCGGTGAAGATTCCACTGTGCTGCAGGGTTTCAAATAGCGGAACCGTCTCTTTGTCTCCGAATTCTGTGGTCACCTGAACATCAATGACATCACGTTCGTCAGTGACGTCTTGATCCGCATCTGCGACTCGCAGGAAAAGCTTTTCACCGACATGAAGCTGTGTGACGGCTTTTTCGTACTCGCGGTCGGTACAGGCCAGTTTGCCATTCGTCACAAGACGCGCTTGCGCCGATAAGGTTTTCGCTTTCTCATCCGGTCGTAAAACATCATTGTACTGTGCGGCAATTCGATCTTTGCCGGTCAGATTCAGCACTTTCGTGACAAGATTGCGATCCACCGCCGATCCCTGACCACTTTCGTCTTTGACATCCGGACCACCGATCAGGTTTCGCGGCATTTCGGAATGGACAGGGACCAGGCTGGGACTGGTGCTGCTTCCCAGTTGCAGAATGACCTGACCGATAAATCGTCCATCATCCAGAGCTATCACATCGGCCGCCTCGCGTGACACCTGATTGTAAGTCCGTGTGAACGCTCCTGAGACAACACATTCCACATCAACAACAGCTCCATCGGTGGTCTCCAGCGAAACAACCACCCTGCTTCCACTGTTTCTTGCTGAATCGGGATCGATCACTTCAACGGTTAGCGGCGCTTCGAAGGCCACCGCAGCCATTTCCGGTCGATCGTCGGTGGCCTGGTAGATGAATTGCGGAATTGCCTGCTGTCCTTCGGGAGCGGGAATCACCCGCGATTCCAAAATGCGAACCTGCGCCTCTGACGGCTGATTCACGTAGACGGCGGTTTCACGAGGCACTGCGTGACCTGGGAAAGTATTCTGGGAATCAATGTACCTCAGGAATAATCGTTCTCCCTTTTGAACCCGCATTTTCCCCTGTTCATCTCCAGCGGACGTATCGATCTCTTTCGTGAAGATTCCCGTGCTGGCATCCGTTTCCGTAGCAACGTAGGCAAGAGCTTTACCGCTGCTTGTAATGAGTTCGAATGGCACAGTATCGGCCGTATCAGTGGTGTCGTGGTCAAAATCAACGATTTCCACGATGAGCCTTTCGCCAGGTTCAATCCGTTTCAGAACCTTGCGAACCGTGTAGACCACGCCGTTTGCATCCTTCTGAAACTCGTAAGTGATGGGAGTCACCGACGCGTTGTAGTAGGTTGCGGTCAATTGACTCGACAGCAGACGACTGTTTCCAAAAGTGCCCTGAGTAAATTCATCCGTGTAGTTGCCAGTGATCACATCACCGCCGGCAATTTCAAGAGTGTCATTATCGGGCAACGTCAGAATGTCAAATTCCGTCGGAATGAAGATCTCATCATCTTCCCCGGCGATTTCCACATGATTGATTGCGACCGCCTCACCCAGAAACTCGTGAATCACGAGTTTCACATAGCGGAGTTCCATCGGCTCGAATTCCATGGTCCATTCTGTACGACCGAAGTCGCTGCGAATCGGGGCACGCAGTTTAGCCGGTCCGGAATTGGGCCGAGTCAGATCAAAATCGCTCGCCCGAAACGGCAATGCCACGATCGTGTCGGCTCGATGATCCTGCCTTGCAATCGTCGCAGAGACACCCTGACTTGCATTCGCCGTTGCGGCGAAGATCGTCAGCGGATGGGTGCCCGCTTCCAGCCACAGATCAACGGAACGATTTCCAGGTCCGACCTCGAGTTCGAGGCTTTGATTAATCCAGATCGCGGTTGTATTTGCCTGGACCGCAATTCGAGCTGCTCCGGGACGATCCTGCACCAGCAGCCCCTGCCAGATGACGGCGTACGGATTTTGAGCGCCTTCGGCATCCGCCGGGCGAGACCACAACAACTCCGTGACTTCTTCATCCTCCGTGGGCTGGATGTTTTTGCTCAGGTCAAGGATCTGCTGCCAGTTCGAGTATCCCGTATAGTTGCCTTCGAACACCCGTCGCCGAATGGCACCAAATTCTTCGGTCACAGCAGGCGTCGGGGTCGGGCGTGGATGAGTGGCAATACGGAACCAGAACTGGCCGTCATTGCTGCCCAACAGATCTCCACGAATCGGAATATGCTGATCGGCACGCGGTGAACTGATCCGGACACGATTGACTGACCTCAAATCTTTCATATCGACAGTCAGGAACTTGGGAGTCGCTCCGTCCGGTTCGCTCATCCAGAACGTCGCCGGGTCGCGATCAATCGCCATCAGTGGACTGTGCTGAATGGACGTGTCGCTCGCCAGCGCACCAGCGGGCAGTTCCCCTGTCGGCGCGATACCTTCAAAGATGCCAGTATGGAGCCCTGTCTCCTGCATTTTTACCTGCAGCACGTCGCCGCTTTCGGCATTCAGCTTCACTACGATCTGATCGGCGTCATCCGTATGATCGCGGTCTGGATCTTCCACACGGAGATAGATCTGATTACCCGGCTTGATCTGCGATGCCGGGCGAGTCTGCGAAGCGAGTTGCAGGTCGGATTCCGGAACTTCATTGATCTCCTTTTGCAGCTGATCACTAAAGGACTCTTTTTTCTCGTCAATAATGCGGCTGCTGGCCATTTCGAATTCGCCATCAGCTGCCATGTGAATTTCCACATCCGAAAGTGGAACGCGGCGGAACTCTTTCTTGAATTCCTCCGGATAATCACAGTGAATGATGTCCTTGCCAGTGAGCTGTAACACATGATCATCGGGCGTGACTGTTCCGAGTTTGGTATCAAGGTCCGTGCGAAACAACCCTCGTCCGGCGCCGCCGGACGTCAGATAGACCGTTTCCTTATCGCCACCCGGTTCCGTTGTCACGATCACCGGAACCTAGCTCTGTCCCCGGCTAATTCCCAGATCGCTGTCCTGAACCACGATGGACAATGGCAGACCCGGCCGGTGCGTGCGTTTGCTTGATCGTCCCAGCCGCCCGACGGTGTTCAGGAGGTTGAGCTGATCCATGTACCGCTCTTCCTGACGGTAGACTTCGGACAGCTGGTACAGCACCTGATTTGCCAGTTCTACGCTCGGGACCTTGTCCAGAACTGCTCGAAAGATATTTCGTGCCTCGTCCGGATCTCCTCGACGGTGGGCCAGAACTCCGCGAAGAAACTCGGCTCGCACCACGATTTCGGTATTCCGGCTAAGAGAGAGTTTTTCAAAGACGGCCTCCGCCTGATCATAGACCTTTTGAGCCATATAAGATTCACCGATCCCAAATTCCGCTTCGATGGCCTGCGGCATTTCCGGGTATCGATTCATCACAGTTTCATATTCCGACCGGGCGACATCGAATCGTTTCGCCTGAAAGAAATTCTTCGCCAGCAGCAACTGGACTTCGGCAGCGATCGAAGTATCGAACTCTTTGACTTCGCCGTATTTGACCAGCCAGCCGCGCAGGATATCCTCAACGCGATTATGATTTTCTTCACCGCCGACGATGATGTGACGATTACAGACAAACAACATCAGGTCAACGGGAACCGCATAACGACTTTGATCAAACAGCGCGATGTTTTTCTGATATGTGTCCCACGCCAGATTCTCATCTCCCAGACGCAGATGCAGTCCTGCCTGCAGCAAAGGAGCAATCTCGCTCTTTTCGTCAATTGTGACACCCACTCCGCCGATCCGGGAATAACTCTGGGACACCAGGTCCCTCGCCGTTTGCTTTCGGCCTTCATCAACCTGGGGAATGTTGGCGAGCATTCCGGTCAGCAGCGTGGCGGCCGTGGCATAGTCCTTCCGCGATAATGCAGACTGGACGAAGATGTTTATCTGGTCCCAGTCCGTGGTGGTGTCACCAGCTGTGCGTGTCGTTTTCTGGAGTGCAAGAAGGTAAGCCATCGGAGGGAGATCTCTGATTGTCTCCATTTCCCAAAGTGCCAGCTGAGCGACTGCGGCGGATAATCCATAATTAAAATCCCGCACGGCACTGAACACCAGCTGCTTATCGGGCGCGCTGGCATCCACCTTGCTCCGCAGGGCATGGACCCACTGGACTGGGAGACCACTGTCCAGAGACCACGGCCGATAAACTGTCTGATCCTGTTTCTGGCGGGCTGCCTGAAGGGTTGACTTGAACTTTTGCAGATCGCCGGACTTGAAATATTCATCTGCCAGCCAGGTAGCATAACTACCCTGATAAACTGAGTTCAATTGCGTCAATTCGGTAAGAAACTGCAGACGCTCCGCATCCATGAGTTTGGCGGAAATCCGTGCTGCGCAATAAGATGAATCATAATGATTGGGATCCACCGCGTAGTGCGCTCGCCAGTACGCCATGGCCTCGGGCTGAAGTCCCAGAATGGCAAGTGAGTCGCCGATTGCGTAAGCATAGCCAGTGCTTGGGCCCAGACGCTGTTCGGTTGCCATGATCCAGCTCAAAACGGCTTTCATCAATTCCGGATCTTTGTTCTGATCCGCGGCCATTGTGAGGCGGCGGTATAGTTCCGCATTATTCGCAAGGATCGTTGTGGTCAGCACATGCTCCGCCGCGGCCTTGGCAACATCAACCGGACCGTGATCCGTGGCCGACTGCACATATGCCAGAGCAAAGGTTTCGTCCGTGGGAAATTTCCGGGCCAGCTGGCCATAGAGTGCGACGCACTTCGCACGCTGATCGGCTGGGGAATAATGGCGGAGATAAAAAGCCTGCTGCGACAGCAGTTTCTGGAACTGCCGGTCGTTGAGCGCACCCAGCTGAGTCAGAATGAGGTGGTCTCGGGACTGCGGTGCGCTGGCATCGGCGGATTCCCCGATGATCCAGTGCCGCATAACAATATCCTGGTCAGCCTGGTCCAGCTGAGTTTTCATGAAGGCAGCGTGGGCCTTGTGCATATCATTCTTCTCGGCCTGCTCCTGCCAGCTGCGCGGCATGCTGCGAAAGACCTCCATCTCCACGAAGTCGCGACGGGCCTTCAGAATTAATGCAACGTCTGACTGAAACGACTGCTCGTTCTCAGGTGTGTACAGCAAAGTCTCGATGGCACTGCGGACATAGTTGTCGTTGGTTGGCGACTGCGAGATCATTTGACGCAGTACGGCTCTCATTTTTGCATCATCTTTGATCCGGTCGCGATACATTTCGAATGCCAGAACGTAGCGCAGATAAGCTCGCTCGTAATCGTTCGGATTGTTGGCGATGGCCTGGACCAGGACCGCCTCCAGCGGTCCATAGTCGGCAGTCGTATTGGGATCGGGAGTCGGAGCGGTTCTCAGAAACGCCGAGCCATTTGAGTTTCGCGACGCATCCAGCGGAAGCAATTCACCGAACATGCGGTGCGCGGTCGGCTTGTCCCCTTCGCGCTCGTACTTCAGGGCCAGCAGACTTCGCAGGTAAAGCCGATCCGGTTTGTCGGGATACTTCTGGAAGAACTCGGTGACGACCGGATCCATCTCGGCCGCCGTAACTGCGGCGTCGTTGTACATGCTGTTGACCAGGGCATAATGGACATCCATATCGTCCTGAATCGCACGGGCCTGCCGAAAGCTGACGACGGAATTTGCCCATTGTCCAAGGTAACCATGATTCTGAGCGGTCCAGTAATGGATTTGGCGCAGGCGCTGCTTATCCGCTGGAAGTCCCTTGCTGAGCATCTTTTGCGATGTGCTCGTCGCTTTGGCCCATTCGCTTCCTCGACGCCACTGAGCCACACCCTGCCATGCAATCTCTTCCAAAAACGCATCGACCGGCATCATGTCGAGCATTTGATCGGCCAGCATTGCAGCTTTGGAATACACGTTCTTGTCGTTGTACGCTGAATAATTCGTCTGAGCGAGAACCGCATATTGTCTGCCAGGATCCGTCAGTGGCTGACGCAGCCAGACAGCTAGGCATGCATCTCCCGTCGCGTCGTATTCATTCGGCATCTGCCGTAATGCGTCGGCCAGGCGAATTTCCAGATCTCCGCACTGAGGGGCCTCCGGATAGATCGCCAAAAATTGTCGGCAGGTTGCCGTGACTTCCTTGTTGCGGGCGACTGCTTCCAGTCCGTCGATCAGTTTCAGCATCATTGCGGCATGCCGCGGGTCCTGTGAATGGGCATTCACAAACCGCTGTGTCACACGAATCAAACCGAACACTCTTTGATTCGCATGGTAAAGATCGGTAAGCCGAACCATCACATCCGCGGCTTCTGGCGTCGTCGATTTGAATTTCCCGAGTTCGGTTTCCAGCTGCATCGCTTGACTTGAAACGCCGTCGATTTCCGGTTCCGGAGCCTGCTGTGCCGTGACTTTTTCCTGGGCTGAGAGATACAGTTCCGGTCGTCCGTTTAAAATCGCCAGGACTACAATCAGATATGCTCCACGGCGTTTCATCCGGAATTCCTTTCAAATGCAGGTCAACAATAATTTCAAACCAGCAGGGAATTTGCACCCCGTCATCACGGCGTAGATTTGGCCAGCGCCTCAGAAATTTTCTTGGCATCCACTGCCAAAGGACTTTCCGGATAATCGGAGATCAACTGATCGAATCGCCGACGCGCGTCGTCTTTCCGATTCATGCGGTACAGGCAGCGACCATAGTTAAAGAGAATCACATCGAGAAATCTCGCATCGGGGTGATCCGCGAGAACTGTCTCAAACGTATCGATAGCTCGCGTGTAGTCTTTTTGCCGATAATAATAGTTGGCCATCTTTGCGACAGCCTCGCCCACACGACCACTCTCCGGGTATTGGTCGAACACTTTCTTGTATTCCTGAAATGCCCGATCGAACAATTGCGTGGCCTGTTGCTCAGGAGCCTCAGCCGCCATTTCGTCGTAACATTCGGCGATTCCGAACTGGGCATCGCCACGGAGTTGGCTCGTTTGCATCCCGACCAGACGGGCATAAATCCCAATGGCCCGATTGTAGTTTTTCTGTTTTCTTGCAACATCAGCAAGCTGCAGCAGCGCGTCGTCAACAAACGCACTTTCGGGAAATTCGCGATGCAAACGGGAGGCCATGGCTGCTGCCAGGTCCAGCTGATCCATGGCAAAATAGATTTGCCAAAGCTGCACGTAGGTCTCTTCGAGCACTTGACCACCGCTTAGCGTCGCCTCCCGCATGACTTCTTCGCACACCTGCAATGCATTTTGATACTTGGTACCTGCGTTTTCCCCCAGGCCGAATTCCTTATACCGATTGCCAATATTCATCAGGGCGTCAGCAGTCTTCAGTTTTGTTCTGACTCGCAGTTCTCCATCGGAAATCATCGCCCGCGTCACGCGAACACCTCCAAGATTACCTTCGATGCAGCGGGCGTCATAAATCACAATCCGAGGATCAGTGCCCAGATTGCGTTCGTCAATGTAGGTGATCCGAATGATGTCGCCCGGCAGCGCCTGAAGTTGATCATCGTTTTCCACAGCCTCAGTGGCCTTCGTGAGCTGGATGCTGCCGCGAAAGATTCCGCTGTGCACCGTCCCGTCATCCACTGGCTCCAGCACCGCAGAAATCCGAGGCTGGGCGTCTGGTGGGGTGTCAGTCTCGGATGGAGTTGTCCCGGAAGCAGATTTTTCTATGGGAACGCCATTAGCATTGCCTGGCTTCGGTTGGCCGTTGCCGACCGAAGACCTGGGCACCGCTGTCGTTGATGAGGATTCGTCACCTGTTTCATCCGTGTCTTCCAATGTGGGCAGGGTTGGCTCGGAACTGACTTTGATCGCAGCTTCGCTGAAAGTCACTTCCAGGCGATCGATTCGCTTGAGTCGTTCAATCTCTTCATCGGAACCCGGAGCCTGTGATGCGTCTGCGGCAGGAACGTTTACCACGCCTTGTGCGATAGCCTGTTGTCTGGCAATGGCTTCGTTTTCCAGTTCTTCTTCCGTACTGGTTCTATAAATCTCGACGACTGCGGACAACGAATCGGCGTTATCCCCAAGATCTCGATCAAGGTCAATGATTTGCAGGTTCACCGACTTGTCGAGCACTACACCCTGCAGCACTTCGCTGAATGCTCCGTCCATCACCTGGACCATGGCATTGCTCACGACGGCGACTTTCTTTGTCACCGGGCGGTCAAATGTCCGATCGGCCGTGTGAGAATCCACGTACGTAATCCGGACCTCGTCGTTTCCAATCACCTCCAGCCGACCGTTACCCTGGACTGTCCTGCCGAGCACCGTGGCGATGCTTCCAAGTGCAATGCGAACATTTTTTCCGACGGGATAGCACTTAACGAGTTCAGAATCCCCCGATTGAGTTTCGCACTTCACATCAATCGCCTGATCGGTATCGAGAACAGCGAGATCGGTATCGTCGAGCCGAATGAAGAATCGCTTGCCCGCTTCCGCTTTGGGAATCAGGCCGTCCTCTTCTGA
>JBDNHX010000386.1:0-16401 GCA_041688565.1 Planctomycetaceae bacterium
CACCGCTATGGAACTTGGCTTCCTGCCAGGCGAGCTGGCTGTCGATTTAGTGAGCCGCAAAGCGCTAGCTGCGGGTGAGAGTGTGAAATACACAGCGAAAACACCCGCGGCTAGCGCCATGCGGCTCACCGTTGTGACTAAATCGACGGCCTACGAGCCGGCTATGGGCGGAAGCCGCCAAGGCTTGCGGAAGCTGGCCTCATCACGCAGAGAAGCGAAACGTTCGTCGCGTAACGTTACGAGACGAGCTGGGCGGGATTTTAGAAATGGCTGGCCTCACCCTGCAGTCGGTGGTAGTCTGCGCGAGTATTGGCGGGTTGTGGATTTCATCACAACCTGAGCCTGAGGCGCTAGCCGATTTGTTGATTTCATCGTTTAACCCGTGGCCAACAGGCCAGGCCGAGTAACAAAACTGGCCTGTCGGCAACGGGTTAAACGAAGATGATCTCTGTCGCGAAATCTACAGTGCGCTTGCAGAATTGACAGGATGAAATCGGCTAGCGCCTCAGGCTCAGGTCGGATTCCGCCCCGTGGCACGAGCGGCAAGCCGCCCGGAAGGCGGCGTGCGGGGCAATCCCTCGCTGACGCGTCGGGTTGGGATATTTTTAGATAAGAGAGAAGTCTTATGTTGGTTGCATCTATCATTGGTCGAGTTCGTGCAGTCGTGACGGATGTTGTTAAGCCGACTGGGCGAAGACGACGACAAGCTCACCGGCTCGTCGCCGCTGAGTTCTTCTCAGAGCTCGTAGAGCAGTTAGAACAACGAGTGGTGCTAAGCGCACCTGAGCTGGGACCTGAGCTTTCGGAACATGAGTTGTCGACGGTGTTTGCTGAAGTGAATGGTCGCAGGGGTGATTCGAGAGTGTTTGATGGAGTTTTGTATGTGCCTGGCGCCACTCCAGAGTCTCCAGTAGTAGGCACCTTAAACCTTCAGACAGGCGAGAAAAGTACTCTTACTATGGATGGTCTTGGTGCTGTATCTGGAATTTTCAAGAAAAATGGGGAAGTTTCCTTCACCGGCTTTGCGGAGGCTGTCAATAACAGTCAAGGCGTCGCTTCTTGGGATAAGACAGGTAAGTTAACATTGATCCCAGATGCTAGCTCTTCGCTTGCGATGGATGTCAGTTCTACGGGTCGTATGAGTCTTGCCATCAATAACGATGTTGCGGGTTATGCAGATGTCGGGGAGAATATTTTGCATCATTTGCCAGGAATTGCTGGATTTAGGATGATTGCCCAGTCGATAACAGACGACAATCGATTCATCGGGGCAAGAGGTTCTGATATCAACTTTAATACAGTAGGGGTGGTTTATGAGCTAAATTCTACTACGGGAGAGTATGTTCTCTCGAATGCTGATTTCAAGACCTCTAGGGGTGAAGGAATGGACTCTATGAGTCTTTTTGAATCGCCTAATGGAGTCCTGAGCGCTTCTTTATACGACAACCCAGAGACTTATCAGGACGAGACAGCAATATTTAGCCTTGATGGTACTGTGCGTGCTGAGCTTCCAGGTGTGTCGAGAGGAGAGATTGCCGTAGGTGAGAAGTTCTTTGTGGCGACGCAAGGAGATGATGGCTACTTGACGGTCTTCAACTCGGCCTATGAGAAGATGACGTACACGACTACGGAGCTGTTCGGAGCTGGGTTTGAGTTTCGGAACGGATCGCTTGCCATGCATGATGGTAAGTTGATTGTGATTGGGACTCGGATCTCTGACGGGAAGGTGTTAGTTAAGACCTTCGAAGTGCCGCAGGATGTTACTATCCTTGCTCAGGTGGATGTAGCCTCGATTGTTATCCCACAGCTGACTGCGGGCCAATCAGGGAATATTACATGGGATGCCGTTTCCGGGGCGTCTGGATATGAGCTGAGCTTCATTCGAGGCGGTGTTGTGGCTCACACGGTGACGACGACTGGGGCGGCTTATACGACACCCGTGAATCTGCTGGCAGGCGATTATCGCCTCGCGATTCGGGCGGTCGGTGGTGCGGGAGTGGCTCCGGGTGCTTGGTCTGCGGAAAAGGCATTGGTGGTAAAACCGACGCCCGTTCTGGCATCGTCGATCACTGGCTTTCCGACAGTCGCCACAAGGAATCCTGTGACATTCCGCTGGACGGCGGCCACAGGGGCAACCGGGTACGAAGTGATTGTTTCGTCCGTGAGCCAGCTACCTGCTTCCAGTCGATCGCTGACGGTGACTCAGCCGACCGCCATTCTGCCTGATGGCCTTGAGGCCGGAACCTGGCGACTCGCCGTGCGACCTGTGACTGGTTCGATCACCGGCGATTGGACCACATCGACTTTGCCGTGAAGCATCGCTCTGTCAACACGGCTTCCATCTCTGGCCTGCCCGTCATCGCTGGCGTCTCGGGTACGTTGAATTGGGACGATGTGCTCGGGGGAAGCCGGTATCGGGTGCTGGTCTCGCTGATTGGAACAGAATCGCAGGTTGGCGCAAGCTCGCCGGTTGTCGACAGACTTGTCAGCAGAAGTGATGTGGCACTGACGATCGCAGCCGGTCGTTATCAAGTGACTTTGCAGGTCGTTGGAGTCCCCGCCTCCACAAGCAGCTCCGTGTTGGCTCGCACGTTCACGGTCCAGCCACTTGCCAAAGTCACGGGAGTTACAACAACCGGATTGTCGGCCAATCGCGTTGCGGGATCCATCACATGGCAACCGGTGCCCGGTGCGACCAGATATGAGCTGGCTCTGACGGATGAAACGCGATCGGTGACGAGAACACTTCGCAGCTCGGGGACGTCGTACTCGATCGTGAATGGACTTGCCTTTGGCAGGTATCGATTGCAAGTGAGAGCTCTGAATGGAACTGCTGATGGAGCGTGGTCCAACGCGAAGGTGATTACGGTCAAACTTTCACCGGTCACAAACCTTCGTACGTCACCGGTGATCGTGGGGACTCCGTTTCGAGGGGTCTGGGGAGCGGTTTCAGGGGCCTCGGCTGGCTACGACGTGTGGGTTTATAACACGGTGACGAAATTGTATGTGCTGAAGACAAACGTGTCGGGAACGTCTTTCACTGGTCCGGCGAATCTGCGGGCTGGCGTTTATAGAATTCTGGTGCGGGCCAGTCATTCAGAGATCGGGCCGAGTGCGTGGTCGGTTGTTATTCTGACGGTTCGCCCGCTGGCGAGGGTGTCTGGCGTGACGGTGAGTGGTTTGAGTCGTGCTGGTCAGGCCGGAATGATTGCCTGGAACGCGGTGGTTGGGGCGAGCAGTTATCAGGTACAGATCACGAAGGCGGGTTCTCTGCTGACGGTGGTGTCGCCGACGACCGGGGCGTTGTCTCGGACGGTGCTGCTTTACATGACGTCGCAGGGTGGGTCTGGGGAGCAGGTGTCTCTTCAGGGCGCGGTGGATGGCTACCGTCTAAGTCTTGCGGCGGATGAGTTTGTGCTGATCCGGCAGTGGCTTGCGGATGGTAGTAGTACCGATTGGGTGCGGCTGCAGGCGTGAGTGGGCGCGTGGGTGAAAAAACGCAAAAGCTCAATCCCTCACTTAGTGGGTAAGCCAGGTAATCATCGACTGAATCGTGGAACGCCTGCGTCAGTTCACGGACACTCTCGCCCTGGAACGTGATCACGTCACGGGTGTTGATCACTTCCCCGTGGAAGATGGCTGCTTCGTCGTCAAACTCGACCTTGCCCATGTATTCTTTATGTTTCGGTTTTTCCCTTCAAAAACCGGGGTGCCGAAAGTCTTGGCGACTTCCGCTACGGCTTATGTCCACGCCGACTGACCCTGCGTCGGTTGAGCGATAGTTTGGAAACTACATCCCGGAACCAGCGGCGTCGTTCAGTTTGCTGATGTCTGAGATTTGCTGGTCGATGGCTTTCTGTCCGAGCTTTTGAAATTCGCCTTCCATTAACGAATCTGTCAGCTGGCCAGGTCGTCCCTCCTGAACTCGGTCAAGCTCAGTCGCCAGTCGCTGCATCCAGTCGGGAGGTTCAATTCCCGAGCCGATTCGGGTGCTCATGAATTCTGCAATCTCGTTGCGAAGCGTCTGGAAATTGACGGTCACCTGTTCCTGAGTCAGTCCGGCAGCACCCGGGCACGAACGTGAGACCAGGGCGGCCATCCGGTTCTGGGCGAGAGCTCCAATGATTCGCTCACCAACATGGTCGTGCAAGGCTGGAAGGCGAACACCGTATTCCGATTCCAGCTGCACCAGTTCTTCAACGAAGGAGTTGGAAATTTCCCGAGATTCATCGCCAACGTATTCTTCAACTCCGGCCGCGACTGCCAGTTCTCCGCGACGCACCATGGTTTCGTGGGCGACCTGCCATGGAATAGTGTTCCATTCGAACCGATCGTACAGCGCCTCCAGCCGCAGAAAATCGAGGAGGCAGTAGAGCCGATTGCCATAATCTGAATGTGTGGTCGTGGTGTTGTATTCCAGAAACCGATCGAAGTTGTCGACCACGCATTCGTAGACGAACTCCGCCATTTCTGCAGCGTCCTCACGATCCAGCACACCCGACTCCAGGTCCTCCAGAATTTTGACGTTCTGAGTCAGAGCAACAGTCTCCTGCAGTTCATCAAAAAGAGTCTCCGCGCCGTGATGAAGAATGGCTCGGGCATTTCCCAAAGTCAGCATCCGGGTGTGGAACAGATCCTCGCCGTATGTTTCGATGAATTCTTTGACTTCCTTCGCATATTCATCATCGTGCAGGTCTTCCACGATCGACAGTCGCATGGAGCCGCTGTGGCGAGTCCAGAGGTCTGAATAGGAATCCAGTAATCTCTGAATTCTCTTCAGGATGTTCTTCACCTTCTGGCTGGGTTCTCCCTTCCACCGGGCGGCGGACTGCAGAACAGCTTCCACGGAACTACTGAGTCCAATTCGGAACAGGCGGTCGAACTCCGTCACTGCCTGACCCGAGGGCCGGGACGTACGTTCCATCTGCAGAGAAACCTGCAGCAGCTCGAAGGTTTCCGCAAGCAGTCCGAGACGTGGCAGCTGGCTGAGCAGGACACGGATGACCGACTGCAGAGTCCGGGCCTTCAAAATGGCGGCTGGCTGGCCACCGTTTTCAAACGGCACGTAGAGCAGCGGCCTGCGTTTAAGTTCTTTGCACAAAGCCGGAAAGGATTTGCGAGCCGAGTCGGCATCCTGGGCAAAAACGGCTCCGAACATCCGCGACAACTGGCGGTCCAGCGAAGCGGTGTCTTTGGTGATGGATTCTTCGGAGATGACTGCGCCAATCAGCCGTTCTGCCATCAGAAATTCGACAGTCGTCGACAGCGCATTCTGCATCAGCAGAAACCGACACTGCATCTGAATGTCGTATTCAATATTGCCTTCAAGGCCGGAACCCAGCGTGGTAATTTCATAGTCGCGTACTTCGCGAACAAGGTCACTCAGCCCCTGCAGCCGACCACGAATGGAAGCCAGCCATTCCCGCAGGTGTTCCTTCTGATCGTCGGCCGTGTCAGATGTTGCGGCTGAACGCGAAACCCAGACGGCGGCAATTCCCCACAGTGATCCGACGGTGTGAAGGAATTTGAGCCGAGGTTCCATCTGCCGATAGAGAACTTCGAATTCCGTTGTTCCTGGCGCCGAACTGCCGTCCATTGTGTCGGACGCATTGCCGTCATCGGTGGAGTCGCGATAGGTCACGTCGTCCCATGCGGCTTCGAGCAGTTTGTCGTCGGACTCTTCGCCATCGAACAGGTGCTCGATGTCCAGATCGTCCTTTTCCTTACCACCTTTTCGGCCCCGCTTTCGCTGTTCGGCGAATTCTCCAAGACTGGGGATTTCCCAGAACAACCCGGCATTGGCTTCGATAAAAGCGAACAGGCGGCGCAGATTGTTCCAGCGTTTGTCCGGTTCCGGCTGATCACAAATGCACTGCAGCAGGCGGTGCAGCATGCGGTGGATGGAGTGCGGACCGTTCTCCAGTGGAACGGTTTCGGCATAGCTGAGCCACTGCATCAGTAGCCCCATGGCGGCCACATGATCCTTGCGATCCAGCAGAGCCGTCACTACCTGAGCAAAGCTGCTGGTTGCGTCGAAGTCTTCAACATGCTGTCGCCAGAAGGAAATATCTCCGGCAGATTCTCCGGCCGTTCGCCATTCCGCGAGCACCCGCGCAACCTGAGTGGCGGCTTCTACGGACTTCATTCCTTCCACATGCGAAAGGTCGTTGACGGTTGTGGTCGCGTAACGATCCCAGTGTTCGGCGAGTTCCTGAAAATCCTTCAGCACAGAATCATGCAGATCTTTCCGTCCGGCCGCTGCGGCTTCACTCATGGTCAGTGCGCAGACATCGAAAATCTGCCCCATGATGTCCAGCAGCACTTCAACGCGGGAATCCGGAATGGAATCTTCCCGGGCAAAGAACAGAGGGAATAATCCCTGAAAACCAAGGATATTCCACGGGTCGACGAGTCCGCCGCACTCAATGCCCCGATGCAGAAAATCGATCACTTCGGTAATCAGCCTGCGCGCGGTGTCCAGTTCCCCGTTGCGGACAATGCGCGGGACCATAACCAGACGTGACTGAATTTCTGATTCGAATCGCGCGGAAAGGCATGGGATGATCGAAGCTTCCTCGCAACTGGCCTCTTCAAAGCCCATGCGTGCGAACATCCACGATAAATGGCGATGCTGAACCTGATCTGCACCATACTTCGCAAGGTACATATTCAGTTCGTGTCGCACATGCCCAAACGGCTGGCGGGATTCATTCGCCAGCTTCCTGAGCCTGCGGACTCGTTCACCGGTTGCCGTGTCCAGCAGGCGCTGATAGAAGTTGTCGCGCTGTCGAGCGACCACGGGAAGCAGTGATGTCAGCGAGATACTGGAGTCATACGTCTGAGGACCGGAGCCGCTGATCGCCGAAGCCATCAGGATGGTTCCTGCAAGCACCGCGGACGCATCAAATAATCTTTCCGGATCTGCCTTCGTACCACCCGCCTTGATCCAGTCAATCAGCGAATCCAGAATCAGGCGCCGCACTACGAACCGACGATAGTAGCCTCGTGTGTCAATTTCGTCTGGATCCCATTCGCCGAAGACGTAGTTCGTGCGCTTATTAACGGGATGCAGATGGTCGTGCGACCGCATGTCGAGACTGAGTTCCGCAAGACGGTCAATTGCGAAGTGGGAACTGGCCACAAGATCTTCAGGAAGACCCTGCATAAAGGCGATCGTGGACGTAATCAGCGATTCATAGAGACCTGTGGCTGCTCCGACGTCACCAAAATACAGAGGCACGGGGCAGAATCGTTCGTGCGTATAAACTTCAGAACGCCGATCGTTCTCCAGCACAGCAACCGGGCGATATCCGACAAAATGATTGAGGCGGCGAAGAGCACCTTCGATAATCTGTGGGGTTTGATCTTCTCCTGATTCAGCTCGCGCTGCCAGGACGGCTTCGAACATCCGGGCCAGCAGGAATGGCGAATAAAAATCCGCTTCCGGCAGGTGCCCGAGCAGGTCGGCATGATGAGCCCGATACGCGGGCAGAAACTCATTGAGGGTCAGCCGAATCACGGATTCCGCCTGCGCCGGATTTGCGCACGCTGCTTCGCCTGATTCCGAAAGTCGCTGGAGTTCGGTCAGCAGAAAGTCGCGCAGCGCGGCTGATGAAGCCGCCCGCTGTGGATTGCGAAACAGCTCATTCAGGACCGCTCTAAAGCGAGCACTGACAGAGCCTTGCGAAAAATTCAAATACCCCAGCAAATCTCGCATCGCATCGGGGTCGGCCGTTGGAGCCGGAATTTTGGAGGATGGTTTCCTGGTCACGCTTGATGAATTCTGTCAGTACGGGAAAAGGTTTCGCAGCCAGAACCAGAGAACGCAAAATTTGTCAGAAGTCGCCTGAAAAACGGACCTCTGATAAAAGCAGCGGCTGGTGCTGAGCTGCAAATGTGAATGTTCAGACATTATAGGCAGGGGAACCTGCAGGGGACGACCGGGAAACGCAGTCCACTGCGGCGGAATCAGGTGGCGTCTTGTTGGCACAAGTCGTCCACCGGTTTCAGCCGTCTGGGATTCCGCAGTCTTGAATACGGACTTCCCAGTTTTTTGCAATCGTTCCCCGGATCGCAGGAGGTTTTGCAACGGAATTTGCTACTTCGCGTACTCCACGTTTCGAGTTTCGCGAAGGACCGTGACTTTTATCTCCCCCGGATATGTCAGGCTTTGCTCAATGGCGCTGGCAATATCACGGCTCATGCGAGCCGCCTGGCGGTCATTCACGCGCGACGAGTCCACAATGACGCGGATTTCACGTCCGGCCTGAACCGCAAACGCATGATCGACGCCGGGGAAACCGCAGGCGAGTCCTTCCAGTTCTTCCAGACGGCGCACATACTTTTCGAGTGTTTCGCGGCGTGCTCCGGGACGAGCGGCCGAGATGGCATCCGCCGCGGCCACAAGGACCGTGTAGATATGTTCGGGGCGGATATCGTCGTGATGTCCGGCCGCCGAGTGGACCACTTCCGAACCTTCACCGTATCGTTTGAGCAGTTCCGCTCCCACTGCCGGATGTCCGCCTTCCATTTCATGGTCGGCCGCTTTTCCGATATCGTGCAGAAATCCGCAGCGACGTGCGAGCGTGCCATCCAGCCCGAGCTGCTCGGCCATCATGCCGGTCAGATGAGCCACCTCGATCGAATGCTGGCGGACGTTCTGACTGTAGCTGACTCGAAAATGAAGTCGGCCCATGAGGTCGACGATTTTTGGATGCAGGCCGCGCACACTGGCTTCTTCGCAGGCCTGCATGCCGAGCTTACGAATGTGGTCGTCCATTTCCTTCGTGGTCTCAGCCACAATTTCTTCGATGCGTGACGGATGGATGCGTCCGTCCTGAATCAGCTTCGCCAGCGACATCTTGCCGATTTCACGGCGGACGTTGTCGAAGGCAGAAACAATCACCACGCCTGGAGTGTCATCCACAATGACGTCCACACCGGTGGCTTTTTCGAACGCACGAATGTTGCGGCCTTCACGTCCAATGATGCGTCCCTTGACTTCATCACTGGGGATATCCACTGTCGAAACGGTTGTTTCTGAGGTGTGGGCCGATGCGTATCTCTGCACGGCCATACCGATGATTTCGCGAGCTTTGCGTTCGCAGTCAAGCTTGATCTCTGCCTCATGCTTCAAAATCATTGCGCCTGTCTGGTCGGAAAGTTCCCGGTCCAGTCGCTTCAGCAGTTGTTCGGTGGCCTGTTCGCGAGTCAATTCGCTGATCTTGTAGAGAACTTCCTGTTCGTCCTTCAGAAGGCGGTTCAGTTCATTCTCTTTGGCCTCCATGGCCTTTGTACGTTCAGCCAGCTTTTGCTGAGTGCCCTGGAGCATTTTTTCCTTCTTGCGGAAGGAGTCCTGCTGTTCTTCCAGATTAGCCTGCTGCTTGTCCAGCTCCCTTTCGCGCGTTCGAAGCTGGCCTCGGGATTCTTCAAGCTTCGATTCCAGCTCTTCGCGCCGACGAAGCATGTCCTCTTTAATTTTCAGTTCTTCGTTCTTGCGTACATTCTCAGCATCACGCTGAGCCTGCTGCACAATTTCATCACGAGTTTTGTAGGCACCCCCTTTGATCACGCGATCAATCAGGTAACCGATACCAATCCCCACGATGCCGGCCAGTGTGCCGATAATCAGCGGATCTGCCATGGACACGCCCCTCAATCACAAATCGTCCCTGCATGCTTTTGTTTAAGCATGTAAGACCTGACTGCGTGACCAGACATAATCACCGAGAGGCGATTGTGTGTGTCGGCCTGAGAGGTTGCCACATCTGAACAGCCAGAAGCAGGAATCTCCTGCACACACGCGAACACTTCAGGCAGTCAGACAGTCGCTTAATTAATGCGATGCCAGGAGAGCCCGTTGCAGCAAGCAACGAATGGTCAATCATGTGAATCACAACAGAACCATTTCGGACGCTTTGCAGCTTTCCGGATGTTTGTCGGCGCACGCACTCATCTGATGGCTGCCACAGAGATTCTGCAGCAACAACCAGGCAGTAGACCAGAAGAAGAAGTAGTCCGAGGAAAATCATGGTGTGTGAAATCAGGGGTCCGTGAGTTCAAAGGAGCTCAAAGACGAATTTCAGGCTGCTCAGCACTGGCCAACCAACGCCGAGCGATCATACAGTCAGGTTTACAGCAGGTCCGGAAACCATATCTGTTAACACTCTTGAGTCACCAGACAGTTTTGTTCTGCATGGCTTTTCAAAGAGACCTCGGCATGCTACCAAAGCAGTTCCGCGAATCAACCGGCTGGGAACCGCGGAGTTCAGAAGTAGAGATCATTGTCGTCTGAAGATCCGATTGCGTGATGAATCACCCGTGCCCTTTTCTTGATGTTCTGCATGACGGGCTGACGCGCCTGGCAGACGGTCTCCACGGGGTGCTGTTGGCCGTTTCCGGGGGCGCAGACAGCATGGCTCTGCTGAATGGCGTACTCGCTCTGGCTCAGAAAACCGGAATTCAGCAGCTGGAAGTGGCCCATCTGAACCATGGGCTGCGCGGTGCTGAAAGCGATGAAGACGCCGAATTTGTCCGTGAGGCCTGTCGAACAGCCGGAGTTTCCTGTGTTGTGGAAGCTCTGTCCGCTCAAGCGTTGCGAGCCGATTCTCGTGGCAGTCTTGAAGAATCGGCTCGAACGGCCCGCTACGATTTTCTGCAGCGAACGGCGTTGGCAAGAAATCTTCCGCTGATTGCCACGGCCCACCACCAGCAGGACCAGGCAGAAACCCTGCTTTTTAGTCTGCTGCGCGGGACAGGCCTGCGCGGCCTGCGTGGCATCCCCGAGATTCGTCAGTGTTCGCAGGGCGTGCGGATCATCCGACCGATGCTGAGAATCGATCGTGTCACAGTTTTGCAGTATCTGACCACTTGTGGAGTCACGTGCCGCGAGGATTCTTCCAACAGCACTGCGGAGTTTGCAAGAAATCGCATTCGCCTGCTGCTGCGGTCGATGGAAGATGACCAGGCTCGCGTGTTCGAATCCAGCCTGCTTAGACTAAGTCATCAGGCGCGTCTCACCACCGAGATCATGGATCAGGTTGCGGAAACGATTCTGAAGGCCAGTCTGCTGGAAGTGACGGCGACAGAAGTGAAGCTGGACCGAACGCAGCTGACACACTGGCCAGAGCCACTGGTGCGACATTCGCTGATTCTGACGTGGATTCTTCAGGGCTGGCCCAGGCAACGAATGGACGCCGTTCAATGGCAGAGGCTGAGTGACGCCGCGATCACAGGCCGTCCGCCTCGCTGGTCATTTCCCGGCGGCGTGCGGCTGAGTATCCGCCGCACTGTTCTTCACCTGTATGCTTCTGAAGCCAGCATCCGGGAGAGCTGAAGCCGGCCGTTCGTTCAGGTCAGCGGGCCACAATGTGATCAGGACTCATGCATCAACGACTGATAACGATTGATTGTATAAGGTTCTGTCTGCACAATCTTCACAAGGCGCACTGCGTGGAAGCTGAGACTTGCGAGTTCTGTTCTGAACTTCGCTCACAATTCCGCGGTGCCGGCGAGCGGTCAACATGCAGTCTTACTTTCGCGGCTTCAGACTGGTCGATTCGAAGTACTTGGCCCTGCAGCGTCTTGCGGTGGCAGCGGTGCTGTTCGTGTCCCTGAGTTCGACGTCAGGCCGTGCAAGCTGCCACGCTCAGGTGCTGGAACGCTGGGTGTATGCGTCCGCCAATTTGCTGGTGCCGACGGAAGTCACTCGGATCGAAAATCTGCTCAAGGAGTGCAGTGTACTTGGGTATTCTCACGTTCTGATCACGGACTCAAAATTTTGTCGACTGCCTGAGCTTGATAAACGCTACTTCGACAACATTGCCCGCATCGGGAACACCGCCCGAGATCTGGATGTGAAACTCGTCCCGGCCGTCTTCCCCGTGGGATACTCGAACAGCCTGCTGTCGCAGAATGTGAATCTGGCGGACGGACTGCCGGTGAAGGATGCGTTGTTTGAGATTCAGGCGGGCGAAGCGAAGCTTGTTCCTGATCCTGACGTTTTGCTGCCAGAGCTTAAGGACAGAAAGCAATGGAACTTCGTGGATGAATCGCTGAAGGTTGAGAACAATGGCCTGAAAACAACCGATCCTCAGGGAGAAAACTGTCGGGCCATGAAGGTAGTGAAAGTGTCGCCGTATCGACACTACCGCGTTTCGGTGCGAGTGAAGACGGACAACTTCAGAGGGCAGCCGCAGATTGCCGTGCTGGATCCAAAGTCTGGGCGCCGGCTGACTCACACAAATCTGCAGGTCACGCGGACTCATGACTGGTCGACTCGTCACATCACGTTCAATTCTCTGCACAACACATCCGTAAATGTTTACATCGGAGCCTGGGGGCCGACTGGCGGATCCATGTGGCTGGCGGATGCGAAAATCGAAGAATGTGGGCTGACCAATGTGCTGCGGCGGGAGGGAACTCCGTTGAGTGTGGCCACGGAGGGGCCTGCTTCCCGGGAATTAAAAGAGGGCACGGACTTCGAGTACGTAAAAGATGATCAGCTGGGCATAGTTCCCTATGCTGGCGAATACGACGTGTGGCATGAATCACCGCCGATTCGAATGAAAGGCAACTGGGCAGACGGAACGCGGCTTCGAGTATCATGGTACCACACGCATATTATTTATGATGGCCAGGTCTGTGCTTGTGTGACAGAGCCTGCGTTTCTCGACCTGCTCCGGCAGCAGGCTGACGGCGTTGAAAAGCTATTTCCGGGCACCGATCGAATGATGTCGCACGATGAATGGCGTCTGATGGGCTGGGACGAATCGTTTCGGAAGCTCGGGAAAACTCCCGGGCAGGTCGTTGCTGATAATGTTCGGTTCTGCACAAATCTCCTCCAGTCACAAAGTACGGATCGTCGCATCTTCGTATGGAACGACATGTTCGATCCGCACCATAACGCTGTGGACAATTACTACCTTGTCAACGGCGATCTGTCAGGCTCCTGGGAAGGGCTTGAGAAGGACGTGATCATCATGAACTGGAACTTCGGAGTGCGTGCTGAGAGTCTGGCTTTTTTCGCAGGTCGAGGTCATCAGCAGGTGCTTGCGGGATTTTATGATGCTGATGCCGAACAGATTGGCAAGTGGCTGGAGACGGTCGAAAAGAACAAGATCCCGGGAGTGATCGGAGTGATGTACACGACCTGGAATCAGGACTATTCACAGCTGAAAGAATTCAGAGATGTGGTGGATCGATTTGAAAAGCGATAAACGGCAATGGCTGAGGGTGCTGAAATTCCCAGCCAGGATCTGCAAATGTTTCCGTTTCGTTCCAGCCCTTCGGTGCGATAGACTGATGGCTCCGACTTTCTCTTCAGGAGCCCACTTATCATGGAAATGCTGGCCATCGTTGTGTTTTCGGCCGTCATTCTGACGATCGCCTATTTCACCTACGGACGACTGCTGAGCCGCTTGTTTCAGCTGGACAATCAGACGCCCACGCCCGCCGTCACGATGCGGGACGATGTGGATTATGTGCCGTGTGACACGGCTCCGTTGCTGAGCCAGCATTTCTCGGCCATTGCCGCCGCCGGTCCGATTGTTGGACCGATTCTGGCGGGTGTGGCCTTCGGCTGGTTGCCAGCCCTGTTGTGGATCCTTGTCGGCTCTGTTTTTGTGGGCGGCGTCCACGATTTTGCGGCGCTGGTGGCTTCCATTCGCCATCGGGCGACGTCCATTATTGAAGTCGTAAGAATCCACATCAGCGGCCGCGCGTATATTCTTTTTCTGGCATTTGTCTGGCTGGCCCTGGTCTATATCGTCGTGGCATTTACGGACATCACCGCCACGATGTTTGTCGGTGCTCTTGATCTGCAATCGGGACAAACCTACGGGGCCATTGCGGATGCGAAGGCAGATCCTGACGCTGGATCTCAGATCATTCAGGCGGGAGGAGTTGCCACTTCGTCGCTGCTTTATCTGGTGTTGCCCATCGTGATGGGTCTGCTTGTCCGGTCAGGAAAACTGTCCATGGAAAAAGCGACGTGGATCTTCCTTCCGCTCGTGGGGCTTGCGATCTGGATTGGGCCATTCATTCCGTTCAATCTGGATGTCATCCTGCAAAACATGTGGCCGGAAATGTCGTCAAAAGATGCGGCACTCTACGCCGTTCGAAGTTGGGATATTTTCCTTCTGCTCTATTGTGCAGTGGCATCGGTCGCTCCAATGTGGCTTTTGCTGCAGCCGCGCGGTCAGCTGGGTGGCTACTTTCTGTACGCTGCACTTGGGGCCGGCGCGCTCGGAATTATGATGGGCGGTCAGTCGATCCAGCAACCGGCCTTCACCGGCTGGACGCATCCCGTGCAGGGTGGTGTGTTTCCGATCCTGTTCATTACGATTGCGTGCGGAGCCTGTTCAGGATTTCATTCGCTGATCTGTTCAGGAACAACCTCCAAGCAGCTTCGAAACGAAGGCAGTGCTCGCGCGATTGGGTATGGAGCCATGTTGCTTGAAGCCATGGTTGCGATAGTTTCTCTGTGCTGTGTGATGCTGCTGCCTGCGGGATCATCACTGACAAAAGCCAGTCCCAACTTTATCTACGCAAATGGCATCGGCGAATTTCTACAAAGTATCGGAGTGTCCAGAACACTGGGAGTTGCCTTTGCGCTGATGGCGTTCAATACATTCGTTTACGATACGCTTGACGTCTGCACGAGACTGGGCCGGTTTATCATTCAGGAACTCACCGGCTGGAAGTCTGCAGCGGGTCGCTGGTTTGGCACCATTCTGACCGCCGGCGTTCCCATGTTCTTTGTCATGCGGCAAACTATTGACAGTAAAGGAAATGCGGTCCCGGTGTGGAAGACGTTCTGGAGTCTATTCGGTGCCAGCAATCAGCTGCTGGCGGCGCTCACACTTCTGGGAGTAACTGTGTGGCTGTGGAAGACGCGTCGCGCAATCTGGGTCTTCTTTGTCACAGGCCTTCCGGCCGTATTCATGTACGTCATGAGCTCGTGGGCACTGGCTTCGATTGTGAAAGTGAAATTTTCAGGCGGTCTCAGCAGCGATCCCGTCGCCTGGATTGCCCTTGTGCTGCTGGTGCTGGCGGCGCTCATGCTGCTTGAAGGTGTCTATGCATTGCTGCGACGCAGTGACCCGCCAGCGGCCGCTCTTCAGCCGGCCTGAGCTTTTCAACGGGTCTGATTACTGCCCGTCAGCGTGATTTCAGCCGCCTGGTTACCCCATAGTCCGTGGCAGCAATGTTGCCGTGGGTGAACAAAATCGTGGAAAGCAAATTTCACGCGCAGATTTTGCGCGTATTTCCGAAGCCGTTTTGGGTGCGACGGCAAAAGCGGGACAATCAGCACGCGCTGAAAACTCATTCAGACATACCCAGAGTCTCGCGACTTTAACGCCTTTAATGATTCTTCACTCCGCACCTTCGTGTGCAGTTTTCCCAGTCTCGTTGACTGTTACGACAGCCACGCAAAACCGCGAAATTAATTGCACGGCAATCATCTCTGGAAGCTCAAGCCAACCAAATACCATCGACGATAGACCTGTCCAGTCCCTCGAACTGCAAATGGCAAACGTTGAGATCATGGAGATCTCAATGACCCGATAAACAGATGCGAAATCATCGACTGTGACGCATGTTTGAATGTCCGTGATTCTGAGTAGCAGCGACGTGGTGTGAAGGTTCAAACCAGTCCCGCCGCAGGTCGAGGGAATCGGCAATGGTTTTGCCGAGTTAGTTGTTTGCCACGGACAAGAATGGTGGTCAGGGCGGTCGAAGGAACGATTTCCGAGAGAAGGAGACTCTGTAAGATGAAATGGACTCAGGTATTCAGTGCAGCACTTGCGGTTGCCGGAATGATGGCGTCGGCTCAGGCCGGGCTGTTTGGTTCTGGCGGATGCAAGAGCTGTGGCTGTGCTGAAGATTGTCAGCCAGCATGTTGTAAGCCAACGATTGCTCGTCCGTGTCACACGAATGTGTACACGTACCAGCGCAAGTGTTCAGACATTAAGCCACCATGTTGCGATACATGTGGCGATCCAGGTGCAGGTTGTTGCCCAGTAAGCTGCTGTGCTCCAGCAGACGCCTGTGGAAACGGCAATGGCTGTGGCAACGGCCTTGGCTGTGGAAACGGCCTTGGCTGTGGAAACGGCAACGGTTGTGGAAACGGCAATGGCTGTGGCAACGGCCTTGGCTGTGGAAACGGCAACGGTTGTGGAAACGGCCTTGGCTGTGGAAACGGCAACGGTTGTGGTAACGGTTGCAATGCTGACCCAAGCTGCTGTGCTCCAGCAGGTTGTGGTAACGGTTGCAATGCTGACCCAAGCTGCTGTGCTCCAGCAGGTTGTGGCAATGGTTGCAATGCTGACCCAAGCTGCTGTGCTCCAGCAGGTTGTGGTAACGGTTGCAATGCTGACCCAAGCTGCTGTGCTCCAGCAG
>JBDNHX010000387.1:0-21668 GCA_041688565.1 Planctomycetaceae bacterium
ACGTTAGATGAACCGACGTTAGATGAACCGACGTTAGATGAACCGACGATAGATGAACCGACGATAGAGATCGTCGCCCTGGACGATCTGCGATCCTCAGAGATCACTTCCTCGGAAGCTGTGCCAGCCATTGTTGATGAACTTCCGCAGGTTCTCGTGCCCGAAATCGCCGACGTCGTGATCGCTGACGCAGTGATTGAGCCTGCCATGGACAGCGTGCCTGAAGCACGTGAAGAAATCGCGACCGCGCCGCAAGAGCCGAGTGCTGCTGAAGAGCTTTACGAACTTCCGGTTGTTGCAGAGATCGAAGAACCTGCGGCTGAGCTTCCGCCTGCAGAATCTGTCGTCGCCGAGACGCTGGCGTTTGCAGACAGGGACTCGGCGCAGCCCGTCGTGGAATCCGCTTCGGCCGTGTTCAATGTCACCTCGGTGGAAGCAGGTCCTGTGGTCTCGGTGACGCAGTCGAACCCTCGGATGGAAGCATTTGACGAGCTTCCCGAGCTTGAATCTGAGCCGTTTCCGGCTGCGGCTCACGTTCAGGATGCCGTGGTCGTTCCCGCTGTTCAACCGCCCGTGATTCCAGTGCCCGTGGCGCAGCCGCCCGTGATCCCAACGCCTGTTGCGCAGGCACCGGTCGTTTCGGTGAACGAGCTTCCGCCGACAAGGGAAGCGGTTGATGACGAGCCGGATTTTGTCCTTGAGGGCAGTGCTGCTCCCGCTAAACCTCCAGCAAGTCGTGCTCCTGTTCTCCCAACTGTTCTCCCAACTGTTCTCCCAACTGTTCTCCCAACTGTTCTCCCAACTGTTCTCCCAACTGTTCTACCGCCGGGTCCAGTGACCAAATCGCCGGCTAAGCTGGCGCCTTCGGTTCCCGCACCGGCCGCTGGCAAGCCGGCAGACACGAAAGCAGGGAAGCCTCCTGCGGACAAAGTTCCTTCAGCAAATGCACCAACCTCAGGAGCAACACAAAAACCGGGAGCCCCAAAGTCGCCATTACCGAAGCCGCCCGCGGCTTCCCCAAAGGACGCTCAAAAACCATCGGCCAAGACTCCTGCAAAGTCAACTCTCCCAGCCCCCGCGCCTGTGAAGCCAACGCCAGCACCGGTTGCCAAAACACCGGTCCCGCCAGCCCCAACGGCCAGGTCGGCAGCCCCAGTGCCGCCAACGCCTGTTGCGCAGACTCCGTCGGCTCCTGCGGCCCCGGTCGCTCCTCCAGCCCCCAAAGTCGGCAAGATGTCAGCAATGGCGATGAAGATGTCCAACCGCAACAGCAACCCTCGCCGACTGCTGGACGCTCCACCGGAGCCCAGGACGCAGAACGAGCCCCGCATTGTGGGCGGCTCGGCCGATCAGCCCAGCCCGGATATCGACTTTGACGAAATGGACTTTAATAGCCTGATGATTGAATAAGTCGTCTGCGTCAAAGTCAGGGAAACAGGTGAGGCCGTCTGGTCAGACGGCCTCACTTCACTGTTCTAATCCCCGGAGCGGCACCAATTCACACTTCCCCGCGAAGAAAGTTCCATGCGCGGGCATTCAGCGGGATTTCGAACATCGCAGCCGGGTGTGAAATAATTGAGCAGATCTCAAACACTTCGCCTCACAAGATCCAGTAGTCCTGCGCCCAATGGCAGTCACTTCGGAGGAGCAAGGTTCGCAGCAGAAGCCACCATGGCGTTCAGAGGCCTCGCTTTCTCTGTAATCCGCCGAAACGCGTGGCGAGTTCCGCTATGGAGTAAGTTTTATTGGGCTGGCGGCGAAGTGAACGGTGATTCCTCCGATTCACCGGGCGCGGCCGACGCATAAATTCCGCGGAGCTTTGATCGCAGAGTTGGACGACTGAGCCCCAGCAGTTCCGAGGCTCTGGACTGCAGACCTTTGGCCTGGTTCATCGCATGCATCACGATTAATTGGTCAAAGCGCTGAATAGCTTTTCGATAGACGTCCGACTGTTCTTCTGCCAGCGACTGTTCCACAAAACGCCCCAGATCCTGCCATGCGTCGTTGGACGGAGCCATTGGAGCCGCAGATGGAACGAGCTCTTCAAGGCTGTCGTGGCGGTTTTCCAGCGGCAGAAATTCGGGCAGCAGCGTGGGCCCCGTGGATACAATCAATGCTTCCCGGATCACACTCTGCAGTTCACGGACATTCCCCGGCCAGCGGTGTGACTGAAGCTTTTCGAGTGCCTCCGGTGCAATGGACTGCACGGCTGTTTTAAGCTGCTGATTGAAACGGAACATCAGATAGTGGGCAATTTCAGGAATATCCTCGACTCGGTCTCGCAGCGGCGGCAATACGATCGTCACCCCGCGCAGGCGATAATAAAGGTCCTGACGAAACCGGCCCGCGGCAATCATGGATTCAACGTTCTGGTTGGTGGCCGCAATTACACGCACGTCAACGGTGAGCGTTTCATTACCGCCGACTCGCTGAAACTGGCCATCCTGCAGCAGTCGAAGAATGCGAGCCTGCGTTGACAGAGGCATATCGCCGACTTCATCGAGGAAAATTGTTCCCCGATGACATTGTTCAAATTTTCCGATCCGTCGGTGATCGGCACCGGTGAACGCACCCTTTTCGTGACCGAACAGCTCGCTTTCCAGAAGCGTTTCAGGAATTGCCGCGCAGTTAATGGCAAGAAAAGCCGACTGACTGCGTCGGCTGTGCTGATAGATGGCGCGGGCGATCAGTTCTTTTCCCGTTCCGCTTTCGCCAAGGATCAGCACGTTGACATCCTGCGGAGCCACACGACCAATCTGTTTGCAGATCGACTGCATGGCCGGTCCACTTCCGATCAGTCGGTCCGACCCCATATCATCAGGCGACGGCATGTCGATCGCGGCAGGAGCATACATTTGCCGACAGATCCGGCGCGCCTGTTCGACGGTTGCGGACATCTGATCCAGGTCCAGAGGCTTGACGAGATAGTCATAGGCTCCCAGCTTCATTGTCTCGATCGCCGTATCGGTCGTGCCATGACCTGTAATGAAGATAACAAGCACGCGCGGATTGATCTGACGCAGCTGTTCAAACAGATCCAGCCCGGAATCGGAACCGAGGCGAATATCGAGCATCACGATCGGCGGACATTCTTTTTCCATCAGCTTCAGGCCTTCCGCGGCATCGGCCGCGACAAAAACCTGCAGATCATCAGATTCGAGGATCGACTGAATTGTCGAACGAATTCCGGCTTCATCATCAATTAAGAGCAGCTTATCCATAGTGTTCAGTACCTTTGTTATTTAGTTGGTCGCGGGCAAAGCGGCAGTTCGACCGTAAATTCGGCTCCGTGACCAGGCAGGTTTTTTGCGGCGATCGTGCCCCTGTGTTCGGTGACGATGCGTCGCGAGATGGCCAGTCCCAGACCGGTTCCTCGTTCCTTGGTCGTCGCAAAGGGTTCAAAAAGGCGGGTCATAACTTCGGGAGAAATTCCGGTTCCGTTATCGCGGACAATGACACGGGCCAGCGAATGATCGGTTGAGGGTTCTGCGGTGACACTTAACAGCCCACCGTTCGCGGTGGCTTCAATAGAGTTCAACAGCAGATTGACGAAGACTTGATTCAGCTGCTCAGCATCTCCGTCGACTAACAACGTGTTCTGACTGATGTGAGTCTGCAGTTCAAGGTGCTGCTGCTGCAGGCGACCATCGACCAGATTGATGCTTCGCTGCAGAGTTTCACGCAGGTCGTGACGAATGCGATGCAATGCCGGGGTGCGGGAAAAATCCAGCAGACCCTGAATTGTGGATTCCATCCGTCGAACTTCATCCAGAATCAATTTCAGCTGAGACTGCCCGATCCTGAACTCACTGGATTGCCGCGACGCATGCTGCAGCAACAGCTTCACGGACGTCAGAGGATTTCGCAGTTCATGGGCCACACCGGCTGCCAGTTCACCGACGGCAGCGAGCCGTTCAGACTGAATCACTTCTCGTCGAGCCGACTGAAGTTCAAGGCCGACTTCTTTTAAACGTTCTACTACGCGTTCCGCCTGGCGACGGACGTCTTCGAAAGAACTGTGTTTGGTGATGCTCACGCGCATCCCGTGCGATTCTTCAAGCAAAGCCGATTCGTTCAGAGTCACTGCTATTTCTGTGACGGAACTTTGCAGTCGAAGAGCGACTCGCCAGCCCAGAAAAATTCCCAGCAGCGGTCCCAGAATCAGCATCGACATACGCATCGCGACAACCTGAGAATGCGTTGCAGCCAGCCAGTCACGCGACTGAGCAATCAATTCTTCATTCACCTTTCGAAGGCGTGCGGCGTTCCCGGAAACGGCCTCCGTGAGTTCCTGAATGCGGCGGCGACTGGCATCATCGCGAGCGCCGGTCGTGCGGCTGATGTTCAGCTCTGTCTGCGTGGCACTGCAGAGCTCATCAATGGCCAGCCGCAGCGACTTTTCTGCCGCCTTCTCCTCAGCTGATTGTTGACTTCCGTCTGCACGAAATGTGAAGCTTCTGAGAGTCGCTTCACGTTCTTTCCATTCCAGTTGAAGCTTCTCGTTGTTCTGTGAGGAGTCGTCCCATTCGGCCAGAGTTTTCCAGACAAGGGACTCCACAGAATGAGCGGCTCCGATGGACGTGAGATTCTCCGAAAAGACGCGATTGTAAAACGTTTCTACCCACTGCAAATAAATCGTGGTGCCGATGCTCATGATCAGCCATAGCACTACCACGACCAGAACAGGTGACAGAACCTGAATGCGCCATGCGGACTTACCGCCCAGATAACCGGAAACAAAATCGGAAGAGATCACTCAGTGCCGCCACTTTCCCTGATACGAAGGTTGACAGGAGGCTTATGACGAAGCAATTGGAGTGCCATTTTCTGGCGATGTTCAATCACCAGGAAACTCGCCGTTTTTCAGGTCTGCAAACTTCGGACGCCCAACCATATCGCCAAGGATCGAGAAGGCAGCAGCGACTAGCCATAAATGCGAAGCTGTTAAACAGCATTTTGACGGAAGCAATATGGAATTGACACGTATCGATGCTGATTTTTCCGTACGAAGATCACCATCGCCGGATTCCGGTCCGTCTGCATTTGTCGACTACTATGGGTTCGCCCAGTCAAGCTTTCAAAGTCAACACGCGTCTGAGATTTCGATCGCCGAAGAGGGCGTGTCCTCCCGCTTGGGCGAGTTGCACGACGCCGGAATGAAAAACAGTTTCACAAGATGGAAACCTTTTTTCACTCGCCGCCGAATCGCACAGTCGATTGGTCTGCAGCTTTTTCGGGTTGAGCCCGCTGAATCACGGCTCTCAGAGGTAAGGAATCAAAATCAGGAGGGCCGGCGCGCGGATTGCAATTTGGCTTCGCAGTGCCGGAATGGATCGTCTCTTTTGTGGATGGAGTTTAGGCGTGGCTTCTGTACCGGGCCGGACCACGCAGAGTAAACGCCAGCATGCAATTTGGGGCAGATCGACTTCCGGACACAGTTTCTTCACGCCCGCATATTTGGCCTTCTGAGTCCACTATCCGTTTTGCTTTTGCAGGAATGAGCAACATTATGGTGTCACGGATGACGGCCGACTCATTTACTATGGATGTCTACTGCACATGCCTGAATAGCCACGTCAGCGACAACATCACTGAATCCGGCGACTCTCATGGTGTTACGGCTCTGGAAAGTCATGATACAAAATTGCCGATCAGCTCAAGAAGCATCAGCCGCCCAAGGTGTGGCCTACGATATGTGGCGCCGCGGCTGATCTGGCTGGTGATAGGCCCCGTGGTGCTGATGATTCTGTCAGTCCTGAAACTGGAATCCCGCACAAGTCAAGCAGGAATACTCGACACGACATTCATCGCGGTGACTATTGCCCTATTTGCACTTCGCTGGGCCACCTGGCTGGCTGGGGATAAATGCGATTCCTTTGGTGCAAAGATGAGTCGCCAGGGCCTTGTCGGTTTCACTGTTCTGCTCACCATCACGGCGTCTGCGGTTTGGGGGCTTGCAAGTTTGCTGGCAAGTCAGCATTGATAGACTGAGAAATTCCGGCCACCTGGAGAGCCAGTTCATACAAAGCGCGAGTCTCCAGGGCACGATCGTTGCCCGTGAAGAGTGACACCACGGCTTGTTTGTGCACCTTCATCTTCAGGCCGCCGACGCCGAGCGCCCCGTAACAGATTACGCCGGATTTTTCGGCGGCTTTGTCCATGACGGCGACATCGGCAAGTCCGACGGGAGGCACGGCATTCAGGTCGATGGCGAGCTTGAGCCCCTTCAGTTGGCTGAGGGCTCCGGCTTCGAGAAAGCAAACGCCAGCGGCTCCAGCGGCGATAATGACCTGATGAGCCTCGCAGGCGTTTTGAAACTCAACGGGTGTGGACGCTGCTGCCGCTTTTAGACGCGCCGAGGGAACTTTGGAGCGAATCGAATTGCAAGCCGCTTCCGCTCGGTCCAAAGTGCGAGACACAAGCGTCACTCTTGCATTTTCGAGCGACAAAAGTTCCACAGCCCGAAGACCCACGGGGCCGGTGGCCCCCAGAACAATGGCCGAAGCGTCAGCCAGCGACAGATGTTTTCTGGCCGACGCGACAGCCGCAGCCGCTGTCGTATTGCAGCCGTTGGAATCCATCATCACGGAAACTCGCATCGGGCCAAAAAACGTGTTCTGGATTTTTTTGAACAGGGACTCACCGGCCGCCACGTCGCTTCCGCCGACAAAGATCGCCGTGTTCTTCAGATCCACCGGGCCTCGAGTGAAGATGGCTCCGTGGACCAGACCTGTCACATTTTCCGGAGTCACGCTTCCATAGGAAAACAGATGTTCCACGCCGGAATCAACCGCCACGACGCGGTCAAAGACGCTGGGAAGAGAATCGGTGTCAAACTGCAAAAGAATCGACTTCATGAAACATTCGCTCATTGATTAAGGGCAAAAGGTCGGGCTTGGTGCTCTGTGTGTAAGAAGGAGATGGAACTCAGCCGGAGAGACGCCCGCGTTCAATGATACTTGATTTGACGGGGAATCGTCGTAGCGGAAGCTACCGAGGCTTTCGAAATTCGTGGCTTTCACTGGCAATCACCGAAACGCTTCTCGCGTTCCGCTACAAGGTGACTGCCATTGGGCCAGCGCGGCGGGACCGCGGACGTTTCGTCTGCGATGTGCGACTCCTCAATCAACAATTGACTCGGCACTGGAGTCAGTTTAGTGACGCAACGCCGACACCTCAAATGGCCACTTGCCGTGCTGGATTTACCCAAGGCCTCCCATTTTGCCCGCTTTGTTGTCTTCGGCCGACGCGGTGGCTTGCAAGTTCAGTGAATCTGTAACGATTGTGACGGGTTTCCTCAAAGAAGGGGTTCCAGCGGTCCGATAAAGACCGCAGGTGTCGGACTCTGTCTGCACTGCGGCTCGTTCTTTGGCAATTCACTTGAAATCATGATCGAATGCGAATCGGTCGACCGATCGAACGCGCAGAATTGGAAGAGTTCATGTCATGAAACTGGCTGTCGTGAGCTTAGGCTCTTGACAGTAAGTCCTGACAGATCATACAGTTGGATCGTTTTCAACGGACCAGCACCGCGTTCTGCTCTTACTCGGGAGACACCCATCGTGACCAAAAAAGAGATCGTTAAAGCGATTTCGGATGAGTTGGGTTTAACGCAGCTGAAGACAAAGGAAATCGTTCAGAAGACCTTTGATGCTATCGTGGAAACGCTCGTAGAAGACCGTCGAATCGAGCTGCGGAACTTTGGGGTGTTTGAAGTCAAAATGCGAGCGGCTCGAAAGGCTCGCAACCCGCGAACTGGTGGACAGGTGGAAGTGCCTGCAAAGTTTGTGGTGACTTTCAAACCAGGCAAAGAGATGGAAGCCAAGGTTCGGGAACTGGAAGAACGTGAAGCAGCACGAATTCGAGCGGCAACAGATGCGGCCGCGAACCGTGCGGCAAGTCCGTCTGGAACCCGTTATGATCTGGATGGAAGTGCCAATCGGACCTCAGGTTCGGTGAATTCCGTTTATCTGGATGGCTCAAAGTAAACAAGTGCCGTGGGCACATGAGGCAGGACTGAGTCGCATTGGATCATGTTTTCAAAGTGAAGAGCCTCCGGCAACAGCTGGGGTCTCACGCTGGCGAACAAGAAACTGATCTGTCTTCCGAATACTGTGGCGACCGCGAGAAAAGTCTTGGCGGGAAAACGGGTCCAGGGAAGGACGTTTGCGATGAAGATTCGAACACGACTGATGGCAGGGCTCTTACTGGCATGCACCGCATTTACTGCGGGTTGCGCTGTGCCAATCTGGAGTCCGAACCCGGACGTCAGAGCACGCCAGCTGATTTATCAGTCGGAAAGCCTGCGTCATATTCCGGAAATCTGGGAACGCATCTGGGGCCTTGACCTGCCCGACCTTGCGACGCCGTATCGCGTGCATGGCGGCGTGATTTAGCATCTGCGTCGGCATTGCCTGCCACAGTGAGCCTCGTCTGAAATTACCAGGTGACGGATTCGTACGATCGAACCGGCCGCTGCGGAAATTTCAGCGTGTCGCTGACTGGGTCAGGCGGTTTCTGCTTTCGTTATTTCCACATGGTCTCACGTGGGTTTTTCGGATTCAGTTCAGCCAGCCTTTCGTAAAGCGATTTCGCCTCGTCTGTCAGGTCTTTCGGGACGACGATTTTCAGCAGGACAAACTGGTCTCCGCGATCATCGGTCTTGTGATTGCGCACGCCCTTACCTCGCAATCGCAGCTTCGCGCCGCTGGAGGTACCGGGCGGAACAGTCAGCACAACGGTTCCTTCGCTGAGTGTCGGGACTTCGATCTTTCCGCCGAGGGCAGCTTCGCTGGGTGAAACAGGCACATCCACCTGCAGGTTCTGGCCATCGCGCCGAAACCACGGATGAGGCGCGATATGCACGGTCACGATCAGATCGCCGGTCGGGCCGCCTCCCATCCCCGGATTCCCCTGGCCGGCCAGTCGAATGCTCTGTGCTTCTTCAATCCCGGCCGGAATTTTGACTGTGAGTCGTTCGCTTTTCGAGCCATTCTGCAGCGTCACTGAGTGTTCTCCGCCTTCGACCGCAACCGTAAACGGGACTGTGATCTCGGCCCGGGCATCCTGGCCGCGCTGAGCACGCGGTTGGGCTCTTCGGCCGCCGCCGCCAAACGGACTTCCGCCACCGAACATGCCGCCCAGAATATCGTCCAGATCGAATGAGCCTCCGCCACCACCGCCACCCTGAAATGGATTGCCGCCCGCGCCGCGAGCCGCATGCCCAAACTGGTCGTAAGTTTTGCGTTTCTCGGCGTCACTCAGGACATCGTAGGCTTCCGTGATCTCCGAAAATTTCTTCTCGGCATCAGGCTCCGTCGGCTTGACATCCGGATGAAACATGCGAGCCAGCTTTTTGTAAGCCTTGCGGATTTCGTCCTGCGAGGCACTGCGGGAGACGCCGAGCACTTCGTAGAAGTCACGTTTTGACATTGCGGTGGCAGATCATCAGAAAATGATGGAAACGGAAATTGTCAGACCGGAGCAGGTTCTCGAAGAACTGCCAGTCAGGCAACCGACAGCAGAATTCGGACCTGCCATTTGGACGGGATATCAGGCGGTTCCTCCCTTGCCCCGCAAAATCAGTGCCGTTTTTTTCGTTCAGGCCAGGTGTTGATTTAATCATAACCCGAAGCGTGCGCGAGGGATTTGCTGGCGCGACCTTGAAAAGCCACAAGGCAATCCCTCGCTGACGTTTCGGGTTGGCAAAATGGAAAACGCGGCGAGTCGATAAAACGGACTCAATCAACAACCGGCTAGCGAATGGGGCCCGCTGGTGGGTCCAGGCGAAAACGGCACATAAAAATGCCCAGCACATACAGCAGCAGCAGCGGGAACATCATCAGCAACATGCTCCATGGGTCCGGGGATGTGGTCAGAACCATCGAAGCAATTGAGATCACGAGCACCGCGATTCTCCAGTTCTCCTTATACGTCTCCACGGAACAAACGCCGATGCGTTCAAGGAAGACCATGACCAGCGGAAGCTGAAAGCTGACTCCGAACATCAGTGGCATCAGCATCGCCAGACTGATATATTCGGAAAGACGCGGTTCCAGGCCGATGCCCAGCCACTCATTGAAGCCGATCAGAAAGTCCAGCATCAGTGGGAACGCATAGAAGTAGCCAGCCATGGCGCCGAGAAGAAAAAGTCCAACGCTCATGGGCAGGTACACGTGCACGTATTTTCGTTCGTGCGGAAAAAGTCCCGCGGCGATGAAGAGCCACAGCTGATAAAAGACCCACGGCGATGCCAGCAGCAGTCCGGCAAAGAAGCAGACTTTCATGTAGGCCATGAAGCCTTCTTCAACTTTCAGAGTCGTGATGCGGCTGGTATCTTCGATCACACGCTGCAGCTGAGCGAACTCGGGCGCGGCGATGATGATCTGAACGGTTTCGGATTTATCGTCTGTCGCACCCATGGAGTCCGATTGTCCCAGCGCCTTCAGCAGCTCCCGCTTCTCGACGCGAACTTTCAATTGATCGCGTCGCAGTTCTTCCGGAGCGGGAACAATGGCCTCAACCTTTTTGGAAGAGAACATGCTGGTCAGATAAGAAAAAAAGCTCTCCTTGGGGGCATCAAATTTAATCTGATCCTGATCAATCCCACGCTCTCGAAGAGCCGACTCAATGGGATTTCGCAGCCACATGAAGATTTTGTCGCCGAAGAACAGCGTGACGGAAACGGCCAGTACAATTCCAATGATGGCGCGAAAGACATGGACGCGCAGCACTTCCAGGTGCTCACCAAACGTCATCGTCGTATCGTCAAACAGGTCGCGCGATCTGGCCATTCGATTCTTACTCACTTGACTGACTGAAACTCAAAATTCGGCACCGGTTCTGATGCCATCTGATCAACCTGGTGGATTGGTCCGCGTCGCCACGATGGCTCGCAGCTGATCCCCAAACTCACGAGCACTCCAAAGAGGCTTTCCGACGCCCCAGGCAACATCCATCACACCGACATCAATGTCGGCGAAAATGAAGTCTTCCCCCGGACGACGGCTGCGGACCATGAATTCACCCCATGGGTCCACAATGTAGCTGTCTCCGTATCCAACACCATCGTAACCGCTGATGCATTCCTCTTTGCCAGGCGAGACGTTATTTCCTCGCATAAAGTACACCATGGTCTCGACGGCACGGGCCGTATGGTCGGCACGTACGTGCGTGAAGTGTCCGATCAGTCCTTCTTTTCCGATATTGTTGAAGTGCGGAGAAAAAATCACCTTCGCGCCCTGCAGGGCCAACAGGCGAGAAGGCTCAATAAATCCGCCATCGGAACAAATGCCGACTCCGAACTTCAGCCCTTTGTGTTCAAAGACCGGAAACTCCCGGCCATGCCGATGGAACTTTATGTAAGCCGAACGGTTACTGTAATTTCCCTGGAAGTCGCTCAGCTGTGAATCCAGTTGGCAATGACCAATTCGCATGGTGACATTCCCGGAAAGAGCAGAGGAAGGCGTTAAAGCCAAACTGAGGCGGGTCGCGGTTTCGCGTGAACGATTGCAGCGACCCGCGCTGAGCGTGCAGCGGAAGGATGAACAATGACGCAGGTTAATTTGACGAACGTTATTCTCCGCGCGTCAGCCGCCGGAAGCGTTCGAGCAGGTTGTTGGTGATCGGTCCCGGTTTTCCGGTTCCAATCTGACGTCCGTCGAGACTGGTTACGGCAATGACTTCTGCCGCTGTGCCGGTGAGAAAACATTCGTCGGCTGTGAAAACATCGTGACGAGTCATCACGCATTCCTGAACGGGAATTCCCGCTTCAACAGCCAGCTTCATCACCGCGTTTCGCGTAATGCCTTCGAGAATTCCGGCGTCAGGCTGAGGCGTCTTCAGGACCCCTCGCCTGATGATGAAGATGTTGTCGCCCGTGCATTCCGCGACCTCACCGTTGTGGTTCAGCATCAGAGCTTCGACTGTGCCGGCATCGGTGCCTTCGATCTTCGCCAAAATGTTGTTCAGATAATTCAGCGATTTAATGCGCGGGCTCAAAGCGCCTGGATGGTTGCGGATCGTGGCGGCTGTCACCAGACGCATGCCGGTTTCATACAGCTCTGGCGGATACAGCGAAATGGTGTCTGCAATGACAATGACCTGCGGATTGCTGGTGCGGCGAATATCCAGCCCAAGCGATCCTGAGCCGCGAGTCACCACAAGGCGAACGTAGCCATCGGTGATCCCGTTGGCCTTCACCGTGTCTTCAACAGCCTCAGTCATCTCACTGTGGCTGATTGGAATCTGCAGTCGAATCGCCAGCGCGCTTTCGTACAATCGGTCAATGTGCTCCCGCAGCAGAAACACGCGACCGCTGTAGACTCGAATGCCTTCGAAAATACCGTCGCCGTAAAGCAGACCGTGATCGAAAACGCTGACGGTCGCCTGCTCGGCGGGAACCAGCTTGCCAGCCACATAGACTTGTCGAGACATGAGGAACCTGTTCAAACAACGAGGAAGGACCGGAGAACGTCCTGTTAAACCTTGTCGAACTTTCTAAAGGATAATTCAGAACATCCGGGTGTTGGAATTTGTGATCTGCTTTCCCGGGTTTTCAGCAATTTTCCCGTCAACCAGCAGCGTCGTGCTCGGGATTGTAGCGAGCTTCGCGGACGAACGAGAGTCTGCAGGGCGGGTAATCGGGCCTTGGAATTTGCCGATTTTACGGACCGGAAACCGGCTCGCCGTTGTCGCCCTTGATGGCGATTCCACGCCCGCAGGGCCGGGCCCTGGGCGCCATTTGGCTCTTCGCGTCTGCAACTGCAGGCAGAAATATTGATCCGAGAGCCTGAGCACTGGGGATTCAATGGGGCTTTCGGGGGAATAGGAAGGTTCGTATTGATGCAGAAATTGCGGCTGGCGACTCTTCAAGTTCCAGTTTCGCAGAATTGCAGCCCATTCAGTACGCATGAACGCCCACCGATCCTGTGGGTTGGCGGATCCGACTTGCCCGGGCTTCGGCGTTCTGTCACGATCCCACCGTTTTGAGCCCTAACGTTGGCATCGGTGCATTGGCATCGGTCACCAGACGGTTGCCCATTTGAATTGATGGGGCTTATTGTTCAGCTGGAATCAGTTTGTGCATCACGCCGTTTTCCACAAGAGGACTGAACGCGGGAACAATCCGCCAGTCTCACGTCGCGCAGCCCTCGGGTTGCTTGCGATGGCGATGACGGTGCAGGGTTGCCAGAGCACACCGAAGACGACATTTTCCTCAGATCGTCCGTCACTGCACACCGTCTCAACTCGCCATTTTTTGATCAACAGCGATGTTCGGCTGGAAGCCAACAACGATCTGGTGAAGGAACTTGAAGCCCTGCACGATCAGGTTTGCGAGACCCTTCGACTTCCAGAACAGCGTGACCCCGTCAGTGTTTACCTTTTTGGTGACGAGGCCTCGTATCGATTCTATATGCACACAACGTGGAAGGATCTGCCACCGCGGCGGGCCTACTTCGTTGGGACAACTCGCGAACTTGCGGTCTATTCTTTCCTGAGCCCACAGGTGATGGAAGATCTGCGACACGAGTTCACTCATGGCATGCTGCATGCGACGCTGCAAACGGTGCCTCTGTGGCTGGACGAAGGGCTGGCTGAGTATTTTGAAGTCAGTTCCAATGTTCCGGGGGCCGTCCACGCGGCTCATCTGCAGGAGCTCAGACTGGCGGCGGAGGAAGGCTGGAACCCCAACCTGTACCGACTCGAAATGCTGACCGACTTCCGTGATTTGACTTCGCGGGATTACGCTGAAAGCTGGGCGTGGGTTCACTTTATGCTGAACAGCACGGACGGGGCGTCGGAAGTTCTTTTGAAGTATGTGGAAGAACTGCAGGGAACCAAAACGCCTCGGCGGATTCTCACGAGTCTGGAAGCGGAAGTGCCCAGCTATTTCAATGATCTGCAGACGTACGTTCGCAAGCTTCAGCCCTCACAGGGCATCGCTGGTTCAGGCCCATGAAAAACGCCCTTCGAAAGTTGCCAACCTTCGAAGGGCGTTTCTTGTTTTGCAGGAACTCTTCTCGTGACGATCAAGCCGGCTTTATGGAGCCTGCTCGACTTCGTTTCCAATCAGAATTCGAAAACCGCCACCGCTGCTGCTGCGGCTTGGGTTCAGGATGTAGTTTGCATCAAGAGCCTTGGTAATGCGATCCTTCGCCTGCGACAGGTGAGCTGCGGTATAAGCATCGTACTTGTCGGCTGATGCCGCCTGGGCCGCTTCGATCTTCCGAACGATCTGACGCAGTTGTTCGCTGGCCAGAGTTGAGATGGTACGACCGGCTGCACCCTGACCGCTTCCGGGCATCGTCAGGTCAATCAGGCGATCCACATGTTCGCGCTGCAGATTGCGGCGTAGACTTGAAATTAATGGCTTGCGAGGTGTGTATTCCCCTTCTGGCTTTGAATCCAGTTCCGTCCAGACTCCCGTCGAGACAGTGTTCAGCAGTTCTGGCAACGTCAGAGAATCCTGATCGGCTGGAATGCGGAACTCGTTATCGTAGACTCGCTTCAATGTCGTGGGATTCATCAGGCTGGTCAGCATCGACGCCTGGATCCCCATGATCCGATCATGAATCGGCCAGGTGGTTTCTTCCATGATGGACGATGTGTCGTCGAACCACTTATCCAGCCCCATGGCTGTGACCAGTTCCGGAGTCAGCCCGAAGGATTCATCCCGGAACGCGTTGTTCACAACAAAGGCCAGAGCCTTGCGCTGCTTGTCTGCAGGCACCACTTCAATTGGCTTCCGTCCATTCGGATCGCCCTTCTTGTCGCGATTTACGTGAGCACCACCGATCCAGCCGGCCATCATGGAAAGCGAACGCGTCTGCAGTGACAGAAGCATTTCGTACCCATAACGAACACGGTCCCAGCTGTCTCCGTCCTTAATGAATTCACTCAGGAGTCGGCTGCGATGATGAGCCGCCAGACGATTCTGTTCTTCGGCGTACTCAAGTGGATCTTTGGTGAAGTCATAACGGCGAGCCAGTGGGTCCGGACCTCCGGTGTCTTCATCGGTTGCATAAGCCAGCTCCGGTTCAGCCACACGAGCCAGAATCGGCTTCAGGTCTCCAAAGGTGTAACCATATTCAATCGCCCACATGTCGTACGGGCCGACGCCCGTCATGCAGTAATCGCCCTGAATCGAACCGGAATCCAGACGAATGTTGGTTCCAATGTAATCCATTACCGAACCGGCCAGCTGCTTCTTGCCCTTCAGTTCTTCGCTGTTGACCTGGGCCAGAGTGTAAACACTTGACGCCTTGAAGTTGTGGCGAAGACCAAGTGTGTGACCAACTTCATGCGCCACCAGGTGGGCAATCAGCGGACCAACGAACGATTCGGGCATGCCGTCAAGAATCTGTTCCTTCGGTTTCTCCGGCGGCTTTTCTTCCTTTTTTTCGCCTTCCGATGCAGCAGCCGGCTGGGCTTCCTGAGCATTCAAAAGTTCGAGCGTCATTTTCATAATCGCAAGGTCAAACGCCATGCCGTCTGCTGCCATGCACAAACCATTGGTCTGACTTGGACGATTCAGGCCATCAAATTCCTGGTCGCCCATCTGTCGAGCATCTGCAGACGCAAGTGCATGTCCGGCGTATGGCAACGCAGCCGAGGCTGCAATTTTACTGCTGACAATCTGCCGCATGGATGGCGGAGCCAGACGGACTCGCGGGTCCCAGTCCGGATGTTCGGCCAGCCAGGCCAGAGTGTCAGGGCCATAACCTTCCATCGCGATCTTCGGCAGAGCTTCCGCAAACTGCTTCTGATAATGGCGAATCCAGCCGTCGGTCAGAATGATGTCGGCATCAAGGATCTGGCCAGTCAGCGGATGAACGCGGCTGGGGCCAATCGCTGTGCCCACGTCATTATTCAACCAGCGGACGAAGTTGTACTGAACGTCCTCAGGATCTTTATCCATGTGAGCGTTTGTCGTGGCGTCCTGGTAATAAACTTCAATCGCGTTCGCGATACCGATTTTTTCAAAAGCGGCGTTCCAGGCAAGAATCCCGTCCCGTACCCAGCGACGATAACGAATCGGTGTTGTGTGTTCAATGTAGAACACAATCGGGCTCTTGGGCGGGCTGAGCTGAAGCTTTGGATCCGCCTTTTCCAAGTGCCAGCGATTAACGTAGCGGATCTTCGTCTCGCGATCATTGTACTTCGCCAGATCGCGGTAAGACGTCGTGAAAAATCCCACGCGACTGTCGGCAGCGCGCGGCTGATAGCCCGTGTTGTCCGGAATGTCGCTGATGGAATAGTGCAGAATCTTCAGGACCGAACGGTCCGAAGAAGGAACTTCAAAGCCCACTTCGATGTTGTTTTCGAAGGCCTTGGCGGTCTTGATCGAAAAGATCCCCCGCTGTGTCAGCTGCATATTGATTCCCGCCGGAGCAATAGTTGAGCTTCCGGGATTGCTTAGCAGCATTGCGTCAAGGTCAATAATTGGACCGCCGCCCGGTCCCATGGCGACGATTGGCATCTCCATGATCACCTGATCGGTAAACAGTCGAGACACAGACGAAGCCGCTTCTCGATCACCTTCAGCGCGAATCGACACATTTGGTGACATCAGAGCCAGTCGTTTGTCATACTGCTTCCAGTAAACGTACATGTCGCCTGCCTGCAGACCGGCGTAATCTTCGCCGCTCGCGACAGTCGTTGCGATGAAATACTTCTTCTGAGCAAACCCGCGAGGCAGCTCGGCAAACATCTGGCCGTCTTTTTGACGTGTCCAGAGGGTGTACATTGGACGAATGTTGGCCTTGGTGACCACTTTCTCATATCCCTCCAGGACCTTGTCCGCGGGTGGATAGTCTGGCTGAGCGGGCTCTTGTGCGAAGGCGTTGGAACCCGCGATTGCAAAGACCGCTGACAAGGCCAGATGACGGATCAGAAACAAATGCTTAAGCATTGTGGGCCTTTCTCGATGAGCTCACACTTCAAAATACTTTAACACTAATTATCGTTGCCAGTACTTCGTAATAACCAGGCAAATTTCGCCAGACTCGCGGCAGAATTACCGGGATCAACTGAACGGAGAATCTCCAGTGAATGGACTGGCGAGCCTGCTGGACCGCATGGACCCCACACCCTAAGTTAGCGTCCCACGGACTTTTGAAAGGCCCGTCAGTGACAGAGCAGTACCTGCATTCCCAAACACTGGCGTGCAGCGTCAGCATGAAAATTCAGCCACAAATCAACCGCGCGGCGTTATCTCAGCCGGCCGATTTTCTTCAGCCCGCATGATGCAGTTCGCCTATGGCTCCGATTATGCCTTTGGCGTGCCGAATCGCCAATCCCTGAAGTCTACCCGTTTTTATGGGAATGGGAAGGATTCTTAACATGCCGCGGAACGGTGTTGCAAAAGAGTCCGGAATGGCCGAACGCTACCGCTATCGTGGTTCGAACTTGCCAAAGAGACGCAGTCGGTTCAGAAGATCCTTCATGGGAATTCGTCAAAGTCCCTTGCCGGGAAGCGTCTGACTTCGGATCAAATCATTTGACAGGCACCGGAGAATTAAACGTGCAAGCCTGTTAACCATAATGAGGCACGCAGCTTTTCCTGGGCGCGATGGTCGCCCATCGCCTCAAACGGGTAACTGTCACCCACGCACCGCGTTGTACTTCACTCCGCACGAACGTGTGTGCCGTCAGGCTGCGGATGTGTCGACAAATCCTGCCGGGGATTCGGAGCGAGGAAGTTTCAGAGTAAACGTCGTTCCTTTTCCGATCTCGCTTTCGACTCGAATTCGTCCCTGATGCGCTTCCACGATTTTACGGCACAGGGCGAGCCCCAAACCGGTTCCGCCCTGGCCGCGCGCGTCGGGCTGCTTCGTTGTGTAAAACGACTCAAAGATATGAGGCAGTTTGTCGTGAGGAATTCCGCATCCGGAGTCACCCACCACAATTTCCGCCCAGCCTTCAGACGGATTGTCGCGGACGATCAGTTTGAGTCGCCCGTTTTCCTGCATGGCCTGGCGAGCATTCACGATCAGGTTCATCAACAGCTGCTGGATCTGGCTGGAATTTGCCAGCGCCCAGACGCTGGCGGGAGCTGACAAATCCACATTGATGCGATGCATCTGCAGGTCTTTCTGGACCAGCACCAGCACGTCCTCCAGAAGCCGCTTCAAATCTGCAGGCTCAATTCGGTCACTGGAATTGCGAGCATACGCCAGCATGCCCGTCGTGATTTTGGCTGCACGCTGACCCGCGGAAAGAATACGATCAAAGGATTTCGTTCGCGTCGCATCATCCGGATGTCTCAGGCCCATGCGGGCATAGTTGATGACAGTGGTCAGGATGTTGTTGAATTCATGTGTGATCGAAGACGCTAATGCCCCGACGGAGCTCAGGCGTTGTGCACGCATCAATTCTTCTTCAAGAACGGCAATTCTCTGCTGGAGTTCCTCGATCTCGCGGGACTGATCCATGATTGAGCCGAACTCCCCTGATGCCCGAACCTGGCTGATTTTGCTCTAAGCCGGAAGACCGCTTACCGGAGAGCGACTTCCGGAAGCCGCTCGAAAGTGGCCCGCAACGACACCGCGCAGACTCACCTCCTTGTCTCCGCATTCTGTCGCAAACGCATCATCGACACAACCCGAAGAGTTCTTGCGGCTCAGTCGAGCTCAACCGCTGATCCCCTCTTTCGCAAATCCTCGCGAGGGATTTTCGAAATGAACTGCCCGAACAGGTCCCTGCCGTAGCCGGCGGGCAAAACTAAATCGTTCCGATATCCTCTTGTTGGTGAGGGCGACATTCGAAGGCGATATCCGCAGAACATCCACGGGCGACTCCCGACGCAACGAGCGAACTTCGGGCTCACGCTTTATCTTATGAAATACGTTCGGGCAGTCGGCTGTAGAGACGCTGTTTCGCTGGCCAGGGTGAATTCAAACCAAAAACGATGCCGGGAAATGCAAAAAGGGGACCGTGTATTCACGGTCCCCTTCTTCAGTTTCTGACAACAGTGGTCCAGACAATTCACCTGAGTGACTGCTGGATATCAACTCCGTTGAACCACCTTTCCACTGAAATCCATTTTGACAACAGCATTTTCAATTACATGGTCTGTTCAGCAACAGGAGCCGCAGCAGTTTCGCCACAGCCTGCAGCACATCCACCGGCACCACAAGCACCCGTACCGCAAGCGCCGTTGCCGGCACATGGGTCGCAGCATGTCTGAACAGGACGGCAGACAACTCGTGGAACGCAGCGAGTCATCGTAACGCAGACCTGGCGAGGAACACACTTGGTGCGGGTTACAGTGCGAGTTTCGCAAACCTGACGGCAGACCGTGTAAGGAACCTTGCGAGTGCATGTCTGCTGTGTCATCGTGCAGGTGGTGTATGGAACCTGCTTTGTGCAGCAGGTTGTTACCATCTTGCAGGTCGTGTAAGGCACACGACGAGTGATGCATTCTTCAGTCCAGCTGCAGGTTGTGTAAGGAACCTTGCGAGTGCATGTCTGCTGAGTCATTGTGCAGGTTGTGTACGGAACCTGCTTTGTGCAGGTTTCGGTAACAAACGAGCAGGTTGTGTACGGCACCTTCTTAACGGTCGTGCATGGCACCTGACGGCAAATGGTGTAAGGAACCTGCTTGTGGCAGACTTCAGGAACCATTCTTGTGCAGGTCACAGTCTTCTGAACAACCTTTAGAACCCACTTCTTGCAGCTGACAGTACGTGATGGGCACTGAACGCAAACAGTCTTCGTGCAGCATGGATTACATGGGTCAACCACACACTTCTTCACGATCGGGCCAGGAATGCACTTCGTTTCTGTCACCCATTCGCCGCAACAAACGTCGACTGTGTGACATTCTGTAACAGGCTTGCAGACCGTGTAGCACACGTCCTTGTAGCATGTTTCCGTTTCTGTTTTGTACGTGGTGCAGCAAACTTCTTTGTAGCACGTCTGGTAAACCGGCTTGCAAACGTTGTAGCAGACTGTGCGGTAACACGTCTGATAGACAGGCTTGCAGACCGTGTAGCAGCAGTCGCGGTAGCAAGTCTGATACACAGGCTTGCGAACGCGGCATGTGACGTCTCGATAGCAGGTTGTGTGGACCGGCTTGCAGACGTTGTAAGTGCAGGTCTTGTAGCAGGTCGTGTAGACCGGCTTGCAAACCGTGTAGCACTCATCACGGTAGCATGTTTCGTAAACGTTCTTTGTGCAGGTCACCGGAATGGATTCTGTGCACTGATCGTACACAGTCTTAATGCAGGTATACTGCTGAGACTCCCAAACGGTTTCCTGAACGGTTTGACATTGCGGGCCAGATCCGCACCGAGCTGCCACGAAATCGCCGCATGGTGAACACGCAGATGTCGGACAACCGGAAAAACTACCCTTTCCGAGTAGTCCGGCCATCAAAACACCGCTGTTCAGCAGGACGGTAACTGCAGCAGCGGCTCCCAGCATGAGCCTTTTCATTGCCTTACCTCACCTAAAACAAACTGAGTGAAACGTGAGCGCACAAGTGACGCACAAAACTGTGATTGTCTTCGTCGGCCACGTTTATACGACTTGACTGTTCGAACCTCGCGGACATGCCCTCTGAACTGTTTCCTGCTCTCGTGCCTGACAACCCTGCTGATCGCTACATCCCAAGGGACTTCCTTGCCGGAACCGTCGGGCCTTTTAAAACTGGGGTGTTTTGCACTTTCAAAAGTCGTTTCTGCAGATTCATCTTTTGGGAAAGACGCACAGCCGGTGCATCAGTAAAGACTGCCTCTACCGGGAGAGACCCCGGATGAGAGCTTACCTGAATGGGTTGCACTTTGACCCTAGTCGAATCTTCTTGCCCAATCAGAATTCCATGGCAGAAAGCCGCTACCTGGCAATGCTCGGCAAATTGATTCCGGTTGGTTGTTCTGTCGGCGAATTTTGCTAAACTACCGTCCCTCGCGAACTCGAGTGAACTCGGGCGTGTTACGCTTCAGGCGTCACTGCCGGTTCGGCAAATTCTGCGTGCAGGTCTTGTGCTTCAAAGCTGGCGGTGTAGCTCAGTTGGTTAGAGCAGCGGAATCATAATCCGCGGGTCGGGGGTTCAAATCCCTCCGCCGCTATTCAGAAGCCCCGAAAGTGCTGAGTAATCAGCGTTTCTCGGGGTTTTTTCATGCCTAGTCGGTGCATAAAGCGGTGCATTGCGAGATGTTGCGGACGTCTGCTGCACCGGATTTTGCACCGCCTGGTCGAAGTGGTCTTCAGTGGTCTGAAGATAGTGCTTTGCCGCCACCTTTGGACTGTTCCCCATCCACTTGCAAACGACGTAAGTTGGGAAGACCTGCTCAAGTTCCGTCTGTCGACTCGCTCGCAGGTTCTGAAACGCCTTCGGCCACGGAATGAGCCCAGCCCTCTTGATGATCTTGCGGAACATTGTCCCAAGGTTTTGTTCACCGTTCTTCAATTTGGTGACCACGAACTCTGCCCCGTCTTCTGCAGCTTCAAACGCCGCTTCAAGAAAAGGCCGCAATTCTGGATAAAGTGGAACAGTGCGAGAGGCCATTCCCTCGTGATGTTCGGTCTTTGGAGCATGGACGATCATTCTGTTCTGATCCCAGAGAATGTCTTGCCACCGCAGTCTCGCATGCTCTGAAGGCGTTCTGAGACCCCCGAACCGGCTGAGAGCGATGATCAACCTCCACTGAGCATCCGGCGCA
>JBDNHX010000388.1:0-12731 GCA_041688565.1 Planctomycetaceae bacterium
ACGGTCGTCGACAGGCCCGCGCGCAGCACGCGCACGATGCTCATACCGCAGGCCAGTCATAAAATTGTTCACGGGACACCCGGACAATTATGACTTCGTCACCCGCTGTCAGCAGACACGGCGGATCCAGATCCGGTCGGAACATCGCCAGCGGCGTGCGACCAATAATGTGCCATCCACCTGGCGTTTCGAGAGAATAAATGCCCGTCTGGCAACCCCCGATCGCAACCGAACCTGCCGGAACCTTTAGCCGCGGCGTGCTGCGGCGAGATGTCACGAGCAATTCCGGAAGTCCGGCCAGGTACGGAAAGCCGGGCGAAAAACCGATCATCCGCACACGGTAGTTGGCTGCACTGTGACTTCGAATGACATCATCCACACTCAGCCCATGCCCGGCCGCAAGTTCCGCCAGGTCCGGCGCAAATTCGTCCGCATAGCAGACGGGGATCTCGACTTGCTTCGAAGTTCGCGGCACGTTCGGACTGTCAGCAGCAAGCAGTTCTTCGAGATGCATGGAAATCTGTTCCCATGACAGAATAAGCGGCGAGTAATGAATCGCCAGGGACGCAAACGCCGGAACCAGCGATTCGTAGCCGCGATGCCATTGGGCTCGGAGCGATCCACACAGCCGCTCCATCCGTTCAGCCGCCTCTGAGTCACTGACATTCGGCCAGGCAACGATCACAGCGGAATCGCCAAGCGGATGGATCAGCGGATTCATTTCGGCAGGGATCTCCAGATCAGCGTGACGGGCACCGTCACCATTTCGGCTTCGTCACCGTCGTTGGCATGCAGCGTCACGATCGCTTGCTCGATGCCCTTCGCCGGCAACTCGGTCAGCGACAACTGGACAGTCACGTGTGTGCGGTCCGGAGCCACTGCTTCACTCTTCGCGATCGCGCCCAGCAACTGCGATGGGAACGTTTCGACATGCGTCACCGTCCACTTCGCGGGCACGGTAAACGTGATCGTGGTCCCAGTGGATTTCGCCGGATCGCTTGCATCGACGACGACACGCCCGGCCTCCGGGATCATACTCACGGACTCATCCGCTGGTCGCTTTCGATCGCCCAGAATGACAGGGACCTGAAGAGCGGGATACATTTCGTCATCTGTCAGCACGGTGATGACGCCTCGATGCTGGCCAACGGGAATCGAGTCCGCGTAGGTCACTTCGATGGCATCGCGACTGATTCCGTCTACTGTCGAATGGCCCGCTGACTGAGCTGTAAACAGCGACGACGAACTGGCAACGCTCTGAATTTTCATCGGGGACTCAGCACGATCCGCACGATGATCGCCGATCGTAATAATATCGCGATCAGCACTGGAGATGCGTCCCATGACCATCAACACTCGCGGCTCAATCTCGATCAGCTTCTCCGGCAAAACAACTTTATACGTCAGCAGAACCTCGCGCGGTTTTGGATCTTCGTATTTCACGGTGACCAGGTAATCATGAGGGCCCGCCGCCTGATTGCGAGTCCTGATGGAAAACATGACTCGACCTTCACCCCCTGGCGGAATCTCACGAGCAGTCACGTCCGGCACGACACAGCTGCTGCAGGCAGGTGTCAGTTCTCGAATGGTGACAGGTTCCGTGCCTTTGTTTTTGAACGTGAAATACGGAGTCAACAGCGGCTGCGGGGCGACCGGGTCCGGACCTTCATGCACCATGTACGATTGAAACACCAGCGCCGGGCGATCCTTCTGTAGTGTCAGCGCCGGAGCCGCCGAATCTCGCATGGTGAAAATAGCCGACACCAAACAAGGCACGGCCAGCATCGCCACGGATTTCCATACTCTCGGTTTGTCAGCCATTGACGCTTCCGATGAGCCATTTGTGTTTTTCAAATCCATGAATTTCAACTCCACTGAAACTCGCCGACCAGATCCAGATCCGGCTCCTCGCTTGCCTGCTGTTGATTTAGTATCAGCCGATACCGCTGACGTTTAACCCGACTTGAAAAGGAGGCCAGGGACTGGGGGCCTCCTCATCGAGTCGGGTTCAGCGATGAATTACACGAAAGAAGCTTGCCGAAAGCAAGCATCGCATCGATAAAACAAACGAACATAAGGTGCGAGATAACTCGAAGCCCGTCTTTACGATGCGCACCGTATGGTATGAAATTTAGCTGTCCATTTCCCCGTGGAAATTGGGGTTTTGGAGAATTGCGGTGTCTGGTGCATACCGTATAAGAATGGGAACGGTCGAGAACCGAGCTATGCTGAGATGGCGTCACTGGTGGTGCAGTGGCGGGGCGACATTGCGAGTTTGGCGAAGCGGTTTGAGGAGCTGGAAAAGGAAAATCGGAAACTCCGAAAGAAGAATCCGACGCAGCGACTCGACAAGCCGTATTCCCGGACGGCGGAAGAAATGCGTCGGCGTAAAGACGAAGAAAAGAAATCCGGCACGCCAAAGAAGCATGGGTCCAGCAGTGATCGGCAGACTTCAGATCGACGCTGGCGAATGCCGAAACAGGACAAGATCGATCGAGCCGATCACCACGAGTTCGTACTTTCTGAAGGCTTTGCTGTGACTCAATGCGAGCCAGGCATCGATCGCCCGGTGTGGCGGATTCGGAACGGCAAAGCCACGCTTGTGATTTATGAAATCTGGCGTGGGCACAACTTTCGGGACACGCCCGGCGGCTTATCTTGGCGTCGCGGTTTGAGTGGCAGCGGTGATCGGGGCTGACAATGGCCAGGTGCTTCAAAGAGCGGGTGTTTCCGTCGCCTCAATTTGATCGAGATACTTCCGAAGTGCTCTGTCAGGGTCAGACCAGATTCCGAAGAACCACTGCTTTCCTTTAATCTTTTTGCACCACTGACCGTTCTGGTGTGCAAATAAAGGGAATTCTGGATAAGATTTTGCGGGTCCGCTGTCCAGATGATTCTGGAATTGGTTTCTTTCTTCGGTTGTCGTCACACTGAAAACCGCTGCAGAAAAGAATAGAGTAGAAGCCCCGTGTTTTAATTACAAGTCTCGGTAGCTCAACTGGATAGAGCGTCGCCCTCCGAAGGCGAAGGTTGCAGGTTCGACCCCCGCCCGGGACAATCGATTGCTCCGCACTAGGGGCAACTGGAGAGAAATCCCCCGAAAAACATTGGTTTTTCGGGGGGCTCACTTTTTTTGATGTTTGCCCGTTCGCGTGAGTTTGCACGGCTTGTGCCCCTGCCTGTGCCCCTCCCCGCTTTGAATCAACGCCTTCAGCCGCTGCCTGAATCTGCAAGGCTTTCGCCTTCACGTTGAACTGGTCGAAGTGGTGGTCGTCCACCTGGGCATAGTGGTCGTTCTGGATTTTGACAGAATGCCCGATCCATCTGGCCACGACGTGGGCAGGAATGCTGGCGTCCAGCCAATCCGTTTCGCAGGATGCCCGCAAGTTCTGAATCAGTTTCGGCCAAATGGTGAGACCGGCCGCTGTGATGATCTTTTCAAATGGCTTGGCAAGATTCACATTCGATTTTGTGAACCTCGTAATCACTCGCTGAGAGCCATCGGGGGCTTCGTGAAATGCCGCTTCCAGCCAGGGCAGGATACCGCCGATCGGCACAAAGCGCGTCCCCTTGCCCTCATGGTGCTTTGTCTTCGGGATGGTCACCAACATTCGGCCCTGATCCCACAGGACGTGTTCCCAGCGAAGTTGGAAGATTTCCATCTTCCGCAGTCCAGCAAAGCGCCACAGTGCAAAGATCAATCGCCATTGACGGTCGGGGCAGGCGTCTACGATCTTCGTCGCGTTCGTCCCAGTCAGAAAGAAGTCGCTTAAAAGAAAGCGCGGGAAACTGGTCAAGGTAACCAGCTTGTCAGCTTCAATGATCAGTCAAAGTCTATCCCGCTTGAACCAGTATCGTCACAACTGGCGAACATCGCCAGAGAACCAAACGAACTGGAATCCAGAATTCCGCACGAAGAACGGAACCCGTCAGACTCCGCAGCGGCGCAGCTTGTCAGAGTCCCGTTGTGATACGGAACGGCCGAAGCTCCGGACCTGCCTTTCCAGTCTTCGGCCGAATCGTGGATGTCGTCATCGGGAAAAAGTGTTGCGGCTTTCATGCCTTCAGTTCCTTTCGAGTTGAATTAGTGGAACCATCAGAAGTCAGCCCGAACGCCTTCAACACGGAATCCACCAGCTTTGCCGGCGGCTTGCTGAAGTCGCGTCCGGGGGCGTAGTCGTGAGTGCGTTCAATGGCAGCGGCAAGACTGCACAGCTCAGCGCGAGGAATCAATCGGAACCGACCACTTCGCGGCGCGTTCGGCCACAACTGGTCAGTAGTCCGCCGAACCCGATGGTCCGGTCGTTTGAAAATTCGGGCGGCTTGCCCGATCAGAATAAATTCAGTTTCGTGTGCCATCGTTTGCGTTCCGTGTATGCGGAAGGATTCAGACTTTCAACGATGCAAAAGATACGCAGACCAGAACGCCGGTATTGGGCACTCAGAAAAGTGTCCAACTGAGTGTCCAACAATTCGGTGATTCAACGCCGATAGTTTTTGTCCGGGTCCCACGTGTCACGATGGCTTTGTAGTTTCTTCGTGAGCGTGCTGGCCTTCGCTGTTCGCCACAACGCAACGCCTGCATTCTTCGCGATAAAAGAAAGCATCCACGAACTAAGTGGCAGGGTCTTTTTCTCTCTGTCGCAATCACGTTTGTACGCTTGCCGATGACAACGTTCGAAACGTTTCAACTATTTGAGCCAGATGTTCGAATTCGGTACTGGGTATTCAACATCGTCCACCCGAAAGCCTCATTGCGAAGAAACCAAGCGGATATCGAAATTGAATCAGCATCGTCCTCAGGCGGATCTAAATGAAAGTTTCCTTCAAATCTGAGTTCCTTCCATTCCGCATTCTGCAGCTCGGGACTTTCAGTTATTAACGACAATTTGGAGTCTGGGTTTAGGAACACTAATTCAAAAGCCAGTTCGCGCCTGATGTCGGAGTATGGGGCGAATGAAAACAAAAACCCAATCGCGTGAACGTAGTTTCGGAGTGAATCATCTTCCAAGACAGACGCGAGAGAGTTTGCTGCCAACATCGACTCAACTATGAGCGCTGCTCGATAACCTGGAATCGGCAAAACGAGGTCTGTTGCGGTTTCGACTGGCCAAAGATGACAACTTGTCGCTCTGACGGTCGCATGACTCACATTGAGGCTGGCACTTGGTTCGCCTTCAACAAATGATTTGCGGGCGACGGCGTACGTGAGTTCTGCTTTCCGAATGTCGGGTGCGTGGTTTAATACGAACTCAATGAGTTGTTCGATCGGCAAAACGGCATCCGCAAACTTCGCACGCCTCAATTTCTCGCAAGCGTTTTGAAGACACTTCAATGCGCCGAATGAATCCATTCTGCAGGTCTCCCGAATTCAGATCATTCCCGAATGAAGCAAGAACAGGGCAGGTTGATTCGGGTCAACTTTTCGGGTGGGAAGCAACGCCCACGCCTAGCCCAGTTTTCGAACGGTTGCGACTTCGCAACCGAGTACAGAACTGAATTCACTCAACCGTGATGCGAACCGTTTTGCCAAGGGCTTTGGCGTAGCGTCGCAATGTGGCTATCGTCGGATTGGCGATTCCGTTTTCCAGCCGAGACAGATTGCCGCGCGAAATGCCGGTTGATACTTCAAACTCCCGCAGCGAGATCCCAGCCGCTTCACGCGCGGCTTTTAATACGGCCATGACCTGTTCCGGAGATTCCGCCAACGCCTGCGCTTGTGCCTTGCGAGCCTGCTGAATCAAGTCTTCACGGTCTTCACCTTCAGCCGCTTTTCTCGCTCGATCGACGCGAGCCTGTTGCTCCGGGTTCAGTTTTCGGTTTGTGCGATTCATCGGTTTGGCTCCGGAACTTCAAAGGCTGTGACGGGATAAACTGAGAACTCATCAATCTCAGAATAGACCACGGTGATGTAACGACCGTCCGGCGTGTAACCGAACACGGCAGGGTCTCCCGTCGATCGACTTTCGCCGTAACCAACCGGGTTGTCGAACACAAACTGAACATCGTCCTGAGTCAGCCCGTGTTCGGCAATGTGCTCGATGTTGCCGTTTCAGATGAGATCCATCGCGCCTCCGTTGTGTTGGCCATCAATCATACCGGTTGTGGCATGGTTGTAAATAAAAACAACCGCAACACAACTCGTTTTTCAGTCCCGGCCTGTGTGCATTTTTCCGATTCGAGCCCCACTGTTTCACAGCTGCAGTCCGCAGCGTGTTCACACTTCGCGGGCAATTGTGAGCCGTAAACCGCCAATGAAGTGCATCCAGACGCGCACAATTCGCCAACGTGAATTGCTGCGGGCCCGACACAGCAGGCCTGCGAGCTCGTTCACGCGATCGCCAAGCCACGCTTCGAACATCGATGGTGCACACAACCGAACGCCGGCCGCTTCACACTTCCGCCAACAACTGGCGAGCGTTCGCCGAACAACTGACGAACAGAATCCACCGTTGCCATTCTTCCGATTTCACCGGGGGCCCGTCACACTGCAAACGGCCCCGCGATTCGGCACACATTCCGAGGAAAGAAAGTGTGTCTCAATGTCCCATAGACCACTACGGGCTCACTTCCTGAGACATCAGGAAGGACCCAAACCGGGGGGGCTGCCCGTTCGACGATTCCGCAAAGTCCCGGTGTCAAATCGTCGTTTGAACGAATTCCCAAAAGGCTCGCTTCTTCTGGTTGAAACGGACGCTGACGTCGGGTCGGGCGAGAGTGGCTCGGTATAGGCCATGTTGTTAGTCAAGTATTACGTCAAGTTGTTGGTCAAATGTTTTGCATCCTCAGCCGGTTTCACCAGCTATACGCTTCCTGCGACTTGGCGGGCGTTGAAGCCTGCGTGAAATGCGAACGCAGCAATGTCATTTCCGTAAGCGTAGGCTCGAAGATTGACTGTGCCTGCAGTCCGACCTGATACCAGCCCCCTAACCGCTGTGATTGATGTCGCACATCGCACTCAAACAAACGCCACGTCTCTTCCTTGTCGGGGATAGCGACAATAAAAACATTGCAATTAAGGTGCTGCCGCATCAACACACCGACCCCCATGCGACGAAGGTCGAACGTTACGGCCGGGATCGCTTTGGTAAAATCAGGTTGAACAGTCTGGCCTTCCGTGTCCTTGCATGGAATCATCCATACACCGATAGCCGTAGCCTGCGACTTGTCGTTTCGGCGGGTTTCACTCAGACCGCCGATGTACGGCATGGATTCGAGACTGGCCTGCGAGACTAGTCTCGCAAATGCCATCTCCGTCTTCTTCCGGGGGGTCTCGGCATTGAATAGCTTTGCAAATCGATTCAACATGATGGCACCAGAAGCGGCTGACGAAGAAAGATATTGGCTGTGCCTCCAGGCACAAAACAATTTCGCGTCCAGGAATACCTATGTCACCATTGTCCGTTTGGCAATTACATTCAGCCCAATCGAACCAGGAATCGGATTGAACAGTCGCTTCTCAACGAATCCCCCTGATCACCCTTGGGCAGATCCCGCAAGGCCAAGGCACACTTCACCAGAGTCATGATCTCAGATGTGAGCTTGCACCGACGAACGGATTGTTTGTTGGTGGCTTTCAACGGGTTTGTGATTTGTTCCTGCGAGATGACCTTCTCGAGGCCCGTCAGCCGGCTGCACGGGGAAATGGATCCGGGGAATGAGCGTTTCGAAGCAGTTTTCCCGATTCGGAGCGTCAAGAACCGCGTTTCAGCGGCGTGAATTCCTGGAACTCCGGCAACTTTCGGAGTACACTTTCAATAGGTTCTGATCAATCCTCCCACCTCGATACCTTCCGGGCTGCCGCTGCACCACGCGGACTCCTTTCAACGTTTATTCATCCTCGCCGGCTGTCATGGCTTGCAGGGCACCGCTTAATTGCCGTTCTCCAGCCGTTGTCTTGAACTATCCTGATATCACCAATCTCCGCGACATCGCTTTCCCGAATGTCGGTGGAACATTTCGGGTCACAGAAAATGCATCCGTCCTTTCGCTGTCCTGCGTGCAACACACCTTTTCGCGCCGAGGAAAAATTTCTCGGACGCCGCGTTCGGTGCCCGAATAGAGAATGTGGCCAGCCTGTTGTCCTGTCTGCAGAACTGGCTGAATCGGCAAAGGTCCGCGAACCGGCACAGCCGAAACCGGCTGTCCCCGCAGCTCTGGCTGCACCGGTTCGGGTTATCGCGGCAGCAGCAAAGGCAGAACGTACGGCCCCGCCGACATCCGCGAAGGCCGCCCCTGTTCGATCGACCGCGGTTCGATCGCCCGCACCTGCTGCGACCGCGACAACTGTAAGCCCCCGACGAACCGAACGAACGGCTCGTCCTGGGAATCGGTCTCGTTATCAGAGCTCCAGTTCGCTGAAACCGTTGCTCATTGGTTTCGCAGTGACGTTGCTGTTGGGTGGAATCGCAATCGGCGGTTACTGGTATTCACAGAACCATGACAGCCAGCCTGTGATCGTTGCGGCAGCCGCGGCCGAACACGGCGCAGTCGCGAACGCTGCAGCAGTGGCATCGAACGAAGCCAGTGCGGATCGAAAACAGTCGCAGCAAGCCGCAATTGCGAGTGCCGGGGACATGGGCAGTGCTCAATTGACGTCTGTTGTGCCCGCGGCCGTGCTGCGAAAGAACGCCGAGCGACAGCAGAAGCTGGAAGACAAGGTTTTGCCATTTCTCACAAAGCACTGCAACGACTGCCATAACGCGGACGAACAGGAAGGTGGCATTGCCATCCATGATCTGAAGGCTGTCGACCAGCTGCTGAGCGATCGCAAGAAATGGGAGCGTGTGTATCGCATGATCAATGCGAATGCGATGCCGCCCGCGAGCTACGATCCGAAGCCTGAAGAAAACGAACGCAAAGACGTGGCTGAAATCCTGTATGCGGAATTGTTTGATTTCGATTGTGAACAGCTTCATCACGCGGGCCGTTCAACTCTTCATCGCCTGAACCGAGCCGAATACAACAACACGATTCAGGACCTGTTCGGAGTCACAATAACTCCGGCCGACAAGTTTCCTCAGGATGACGTGGGTGAAGGCTTTGACAACATTGGCGATGTCCTGAGCATTCCACCGTTGCTGATGGAAAAATACCTGGATGCGGCCGAGGACGTGGCATCGACAGTGATTGACACTCGCGACTTTTCGAAAGGGATGACTCAGCAATTTCCGGCCGACAAATTTAAATCATCGCTGGACGGAAATATCGACGGCGAAGGTTTCTACGTCCTGCATACCGGTGGCAGCCTCACGGTTACGCACGAAACCTTTTCGGATGGCAAGTACAAGGTGCGAATTGAAGCGATGCAGCATGAGGCGGGAACAGATCCTTCCAATATGGCTCTGCAGGTCGACGGACAGACGGTGCATGAATTCAAGGTGGACGGACATCGCAAGAAGAATTGGTTCGAGCACGATATTCAGCTCACCGCCGGCAAGCACGACATCGCGGCCGTGTTCACTAACGACTTTTATGACAAGGACGCGCCTGAACCCCAGCGCGACCGCAATCTGGGTATACGACGCATCGAAATCACGGGGCCTGAAGGTGGGGGATCGCCGCAGTGGCACGAGATTCATCGCCGCATTGTGACGATGCAGCCTTCTGATTCCGTGTCAGTGACGGATGCAGCAACAGCCGTTCTGCGGCCTCTACTTTATCGCAGCTTTCGACGTCCGGTGACCGATGCCGAAGTCAGTCGCTTTGCATCTTTGGTAGAACAGACCGTGACTCAGCATCAGGAATCTTATGAGTATTCCCTTTACGTAGCCGTGCAGGCGATTCTTGTGTCGCCCGATTTTCTGTTTAGGAAAGAAGCCGATCCAGAGGGCGATGCGACTGAACGGACGTTGAACGACTATGAAGTGGCTTCCCGCCTGAGCTACTTTCTGTGGAGCAGTATGCCGGATGAAGAACTGTTTCAGCTGGCAGAAAATAAGCGGCTGCTCGACCGAACGATTCTGCGGGGCCAGATTGAGCGGATGCTGCGACATGAGAAAGCGGCCGCTCTGGGGAAGAATTTTGCATCCCAGTGGCTGAACCTGCGGAACCTGGCAGATGTGCGTCCCAATCCCGATGTGTTTCCAGACTTTGATGACAGCCTTCGCTCCGCCATGGGGCAGGAGACCATCCTCATGTTCAACACGATTGTGCGGGAAGATCGCAGCATCAATGAGTTCCTGGCGGCCGATTATTCCTTTGTGAACGAGCGGCTGGCAAAGCATTACGGCATTGAGGGTGTTGCGGGCGAAGAATTTGTCCGTGTGTCGCTGGCTGGGACAAATCGGTCAGGCGTTTTGACTCATGCAAGTGTCCTGACGCTGACGTCCAATCCGGGCCGCACGAGCCCCGTCAAACGTGGCAAATGGATTCTGGAAAACATTCTGGGCGATGCACCACCGCCAGCGCCACCGGGCGTGCCGGCTCTGGAAGATGCAGCGAAGGATGTGGCCGGACTGAGTCTGCGGGAACGGCTGGAAATTCACCGTACCGATCCCGGCTGTGCATCCTGCCACAAAGCGATGGACCCCTTGGGAATGGGACTGGAGAACTTTGACGCGGTCGGTCGCTGGCGTGATAAGGAAGGCGAAAAGCCGATCGATGCGTCGGGCGATCTTCCGTCCGGCGAGAAGTTTGCGGGTCCAGCTGAGCTGATTTCGATTATTCGCGGCCGTCAGGAAAAATTCTCTCGAACGTTTACTGAACGCCTGATGGTCTATGCTCTGGGCCGCGGACTTGAGTACTATGACAAGTGTGCGGTTGATCAAACAATGGATCTGATGAAAGAACGAGGGAATCGATTTTCTGCTCTTGTGGAGGGAATCGTGACGTCCGATGCTTTCATGAAGAAGAGTCGAACGCGAGAATCCCTAACCGGTGCCTCGCCCTAAAACCGCCTGATTCCACTGCCTGATTCCTCGGGGAATTTCAGCGTGAATCGTGCCTCAAAGTTTCGTTCTGCGGGTCCACGGTTTTGCTGAATCGAACCGGCCCTGTTTTTCTCTGCCTACCTGCCTGCCTTCAATCCAGCCCAATCTGAGTTTAAGGAGTTACCTATGATTCGAAGACACTTCAGTCGCCGCACCGTTCTTCGCGGAGTTGGCACAGGCTTGGCTCTTCCTTTGCTGGAAGTTATGCAGCCGGCCGGATCAGGGTTGGCGCTTGGGGCCGTCTCAGGACCAACTCCTCCAGTGCGAATGGCCTGTTTGTTTTTTGCCAACGGGGCCAACATGAGCAAGTGGCGGCCAACGGGAGAAGGCAAGGATTATCAGCTCTCGCCCACTCTGGAGCCGCTCGCTGAGTTTAAGGACGATTTCATGGTCCTGGAGGGCCTGACTCAGCATCACGCCCGTGCGAACGGCGACGGGGCAGGCGATCATGCTCGCAACGCAAGTGCTTATCTGACGGGCGCTCAGCCACGCAAGACATCGGGCGCGGACATCACGGTCGGTCAGTCGATTGACCAGGCGATTGCCGAGCGAGTTGGAATTGCGACTCCGCTGCCGTCAATTGAACTGGGCATTGACCGTGGCCGTAACGCGGGCAATTGTGACTCCGGCTACAGCTGTGCGTACTCCTCGAATATCTCCTGGAAGTCTGCATCGACACCGTGTGCCAAGGAAGTCAATCCGCGAGCCGCTTTTGAACGTCTGTTCGGCACGCCGGAGACGGCGGCCGATCTTGAGCGTCGCAATCGAAACCGTAAGAGCATTCTGGACTTCGTTAGTGCAGATGCAAAGCGGCTTCAGCCATCCCTGAGCGGTGCCGATCGTCGTAAACTGGATGAATATTTTTCCAGCGTTCGCGACATCGAACAGCGAGTGGCCCGGGCGGATCGCGGGGCTCGTGAAATTCCTGAGCTGGCTCTCCCGGACGGAGTTCCTTCCGATCTGCCAGAGCATATGAATCTGATGTTCGACATTCTGACGCTGGCGTTTCAGACCGATTCGACTCGCGTGGCGACTTTAATGGTGGCGGACGCGGGCAGTAATCGGACTTATCCCGAAATTGGGGTCAAGAGCGGCCATCATGAGCTGTCACATCACGAAAAGGATGAGGCCAAGCTGGAACAGATCGCAAAGATCGACCGTTATCTGATCGAGCGATTTGCACATTTCCTGAAGCAGCTGAAGTCGACCAAAGAAGGCGATTCCAATCTGCTGGAGAACAGCATGATTCTTTACGGAAGTGCAATCTCCGACGGCAATCGGCATAACCATGATGACCTTCCAATTCTTCTGGCCGGTCACGGTGGCCGAACGATTAAGTCTGGTCGGTACCTTAAACTGGAAAACGAAACACCGCTCAACAATCTGTATCTGTCCATGGCAGAACGAATGGGCGTGTCGCTTGAGAAGCACGGTGACAGCAAAGGCAAGCTGGAGCTGGGCTAGGTCATACTCGTAAACGGTTGATGGTCACGAACGTGGCTCGATAAAACGTGGATCGATAATCTGTCAAAGCCCGGCTTCTCCAGAAGCCGGGCTTTTCGCGTGATGTGCTGATGTCCAAAGATTCCGGTCGCGGTCTGCGTTTTGGATTTCAGATTCTAAAACCAGGCCCGCGCGTTCTGAAGTTGCGTTTCCGACTAACAAAACGCGAAACGTAAGTGAGGGATTGACTTGTAGCGTTTCGGCGGCGTGCCAACAAATCCCTCGCTGATGCTTCGGGTTATGATAAGTACGCCTCGTTTCGCCAGACTTTATCACCCTGGACTTCAAAGAGCCCAT
>JBDNHX010000389.1:0-27255 GCA_041688565.1 Planctomycetaceae bacterium
CCCGGATATCCCTGAAACACCAGTCCGGAGATTCTTGCAATCTCACGAAACTGACGCCGGCCCATTTCTACCGCATTCAGACACGCCTGCAGATCGGCGACAAGGTGGCTGGTGTCAAACAGTCCGCTGGCAATTGCCGCATCCACAGGTGGCTCAATGGCTGACAGCAGTTCAAACCCGTAATCGTTAACCGACATAGTAAATGTCGTCGGCTGCATTTGGGCAAGTCGCCAGGCAAACAGAGCCGCCAGGCCTTCATGCACCAATCGCCCGGCAAACGGGTACATCAGCAGATGGTATCCCTCACGCGATTTAATTTGCTCAATCAACAGCTGTGAAGGCAGAGGAATCGCAGACCACTGGCCCTGCAATTCCAGCAGCGGCCTGACCGCCTGCATTTCTGGACCTTCATAAGCTCCATGATGAGCCTGCTCAAGTCGAGACCGGACAGCACTCGCCAGCTCTGTCGACAAAGGCATCCGGCCTCCCATCCAGCGCGGGATTCGGCCACGTTCCTTGCTGGTCGTTTTTCGCACCCAGACCTTCATGTCATGAACGTAGACAAGTTCTACCGTTCGCCCCGCGAAGGTGAAGCAGTCACCCGGATTCAACTTTGTCAGAAACGATTCCTCAATCGTGCCCAGTCGAGGCCCGTTCAGATACTGCACAATAAGCGATGCATCGCTGGTGATTGTGCCAATCGACATGCGATGGTTTCGGGCAATCCGCTGATTGCTGATCGCGTAACGCCCGTCCTGTTCAATCAGCTTGTGATAATCCGGATACGCCTTGAGAGCGTCTCCACCGCGGGCCACGAAGTCGAGCGTCCAGTTCCATTCTTCATCACTCAGATTGTGATAACTGGCCGATTGCCGCACTTCGTCGAGCAGCTCGGCAGGAATAAAACCGGTCCCTAAAGCAACCGTCGCGAGATGCTGACAGAGAACGTCCAGTGGCTTGCGATGCGGCTGCCTTCCTTCCAGATGACCGGCCGCAATGGCATCGCGAGCCGCGGCGACTTCGATGAGCTCAAACGCATGAGTCGGCACGCAGGTAACACGGCTCACGGCCCCCGGTCGATGACCACTGCGACCGGCACGCTGCAACAGGCGAGCCACGCCTTTCGGAGATCCCACCTGCATGACTCGATCGACCGGACTAAAATCCACACCCAGATCGAGACTGCTCGTGCAGACCACACATTTTAAGGAACCGGCCCGCAGGCCATCTTCTACCCACGTCCTTGTATTCTGCTCCAGAGAACCATGATGCAGCGCGATCAGACCGGCCCAGTCGGGTTTAGCCTGCAGCAGGGCGCGATACCACGCTTCGGTCTGTGATCGCGTGTTCGTAAAGATCAGCGTGGACTGAGCGGACTCGACAGAACTGATAACGTCCTTCAGCTGCCTCATTCCCATATGCCCGGCCCACGGAAAGCGTTCAATCGTTGGCGGTATGAGCGAATCAATCACCACTGTTTTTCGCTGTCGACCGGTGATCATCGAGCCTCGACGAGGAGTGCCAATGCCAGTCCCGAGCAGGATTTCCATGGCCTCATCCAGATTGCCAAGAGTTGCCGACAGGCCCCAGGTGCGCAGGCCGGGCTTCCACCGTCGGAGTCTTGCCAGAGCCAGCTCTACTTGAACGCCACGCTTGGTCGACAGCAACTCGTGCCATTCATCACAAAAGACAGCTCGCAGGTCGCGAAACTGGTGCTCCGCGTCGGCTCGTGTCAGCATGAGTGAAAGGCTCTCCGGCGTCGTCACCAGCGCCGTCGGAAGCCGCTGTCTTTGCCGACTTCGAACGGCGGCCGAGGTATCGCCGGTGCGGCCTTCAACAGTCCATGAAATCCCGAGATCGGCCAGCGGTTCCTGCAGCGAATGCAGAGTGTCGAGCGCGAGCGCTCGCAGCGGCGTGATCCACAGAACCTTCAGCGGCGAATCATTTAACGTCGCTGGCTTCGTTTCCGCTTCCGCGATCGCCTCGATCACCGGCCCCAGCCAGGCCGCCAGCGTTTTTCCCGTCCCGGTGGTGGCATGAATCAGCCCGCTCTCACCTTGAATGAAGGCGTTCCAGACCTGCTTTTGAAATGGAAACACCTTCCATCCCCGGCCCGCAAACCACGCCTCAATACGCTTGACAGCCCGCTTGACCGCAGCCTGCGACAGCAAAGATTTGCCCTGAGATAATTTCTTGCATGGTTTTGTCACACCCTATTTTAGATGATCCCAAACCCCGGACAAGGAGCAACACCGTCAGTTCATCAAGCATCGGTAACGCAAATTCCCATACAAGCTCGAAGCGCCAGCGAGTGGGCTGTGTTGGCGGCGGCTCACTCGCAGTCGCTTCGAGCTTGAATATGACCACCGCGTCGGAGTGAAAAGCGATGTCGTGGAAGTCAGGCTTGCCCGGGCGGGCGGGGGATTACGGATCGGTTGTCTGCCCGGCGCTCAATACAAAAAAACCTCAACGGCGGCTTGAGCCGAATAGCCTTCACTGTCGGCGGGAATGAGAACAAAGCCATCGGCTTGAGTCGTCGACGAAAGCACTGAGGCCCCGCTGATAGCCATCGGCTCCACGGAATTGCCGTCAATCCTGACACGAGCGTAGTCGACTCGCCCAACGGTCGATACGAGTTTGCGAGTCAGCGTTGCCTGAATGCGTCGATAGGGCCAATCCGGATTTCGGCCGCCCATTGCTCGAATCGCTCGTCCCGCGAAAAAGTCGTAGGCACACAGGCAGGAGACCGGGTTGCCTGGCAGCAGGAACACCAGCTTTCCATTGAGCAGCCCCATACCGGCGGGGCTGCTTGGACGCATCGCAATTCCGTGAATGGCCAGTGTTCCGTGTTTGGCCAGCAGCTGCGGTGCGTAGTCTTCCTGACCGACACTCGAGCCTCCCGAAACCAGTACGATGTCGGCCGGCTCCGACAATGCAGCCAGCAGCGATGCCCGGTCGTCCGGAACCAGACCGGGCATCACCGGGAATCCGCCGTCACGGGAAATCAAAGCCTGCAGCATGGGGCCGTTGGCGTCAGCAATCTGATAACCGTGCGGAGGTGTTCCGGCGGGCAACAGTTCATTGCCGGTTGTCAAAATTCTGACCACGGGTCGACGCACAACGGGAACCGAACTGCATCCAATCGACGACAGAACTCCGATATCCTGCGGCCGCAGGACGCGACCGGCACGCAGCACCGTGGAACCGACGGCGACATCCTCACCGATTGTCCCCACGTGCTTGCCAGCCGAAACTTCACCCATCGCCAGCAGCGTTTGCCCCTGCGTCTCCGTATTCTCGACTGGCAATACGGCATCCGCTCCCGACGGCAGCGGCGCGCCGGTCATGATGCGAACAGCCTGACCACGATTCACATCGCCGGGAAAAGGGACGCCCGGTAAACACGTTCCCGAGATTTCAAACGGCAGCGAATTGTACGACGTCGCGCCGTAAGTTTCCTCGGATCGCAGAGCAAAGCCATCCATCATGGAACGTACAAAACCCGGAACATTCACGTGACTGACGATGTCCTCCGCGAGAATTCTCGTGGCGGCCGCCGCAAGCTCCATATGTTCGACTGGCAGCCGACTGAATGCGGGAAGAGAGGCATCGATCCATGCAAGGGCCTGCTCAACGGTCGTGCGGCTCGCGAAGCCCTTCATTCGGACATCGGTGGTTTTATGATTTAGCGGAGTATTCATTGGCAAAATCCAGTGGAACGTGTTGAATCGCCGCAGTCTAACGGGAATCGCCACTTGTTGTCCTCCTGTCACTGGAGAAGTCTGAGCCGACGGCAACAATGTGTTCCGGCACCGCGTGGATTTTCCTATTTACGATCGCTCGATCGATCAGTGTCCTTTCGTCGCCTGTCGCTCCGCGAAAGAGCGCCACTTTCGCGGAGCGAAAGGCGACAATTATTACGGGAACCACGTGAAATCCAGAATATGGTTCGCTCATCGAATCAGCATGACAGATACTTCCAATCATGTTACTTCTTACCGTCGCGTCGCCTCCGACGTGATCCTTCGGATTTTTTTGCCATGCAGGTCACCGTTGAACTTTTTGGAATACCGCGGGCTCGCGCCGGTGTTTCGGCCATGGTCGCCCAAGGTGCCAATCTGGGTGACGTCTTTGAAGATCTTGCGGTGCGATTTCCGAGCCTGGGTGAAACGTGCGTCAGCGGACGTAATCTGAAACCCGGCTACACAGCGAATCTGCGAGGCGAGCAGTTTGTAACCGATCCAGCGACAGAGATTCGCGAAGGAGATGTTATCCTGCTGTTGTCGCTCGATGCTGGCGGATAAAATTGGCAGGGTATCAGTCTACTGTGATCAATCTCCAGGCTGGTCCGTGTGCAGGCCTCATTCTCCGGCCGTCGTCGACATAAACTTTTTCGTTTTTCGCCTTTTCCAATCTGCTCTGAAACGGTTATGCATCCCACGCCTGGATATCACGGCCGTTATTTGCGAGTCGACCTGTCGAACGGACAGGCGTCGTCGATTGCGCTCGATTCCCAAATCCTTCGCCACTCACTGGGCGGAAGTGGACTCGGTGTTGCCTTGCTGCTGCAGGAGCAAGCCGCAACCGCTGATCCGCTGTCGCCTCAGGCGGCTCTGGCGTTTGTCTTCAGTCCGCTTGTCGGAAGTCCGTTGACCACGTCTGCAAAGTTCGCGGTCGTCAGTAAAAGTCCGCTGACTCAACGGATCAATGATTCGCTGGCCAGCAGCGGATTTGCTCTGGCCGGAAAAAAGACCGGACATGACGCCATTGTGCTCGTCGGCCGTGCTCCGCAACCGTCGATCCTGGTCATCGACGAAGGCAACGCGCGTCTGGAACCCGCCACAGACTTCGTGGGGCTGTCAAACCGGGAGACTCAGGAGAAACTTCGAGCCCGGCTTGGCACCGACTTTCAAACAGCCACAATTGGCCCGGCAGGGGAACGGCTCGTTCGTTATGCAACCATTTCACACGATGGACGACATGCGGGTCGTGGCGGCAGCGGGGCCGTTTTGGGATCGAAGAATATTAAAGCTGTCGCGGTTCGAGGGACTCAGCGAGTCGCCTGGGCTGAACCAGCAGCCCTTGTAAATCTGGCAAAAACTCTGTCCGAAAAATCGTTTGGTCCGGCCACGGCAAAGTATCGCGAACTGGGAACCGCTGCCAATCTGCTGACGTTCAATCGCCTGAATGTTCTTCCGACTCGAAATTTTCAGCAGGGCAGTTTCGCCGGCGCGGCTGCGATCTCGCCTGAGGAAATGAGCGTCGCTCGAGAACGGACTCGCACTTCCTGCGCAGCCTGCACGATTGGCTGCGAGCATCTTTACAGCCTGAACTCTGGTGGCGGTAGCGTGCGTCTGGAATACGAAAATCTTTTCGCACTGGGACCGCTGTGTGGAATTGATGACCCGGAAATTGTTTTGGAAGCTTCACGTCGCTGCGATGAGGCGGGGCTCGACACAATCAGCGCGGGTGGAACAATCGCATTCGCGATGGAATGCGCAGAACGAGGATTTCTGGACGTTCCCTGGCTGCGATTCGGGGACGGTTCCGCGTTGCTCAGAGCCATCGATCAGATCATCAACGGCAAAGGAATCGGTCCACTTCTGGCGCAGGGCAGTCGTCAGATGGCGTTGGAGGTTGGACATGACACGCTTGATTTTGCACCCCAAGTGAAAGGGCTTGAGCTTCCCGGCTACGATCCTCGCGGTCTGCAAATGATGGCGTTGGGATTCGCTGTCGGTTCGCGAGGGGCCGATCATAATCGTTCGGGCGCGTACGAAGTGGATTTTTCAGAAGCGGTGGACCGCCGCAATGTGGGCCCCGAATCGGCTTATCTGGCGGTTGAAACCGAAGATAAAGCGGCTCTGATGGATTCGCTGATTCTCTGCAAATTCCTGCGGGGCATCTTTGTAGATTTCTTTGAGGAATCGGCCGAGATCCTGCGGCTGGTCACCGGCTGGGATGTGACGGCCGCTGAACTTCGTGAGACCGCTCAGCGCATTGTCACGGCGAAGAAGCGTTTCAATATTCTGGCTGGGTGGACTCCTGCGGAGGACACTCTGCCTAAAAGGATGTTGCAAACGGCACTTCCGGAAGATGCTCGGTCTCGGCTCACGTCGGAACGGTTGTCGGCGTTGATCAAAGCCTATCATCTGGCACGCGGCTGGAGCGAAGACGGCTGGCTGCCCTGAAGCTGTGTTCCTTGTAGAAACGGTGGCTGTGACGGCAGCGGACGCTTTCTCAGCGAAAAGATCGATGTCAACGTCTACAAATCCCTTGCGACTCGCAACGGAGGCGAAACCGTTGGCGAGTTTTAGCTGAGTTTGCATCGACGCGCGGACCAAAACACGATAAGAAGTGAGAAGAATCTGTACACGTATGGTCGACCGATCTGCATTGCTTCAGACAGAAATCGCCAACGACCAGCGTTTGTTCCTCCATCGGCCATTTCTGCTGAATTCACGTCAGCTGAAAATGGTCCACTTAACCCAACTGCGAACAGCTCGAATGTCTGACACTTTCATTCTTATTCCTGGCCGAACGACTGATCAGGGCTGTGGTATCAGCGAAGGCAAGTTTCAGGACAAATACCAGAACGAAATCAACGCACTGCAGGTTGCTCCGGGGGATATGACTCGCCTGGGTCTCGCGGCAGGTGATCGAGTTCGCTTAACGGGTGAAGAAGGTCAGACGGTGGAAGTGTGCATCACGGCCGCCAGGAAAGACGAATTGCCCGAAGGCCTGTTGTTTATTGCGTATGGAGATATTTCCAGCCGCATGATGACCGGAGATACTCATGGGTCCGGTATGCCGACAAGCAAGGGAATGGAAGTGACTATGGAACTGGTGAAAAAGGCCGGTCAGTAGTCGGCAGGATTCTTCAATCAGGACCCTTCCCGATTGTTCTTGTTGATCCGTTGATACAGTTCGATTTTCTCCAGTTCTCACCCCCGACGAAATGTCCCACCTGAATTGTTCGAAAGTGAAGCTTTATGACCAGTGCATCAACTCAGGTCTACGCCCCTACCGCCAGCATTCCGGGCGAACTGAAAGTCATTCAGGACGCCACATGCACCTTCTGCGGCTGCGTGTGCGATGATATCGACTTGACCGTCAAGGACGATCATATCATTGAAGCCAAACGAGCCTGCGTGCTGGGGAAGGCGTGGTTCCTCAATCATAGCGTGGAAGATCGACCCAGTTGCACGATTGAAGGAAAGCCGGCGACGCTTGAGGAAGGCTACGATCGAGCGGCCCAGATTCTCACGGACGGAAAGTATCCGATCATTTATGGGTTGAGCGATTCGCCATGTGAAGCTCAGCGAGTTGCAGTGAGTATCGCAGACTGGATCAGTGGCACGATCGATACCACCACCAGCGTCTGCCACGGCCCATCGGGTATGGCGTTTCAGGGCGTGGGTGAAGTGACATGTTCGCTGGGTGAAGTCGCCAACCGGGGCGACATGATCATGTTTTGGGGATCCAATCCGGCCGAGAGTCATCCGCGACACTTCACAAAATACAGCCTGATGCCCAAGGGGATGTTTCTTCCTAATGGTCGCAAGGATCGCACCTGCGTCATCGTTGACGTGCGAAAAACAAAGAGCGCCAAAGCGGCCGATATCTTTATTCAGATCAAGCCGAAGAAGGACTTCGAAGCGCTCTGGACCCTGCGAGCACTCGCGAAGGGCATTGAACTGGATCCGGAACTCGTGCACCGCGAAACGGGCGTCGAATTCGCCGTCTGGACGGATCTGATGGAACGAATGAAAGCCTGCAAGTTTGGCGTCATCTTTTTCGGAATGGGTCTGACGATGACTCGCGGAAAGCACGCCAATAGTGAAGCGCTTCTGGCACTGACTCGCGATATGAATGCTTTCACCCGATTTGCCGCCAAGCCGAACCGCGGGCATGGCAATGTCACCGGTGCCGATAACGTGGTGGCATGGCGCACCGGCTACCCTTTTGGCGTTAATCATGCACGCGGATATCCACGCTTCAACCCGGGTGAATACACAACGTCCGATACGCTGGCCAATCGCGAAGCCGACTGCGGAATGACCATCGCCTGTGACCCGATGGCCAATTTTTCTCAGCCGGCTCGAGAGCATTTGGCATCGATCCCTTTCATTGCTCTCGATACGAAAGAAACGCCGACGACACGAGCCGCCACGGTAGCGTTCACAGTGGCGACATACGGAATCAATACGGGCGGAACTGTGTATCGCATGGATGATGTGCCGATCCCGCTACGTCCTGCCTTTCCTTCGCCACATCCCAGTGACTACGACGTGCTGACGGCAATTGAAGACCGTGTCAAGAAGATTCAGGGCATCACAGGTTAGTCTGCGGATGTTTTGCAGTCTTCATTGCTCCTCACTGAGGAAGTGGTTGTGGATGAGTTTGTGGGAAAGAATGTGGTGGTCGATGTCGAATCTCCGTTCGTCTACGTCGGACGACTGCACGAAGTTCGAGACAAGACCTTGATTCTAAAAAGTGCTGATGTACACGACCTGCGCGATTCCACCACGACGCGTGAAGTCTACGTGCGCGATGCCCGAGTCCACGGGATTCAGCCGAACCGCAAAAGCGTGCAACTGCGTCTGGAAAAAGTCGTCAGCATCGCTCTGCTGGATGATGTCATCCCTTAAGCTCTGATGTGTTGTGTTTTTCATCGAAAAGCGCTGTGCATGGCCAGTCTGTTTGCCAACGAAGAAATCGAATTCCTGCGGCGTGAGCTGGAGCGGCACAATCGGCTTTATTACGTCGATGCGCGAACAGAAATCACTGATCGCGAATACGACGCGATGATGGCCAGACTGATCGCACTTGAGAAAGCGCACCCGGAGTTCATGACGCCGGACAGCCCCAGCGTTAAAGTGGGCGGCCAACCGATCGCCGGCTTTTCTCAGGTGACGCATCGCCTTCCGATGTTGTCGATCGATAACGCGTTTGAAGAACAGGAGCTCGTCGACTGGGATGCGGGGCTGAGAAAATCTCTGGAGCGTGAGGCTCTGGAATATTCTGTGGAATACAAAATAGACGGAGTGGCCATTGCATTGATCTGGGAAAACGGAACGCTCGTCCGCGCGGCGACGCGGGGCAATGGTGCCGTTGGCGATGACGTCACTTCCAATGCCCGCGTTATCGCCGGGATTCCGCTGCGGCTGATGACCGCCACACCACCGAAAAGTCTGGAAGTACGCGGGGAGGTTGTCATTCTGAATGAGGAGTTTTCGAAATTTCAGGCTGAGCAGGTGCGAGCTGGCGAAGAACCGTTCAAGAATCCTCGCAACGCTGCAGCAGGTGCTCTGAAGCTGCTCGATCCCAAACTTGCTCGCGAGCGAAAGCTGCGTTTTCTTGCGCACGGCGTAGGATTTATCGAAGGCGTTTCGTGGACGACGTACTGCCAGTTTCTGACGTCCATTCGAGACATGGGAATCCCGACAACGCCCGACGTGGCTCAAGCCCGTGGCGTTGAAGATCTGAGGAAGCTCTGTTCAGAAATGATTGCCAAAGTGTCGGAGCTTCCATTCGAAGTCGACGGTCTGGTGATTAAGCTTAACTCACTGGCGGACCGCGAACAGCTGGGTGCGACATCCAAAAGTCCTCGCTGGGTTCGAGCTTACAAGTGGGAACGGTACGAAGCCGAAACGCGAGTTCGTGCGATCGTCATTCAGGTCGGCAAAACGGGCGCGATGACTCCGGTGGCGGAACTGGAGCCTGTGGAAATTGCCGGCACTACGGTGTCGCGCGCCAGTTTGCATAATCGCGATGAGCTGGATCGGCTGGGAGTTCGGATTGGTGATCTGGTCGTCGTTGAAAAAGCGGGCAAGATTATTCCGCACGTGATGCGCGTGAATGAGATGGCTCGCACGGGCGACGAGCAGCCGTTTTCTTTTCCGGCAGAATGTCCTGACTGTAAAACGCCTGTGCAGCAGGATGACGGCGGTGTTTACATTCGTTGTCCGAACCCGGCCTGTCCGGCACAATTGCGTGAGACGCTGATATTTTTCGCGTCCCGACCGGCCATGAATATTGACGGGCTGGGTGAGAAACTGATCGAACAGTTGCTAGCCGCGAAATTCGTCGATGGAATTCCATCGCTTTATCGCCTTGCCGATCTCCGTGACGAACTGCTTGAGCTGGATCGTCTGGGAGCGAAATCCATTGATAAGCTTTTGTCTGGCATAGAAGCGTCAAAACAGCAGCCGCTCTGGCGACTGCTGACAGGGATGAACATTCGCCACGTCGGCCAGACAAATGCTCGCACGCTGGAACGAGCGTTCGGGACAGTTGACGAGATTGCCGTTCAGACGGAAGAAGCATTGGCAAATGTGGATGAGATTGGCTCCGTCATTGCAGCGTCAGTGCATCGATTCTTTCATTCCGAATACGGCATGAAACTCGTGCAGGAGCTAAAGGACCTGGGACTCAATCCCGGTCAGCCAATTGATCGCACAGCCGCGATCCAGGCGGCAGAGTCCGAACAATTTGCTGGCAAGACGCTGGTCGTGACCGGGACGATGGTCCGGATGAAGCGAGATGAAATCGAACAGCTGATCCGTGACCACGGCGGCAAAGCCAGTGGCAGTGTGTCGAAGAAAACGGATTTCGTGGTCGCCGGGGAAGCGGCCGGAAGCAAACTGACGAAAGCTCAGGAACTGGGCCTAAAAGTCATTACTGAGGATGAGTTCCTCGCGATGCTGGAAGTCTGATAAGCGAGCACCTCATTGTTAGCAGATTCCGCCCCTTTTTCCGTAAGAGCTGTCATCTCCGGCTCGGAAACCCCCTAAACGTTGGCTGAGAATCGTTCCGGCTCAGTACGCGACAGAGAACACAACGTCCTCAGCCGAAAGTGTACGATCGTTCGTTTGATTTTTTGGACCGCTGAAGACCGAAGATTCGGACTCATCTCCAGCGTCAACAGACTCGGCAGGAGCAGGCGGGGTAGGCGGGGTAGGCGGGCTGACTGCCGAGCCGTTCTTTCCAGAAGAAACTTCAAATCTGAAATTTCAAATTCGGAATCAAAGCGAGGGCGTCAATAGATGGATTCGCGGAGTTGCTTGAGTGGGTAGAAGGAGTCGCGCCATTTGACTCCGCCTTGTCGCAGAGTGATCACTGCGGATCGCCAATACGCGAACGCCATAATGCATGGGCCGGTCATGAACAAGGGCACCAGTTTCCATCCGCCCGGCAGCCGATAGACAAGAAACGCATAGACAAGATGCCAGCAAATCGCTGCGGCGAGAAATCCGGACGACTCACGAAGCGGCAGCACGAATGGCATGACGCACGGCAATATCATGGCCACGATAAAAATGAGGGTCACAAACAGGATCTGTCGAATCGAATAATTCAAAGACGCGAAGCCGTTTTTCTCAAGCCCTGTGACGACGCCCCAAAGTGATGGTTGCCAGCGGACAGACAACCAGTCATCCGCCATCTGAAAATCCACTCGCCCGCCGTTCTTCTTGATCATCTTTCCAAGCTTCACGTCGTCCAGCACGTCAAGTGCGATAGGCTGATGTCCACCGAGCGAGCGATAGAATTTTGCATCCACCAGATTGAATGCGCCAACTCCAGCATACGCGAGGGGCCAGCGAGTCTTGATCAGATGAATCTGCATGCCGGTCGCAAACGCCAGCCCAAAGAACGTCACCAGGACGTTCTCAATCACACCGCCGGGGATCATCTTTGGCAGCAGACACAGATGTTGCAGTGCGGAATTTTGAAAGTGTCGGACAGCCGCTTCAAGGGCACGCGGTTCGTACAAAATATCGCCGTCGGTGAAGAGAATCAGTTCCTGAGTGGCCATCTGGGAACCAACATGCATCGCATGATTTTTTCCCAGCCAGCCCTCGGGCAATTCTTCAATATGGACAACTCGCAGCCGATCGTCCGTCGAAGCCACTTCGTCCATAATCTGGCCGGTCGAGTCGGTGGAACGATCATCGACGGCGATCAGTTCCATTCGGACACCGGTGGACTTCAGCAGCGTCGTGATCGCATTGCGGATCTGGATCTGCTCATTCCGCGCCGGAATAATCACACTGACGCCAGGCAGATTGTGGGCCGGTGAGCCGTCGTTCGTCATCGTCAGCCGCTTCAACTTCAATGCGATGACCGCAGGAATCGTCGACAGAGCAACCCCGGCAAAAATCAGCCAGCCAAACCAGAACATAAAAGTGCTTTCGAACAGTTTAAGTACGATGGAAACGCCGGTCATCGCCAAAATGGTACTCGATTCGAAGGACAATCGTCGTAGCGGAAACCACCAGGGCTTGTGGACGGCTGGCTTAGGAAGCCGAAAACCGAAACTCTTGGCGCGTTCCGCTACAAAATGAGTTACGCCTTGAAAGCCAACCCGCGGCGCGTGACAAAGGATAACAGGCCACGCCCAAATTGGGCGATGTTGAGGGTCCATTTTTGGACACAACTGCCAGGCCCATCGGAAGGCCGAGTCTCCTGTCGAGCTGTATATTTCGTGGCAGCAGAAGTCCGCGGTACTGCGGTAAGCGGGCCTGTTGATCGGGCTGCGGTCATCGCGGAAACCTGGAATTCTGCATGGACGCTGGGCGTTAAGAATCGCAAATGTCGCCGAGCATCGGCAGAATTAGCCTGAAATTTGTTCACGCACGGGGCGACCATGGCAGTTCCTGCTGGAAGAGCTGCGTCACTAAAAAAACTCGGCCAGACGGCTCTTGTTCAATTCTTCCGACACTGATACCCAACGCATGTCTCCAGAAAATGTTAAGTCAGATCAGCAGCTGACGCGGTCATCTCCGCGCCAGAAACTGACCACGGCGGAACGAATTTTGGTGGTCGTGGGAACTGTCGGTATCCCCGCCATTTTTGGGATCGCACTGTGGCTGACTCCGGATCCGCGAGGATTTGGAACTCATCAGCAGCTTGGGATGCCAGCCTGTACCTTTCGCAGCCTGTTTGGCCTGAATTGTCCTCATTGCGGGATGACCACAAGCTTCTGCTGGTTTGCACGAGGCCAATGGGACCAATCCTGCCGGGTAAATTCGGCCGGGTTTATTCTTGCGGCGGGATCGGTGCTGATCTGGCCCTGGTTACTGGCGGTGAGTGTGACTGGATTGTGGCTCGGACTTCAAAAGCCGGGCAGATTGTTTTTGTTGAGTACTGCGGGATGGCTGTTGCTGTCTTTAATGTTTTGGATACTTCGGTTGATCCTGTAAGAAGGCAACCGCAGATCGGCTCAACGATGTTGCCATTCGATGGAGTGAACGGCCATGCGAGACAACTTTTCTGCAACCACTGCGGTTCAAAATCGGTCGCTGTTGTTGCCTTTGATCACCGGGCTCATGCTGTGCGTTATCCCGGGCTGTTCTCTGGGCGTCATGGCTGGCAAAATGTTCTTTGGCGACCCGAAGGTGAAGTCGCAGTTCCGTGGAGCTACTCGCGTTGATCTGACAAAAGGCGAAAAATCGCTGCTGATTGTGTGCTCTGCCCCACACGGAATTTTGGCTCGCTATCCGTCCATCCAGATCGACATCGTGGACCGCATGACGCGTCATCTGGACACACGCAAAGTCAAAGTCATTTCCGCGGACGATGTAGCACGCTGGTTCGACGACAATGGTGAATGGGGTGATTTTTCGGAGCTGGCAGACGAGTTCGACGCCGACTTCGTGATGCACATTCAGATCGACACTTTCAGTTGCGAAGTTCGTGACAGCCCCAATCTGCTGCAGGGAAAGACGGACGGAAAAGTAACGGTGTTCGAAGCAGCCGGTAAGGATGTGAAGACGACCTCAGTGGCCTTTGAACGAACCTTCGATGTGACCTATCCGGCCTATCCGGTCCCCCGTGAAAACAAGTCCGAGCAGCTCTTCACAGAAGGGTTCCTTGACAGAACATCCATCAGTCTTACTCAGTTCCTGTACGATCATCGCGCCAGTGAGACTGTCCATTAGTGCAACGCCCGGCAAAGCCTCGTTCGCAGGCAGCGCCACAGCAGACTCCTCTCTGATCTCCCCGCCGGCACTCGCCTATCATTCCTCGGAAGATTCTTATGCATCCTGCATACTCCTGCTTTCAGTCGTCGTTAGTGATTCCTGATACCCGCTTTCGCCGAACAGCGACGCTGTTGATGAAGTTATCACTGATTGCACTTATGCTGGTCACGATCCCAGGCTGCAATTATTTTCTGCTGCTCGGCTATCTGATTGGCGGTCCGCCGCAGATTGAGCCGTTGTTCGAAAAAGAGACTAACAAGTGCATGACCGACCGAGAAATTCGTGTCGCGATTGTGTGCTACGCTTCCGACGAACTAAAATATCAGTTCGACAACATTGACCACATCATTGCCAGCCGACTGACCAATCAGTTGGCTTCAAAAAAAATCGACGTGGTTCCTTATGACGAAATCCGGACGTGGCTGCGAGACAATCCGGACTGGGACACGGCTGTCGAAGTCGGGGCTGAGTTCGATGTGAACTACGTGATCTATGTGGATGTCAGCGCGTTTTCTCTTTATGAACGTGACAGCAATACGCTGTTTCGCGGCCGCTGCGATTCGATTGTCAGCGTATACGAAATGGAAACCGATGGCGACGGCAAACGAATTTTCAGCCGTGAAATCAACAGCCTCTTCCCGCTGCAGGTTCCGCGATCGGCGTCTGATGTCAGCTACGACACGTTCCGGATGGAATACATCTGGCGTCTGTGCGATGAGATCGGCCGTCTGTTCTACCCGTATCTGAACGGTGACGATATCAGCAACGCGGCGTAAGCATTGGCCACTTCCTATCGCACGATTAGTTCTTGCGCGATCCTGACACGGGGGCATTCTGCTAATCGGCGAACAACCCGCGTCATCACAAACGACGAGATCAGTTTGTGCAGGACATGTATTTGAACGTCCGGCTCGAACCACAAATGCATCAACCCACTTCCTGACTGCCCGACCTGTAAACGCAATGCCGTTAAAAAAGTAGCAGGCACACTCCGTGTGCCGTCCGCCAGGGGGCGAAAACACTGTTCTTCTTGGGGCTGCGGCACATGGAATGTGCCTGCTACTATGAATAATTGAACGGTATTACCTGTAAACGATTCTGAGACTTCACGCGTCGCCTCACAGAATCGAACCGGAAAAATACAAACCGGCAAAGGCAGCCGCGGGAAAAGTCAACCAAGGGGGGATGGGCACTTCATGTCCGGCACAATCGCAACAGATGCTGTGATCACAACATTGCGATCAAGTCGCCAATTTGGTCCATCCGATACCTCCCCAAGTAGCGTGTGCATCCCGTTTCCCTGCGCTCAGGGGCGGATCCGGGGGATGGTGCCATGCAGCTCTTAGTAAATTCGTCTGGGATGAATTACCAGTTTGGCTGAGCAATCTCCAGACGCATCCAGCGAGGGAACGCACGGATGACACTTCGTCAGTTCATAGCCTCATTAAAATCTGCATACAGGCCACTGTCCGGAGCAGCGATGCTCGGCGCGGCTGGCGTGCTGTCTGTTCCTACGTCGGCCCGCGGCATGGCTGAAGAGCCCGTCGTTACAAACATTGGCCATTTTCAAATTCCGTTCGACGTCGAAACTGAACCCGGCCAGGCTGTTCAGGGCTATGCAGTGCTGTTCGGATCCCAGGACGCCGGAAGTCGTTGGGACCGGCTGCAGAGCGTCCCCGCAGCTCAAAGTGTATTCATGTTCGCGGCTCCGCGCGATGGTCGATATTCGTTCTTAATTCGGATGACTGATCTTCAGGGCAACGTCCAGGCTCCGGCGGCAAATTCACCTCCGGAACTGGACGTGATTGTCGATACGATCGCTCCCGATCTGAAGCTGGAACTGTTTGAATCCGGTGCGAGTCAGCCGGTTGTGAACTGGACGTGTACAGACACCAGCGCGGTGCCCGAATCGCTTGTCATCGAGTTTGCGGAGGGCGGAAACGGACGCTGGAAGCCGTTGCAGATGCGACCGTCGGCTAACGGACAGACGTTGATTCCGGTCACTGCGGGTTCCGTGGTCGCCGTGCGCGCTTCGATCAGTGACCTCGCGGGAAATCGCGCCGAAGCGACTTCTCAGATCGTCAGCCCCGGCGGCGCGATTGCCGCAAACAATGGAGCGACCGCAGCCCCGCAGCAGTATCGGCCAGCGGCTCTTGGCCCGTCGCCGTTCTCTCCGCCCGCATCGTCACAGCCTCGGAAAGCGAATCCACCGGTCAAGCCAACGACGTCGCTCGGGGCAACTGCGAGTTTGCCCACGCCCGGATCTGCTGTGCCTGCAGCGGGCGCACCGTTCACAGCACCACCGCTGACGATGCCTGCAACGGTGCCTATGAATCCTGCGCAGCCGCCGATCGCTGGCTTTACTAACGCCAACGGATATCCTGCCCAGAAGGAGGCCCAGGCCGTGGTGGATCCGGCTAAACCGCAGATCGTCAACGTACACATTTTTGACGTTGATTATCAGGTGGAAGACGTCGGACCTTCGGGGGTCGGAGCGGTGGAATTATTCGTGACCGAGAACGGCGGACAGGAATGGTTCCGTTATGGCAACGACGCAGATCTAAAAAGTCCATTCCATGTGGATGTGCGGGGCGAAGGCACATTCGGCTTTGCGGTGCGAGTTCGCAATGGGCTGGGGTTTGTCGATGCCCCGCCGCAACCCGGTCAGGTGCCGGAGATTGCTGTGACCGTCGACGGATCAGCTCCGGTCATCGAGTTTTCTCAACCGACTCTGCGGGCCGATGGTTTCGGCACGATGGATCTTGCATGGCAGGTTTCGGACGCTCATCCGCATGCGACGCCTGTGCGTCTGGAATATTCAACGACTCCTGCAGGGCCATGGACTCCTGTATTCGACTGGCAGATCAATCACAACGGATATCAGTGGGCCATTCGTCCAGGAATACCGTCGAGTCTGTATTTCCGTCTGCTGGCAAGAGACGAAGCAGGAAACATTGGAACAGCTCAGACTCCTCAGCCTGTTATCGTAGACCTGATTAAGCCCATCGGACGACTGCTGCGAGTCCAGGCGGTGTCTCACTCGGCAGCCGTAAAATAACACACGCCATCGCAAATGAAGCCGATGGGGCCGGGTAACAGAGTCAGCCGCCACGAACAACCAGCTTTGGCTCAGAGTCCGATCGGTATCCTCTTCAGCGTTGCACAAACACCTTGTTGGCCGCGATGATCAAGGTGTCGTCTTCGTCAAACCGACCCTTGCCTTCGATGACGAGCAGGTCAAATTCTTTGACATCAAAAAGTTCCCGTGAATCAGTCTTCAGGGGAACACCAGCCTCATCCTCAAACTCCACGCGAGCGATCACATTTTTAATGTCGCGTTTACAGAACGGACATTCGTGAGGATTGTGAGTTTCATCGCCATCGTGTCCCGTCGCGTCGGTGACCACAAAAGCCGCCATGCCGTCGGCGAACGGTGAAAAATCGCCCGCATTGATGCGAGCGCGAACCACAAAAGAACTTTCTGGCTTCAGTTCCCCCGACTTCAGATCCTTGCGAATCTCTGCAATCGGACGTTCCTTGTCTGGAGCTTTATCAACGACCAGCTTCTGACGCAACGCCAGCACCTGGGGATCCACACTTTCCCCGCAGCCTGAAATCCCAGTCGTACTGACAAGCAGCAAGACGATTGGCCAAAAGATTTTCATCGTCAGAAACTCCGCCAACAAGGTCCGTAACTATCACAGTCCTGGAGTCGGCGGTAAGACAGCTTCCTGTAACCGCCGTTCACTCCTTCACGTAGAACTCATTCCAATTACTGCTGCGCCGGTGCTTCTGTTGCCGGTGCTTCTGTTGCAGGTGCTTCTGTTGCTGGTGCTTCTGTTGCTGGTGCTTCTGTTGCTGGTGCTTCTGTTGCTGGTGCTTCTGTTGCAGGTGCTTCTGTTGCTGGGATCGTCAGCTCGGGGGCGGAAGCGGCAGATTCGCTCGCGGCGACCAGCGAAGCCATGGCGGCGTCGATCTTTTCAGATTCGTCGCTGTAGGATGAGCCCTCCTGACCGTGCATCGTCTTGTCGACGGCGCCAAACGCGTCCATCAAAGTCGAGGCGGCTGTCTCAATCGCCGTCTGGCTTTCGGCACTGACGTTTTCTTTCTTTGCCAGTTCCGGAATCGCTTCCAGAACGTGTCCGACCTCGTGCAATGGATCGTGAGCCGCATCGAGATCGTTCTTGGCAAAGGCGTCACGCATGGTGTCGCGAAGAGTCGTCAATTCTGCAATCGCATCCTTCAGCGTCGCCGGTCCATGGTCGTGCCCGTGATCGTGACCATGCCCATGTTCTTCGCTCATGGTCAAAGAGTCTTTCGACGCGGAGTCTTCGCAACCCGCGTTGAACATCAATGACATTGGGACAATCAGGAGCCATGAAAATCGCGTCAACCGCATTGGAAATACCTTTTAAAAAAAACAGTATGCCTGAGCCCGCGACAATGCAGCATCAGAATAAAGACACACCTCACATGTCGCCGGCGAACTGGTTGACAGACAACAGTACCTGATGTCAGTGCTTGTGCTCAGGGGCTCCCATCGCACAGATGGCAGTCGGAGTTCCTCCCACAATGGACTTCGCACGGACCGTCAAATCCTTCAGCGACATGACCCAGATTGTACCATCTCCAGGGTTTGTGAAACATGCAAGCCGGCCTTCGGAATCAAAACTGACAGAATGATGCCCGTGATGCCCGTCCACCTTGCTGGCCCCGACCGGTATTGTCTTTGCAATTCGTGCATCGGAAAAATTTCGATCGCCATCTGGATCCAGGTCCACAATTGTTAATTGTTCTTGAATTTCACCCTCTTTTCGGTCCTGAAACAGAAACGCATACCGCTTTCCTCCGGAGGCCAGCACGACTTCCGGAGTTGTCAGTGACAATCCGTCCGCAACATTGATCGGAAGTTTAATCACCGAAGGCTGGGCGGCCTTCGCATCAATCATGCACAGTGATGACTTCCCCTCGGGTCCACCAGTAGTAAACAAAACCCAGTTGCGTTGATTAACAAACGCCCCGGTGCGATTAGACTTCTCGGCACCTTCTTCTTTGCCCAGTGAGATATGGTTCACCACGACAGTCTCTGCCGTCTTCGTCAACGAGGTATCCGCATCAACCCAGCAGACGCCGTCAGCAGGCGCAAAGAAGACTCGACCTGAGTTTGCAGTGGCTCCATGAATCACGCCCGTTGGCAGATTGAACGAATAGGCCAGTTTGTCGCCATCCGTTTTCTTCAGATTGACAACATCGACGCGTCCCATGTTTGGTCCGCCTCCGTCGATCCATGTGGAATAGCAGACTTTGTTGTCCACTGCCGCCATCGTGATGTGGTTGCCGCCGCCAGTGAAGAAAGATCCACATTGCTCAGCTGGCCTCGCGGCGAGATCCTTCGGATCCAGCTGAGTAAAGCCATTCTTCTTATCATTCGCCATATAAAAATTGCCGTTGTACAGGTAAAGGTGCGCCGGATTGCCCTGTTCGGTATCCAGCCGACTGCTCTTTACAGAGGGCGCTGAGACAAACTTCCAGTGAGAATGATCTCCGTGAGGTTCTTCTCGCACACCAGTATCAACGGTGATCCAGCCACTCTGAAACTTTCCATCATCGTTGTCACGCACTCCGATGAGCAGATGCCCGCCAGCATGCTCCATCTGGACGAGATCCTGCTTTTCCACATCGAGTTTCGGAAAACCCTTGACCGGCGAAGCTGAGACAATCCACTTTTCACCCGCATGAACCTCGCCATACATCAGAACATCCTTGTCCCGATCCTGCCACAACAAGCGAGCGACCCGAGGACCTCGATCGTCGGCCACTGAGATGGTCGTTGTGCCGAAAGCACATCCCAGAACCCATGCAGACAAAAACGTTTGCATTTTCTTTTCGAACAGAAATTTCATCATTGGATTTCTCAGTCAGATGAGATCAAACACGAAACCGGTGAGCAATCAACTACGGATCTCTACTCAAGATCTTCGGTTTTCGCAAAGTATTCTTCTGCAATTAAAGTGTCGGGAAATTCGAGAAGCGATTCCTTTCCCGACGCCATTGTTTTCAACACTTGGCTTCATTTGAAAAATGGATCACCGTTTCCCTCGGACGTTCGGAATTTTCCTTTTTCGAAATGAATGCAGGACCATGACAGGGATTCTGTTGTCCCGCGACGCCAATAGAATCGTCGATCCGATTTCCCCGCAATCATCATCAATGGTGATCCTTCAAAATCCGAACTGCCCTGAACGCTGGAATTGAGCTGAAAGAATTTCGTCAGCAGCTCCTCATCCGCTTTGCTCATGGAGGCCTGATACTGCCACGTCCGACCGTCGGCGATCCACGAGGCTGGAGGCTCAGTCGAAACAGCTGGAACCGTTTCGCCCGATGTTCCTCCGCATCCGGACAACACTACACAGGGAATCACAGCCCACAATAGGAACCACAGTTTCATAAATCATTATCCTGTACTCAAGCCAAGCCAGAATGATTGACATGGCAATGAAAAATGTGAAGAACTACTCACCCCGGACACAGTACAATCTCGTGCCGGTACGAATAACGAAGGCTCCGTCCGCGGCGGCCACGCCGTAAACGATGGGATCGCGAGCGGAATCCTTCGATCCTTCTCGACGCTGTCTGAAGCTTTCTTCCATAGCCTTCAGTTCCTCGGCGTCGATCACGGCGTCCTTGTTGAGATCCACGCGAGCCATCATTTCTTTAAACTCTGCGGGCAGTTCGGCTTCGGAAATCTTTCCATCGCCGTTTGCGTCACTTTTCAGAAGCATCGCGGCCATTCCTCCGCCGGATCTCCCACGTCGTCCGGACGGTGGCCCTCCCTTAAAAAGCTGCGACTTAGCCTCGACTGCCGGCTCACCCTCAGCCGTGTTCTCATCTTGCGGCGAGACCCTGTCAGCGTTCTTCACCTCAGATCCGTCACGGGATGACCCGTGGGCATGTCCGCCGTCCTGATTTTCCGTGTACGACTCCGGGGCCGGTGCGTTCTTCGGATCCCAAAGCAGATTTATCGAAACCCTCTCAAAGGTCGGACCACTGCGGATGACCTGTGTCTTTCCGTCCTTGCCAAAGAAGAAAACATTCTCCCCTGACACAACCGGCGTAGCCCAGCATGTGGTCCCCAGTCGTTCGGTGTAGTGAGTTTTTCCTGTGACACTATTCACGCAGAACAGCACACCCACATTGTTCAGATAGTACGCACAGTCACGATCGATCACGGGACTGGCGTAGTCGCACACCGCCTTGTTGGCTCGCCAGACCACTTCGTGCTGACCGTTGCTGGAAGAATCGAGCCTCAGACACAGATTGGATCGCGATGCCTCCTGAGCCGATCCAAACTCGGGAATTCGCGCGCCGACGAATAGATAGGGACCAACGGCTGTGGGCGAAGGAACGGAATTGCCAGACAGCCCGCCAACGGTCCACAATTGCTTCCCGTCGCTGACGGCATAACTGTTGACTGTGCCTGCCGAGCTAACCACGATTTGTTCGTTCCCGTCATGGTTGACAACAATCGGCGATGTCCACGAGCTTCCGGACGGTCGATCGACTTTCCATAGAGTTTCTCCGGTCGACTTTTTGACAGCCAGCAAATACGACGGACCTTTGTGCTCGATGTTGACGATCACAAGTTCGGTCGTCTGAGTCGGCGAACTGCCAAGCCCGTGGTTGTTCTCAAACTTTCCATAGTCGCCAGTCAGGCTGCGATGCCACTTCACACTTCCATCATGATTTAATCCGACCAGGTCACCGCCTTCAAAGAATGCAAACACTCCAGAGGCACCCACCATCGGAGTTGGAGCCGCTCGGGATGCCATGTAGTTTGAGGCGGCTTTCGCCGACGCCTCCTGCGACCATGTCCAGATCTGCTCACCACTGTTGAGATCCAGACAGAGAATCTGACATTCGTCTTTCATAGGCCCCACAACCGACGTCACATAGATTCGGTTGTTAAAAATCACAGGACTGGATTGCCCATAGCCTGGCAGTTCTTTATGCCACGCAATGCCTTTTTCCGCGGACCAGGACACGGGCAGTTGAGCGGCTGAATGGGATGATCCTCCATTGCGAAACTCAGTCCAGGAAGACGCGGATGATTCCCCAGCAGAGCAAACAGTAACACTTGCGACAAAGACTGCGATGATTATCGATCGCATTAAGACACTCCTGAAGATCGTGCGAGGAACAATGTTCGTCGCACGTTTTGAATTGGAGAAAATATGCTGGCGCGCAGCGGTCCGGCAGGATCAGTTCGCCAGACTTCTGACAAAATGGATCACTAACGATACGTTCAATTGAAGCTCATCAGAACTCGCCGAGGACCTGCCCATCGTTGCGAGAAAAGATCGCACGGAAGGTGGGCAGATTCACGTTCTCGGACACAAACCGAACGCTGCCGTCACAAAGTGACAACTGGGCTCCGCCAACATGCAGGCTTCGAGGCCCAGAAACGACCTCACCATGATTTCCGAAGTCCGGGTTCCGCGAGTTCGGTGGGTAATAGCCCTGCACCAGAGTGTGGAAGCCGGTTGACGAAATCCAGATGCCGGCTCGATTGCCGTTGAAGTTGGTCGACGCGGTTGTCTCCATGACTTCGGCCGTAGGTCCGCAGGAAGACCCCAGACTGACTCGTTTCATTTGCCGCTGAGGATTGACCAGAGTTGTGGTGGCTGCCTGACGATTTCCAAAAAGAGTCTCCGCCATAAATGCGGTGTTGCTGGTGCCGTCGGTGATATCCCGGAATTTCGTGTTTGAACCTCGCCAGAACAGCCCATCATTGCCGCCGGAACAGTAGTTGAGATTGGCTCCCGAGCCACCGTTGACCAGATAGTTTCCTCCTGCCCATGCAAAGCCAAAACCATCGGTGAACATTGCATTTCCTGAATCACTAGGGCACATCAGGACCGGAACGCGTGTGCTTGCGACTACTGCGTTTACAGGATTGACCTGAGGATTCCAGCCGAGCCCAATCGTCAGCGGAAGACTAAAATTGATCAGTCCGTGCAGGTTGCCTTGCTCATGAAATGGCAGCAACTGAGCCTGCGCTGATAGCCGTAAAGCGCGGCACTTGCCTGTAATGGAAAAGAATTGTGGGTGTCAGCGTAATTGTGAGCCGCCAGAGCCAGCTGCTTCAGATTGTTTTTACACTGCGTCCGACGAGCCGCCTCGCGTGCCTGTTGCACTGCCGGCAACAGCAGTGCAATCAGAATTGCGATGATCGCGATCACCACCAAAAGTTCGATCAGTGTAAAGCCGCGTGGCAGTCTGGTGTTCGTTTTTGTCATGAGAGAATCTCCGCATGGAAGCGTTAAAAAATGTACGGTTGTAAATAATTTCCTGGAGACGACGATCTCACTCGATCGCCTTCTCAACTGATGTTTGCGGGCAGATAACGTCTGTTTTTGCGCACCGCGTGCGCAAAAACAGCCTGCGGCTGAAGGGTTCCTGCTGCTCCGTGAAAAACACCTCGCCGCGGCCGCGCTTCGCACGGACTGGTCGGACCCGCATAACGCGTTGCGCAGGCCGCAGACGAGATGAATCAAGAAGTCAAAAATTCACGCAGAGCAACGGTGGCACAACGCGGTCGACCGTCCGCAAAATCTGCGAATCACAGACTTCGATGGAAAGCGGAATGCGATGTGTCGGGCGGAGATCGCATAGAGACGCAGTGAATCACGCCGAGAGCCCACTCGTAACTGCTGCCAGCACGAAGTGAACTCTACGAAGCATAGAATCAGCGCGCGATCCGCCTTTATTGCCTGCCTGAATTGGCGAGCGATCAAGCGACAGGCGGCGCTCGGCATTGCGGAGGCAGACCAAACCCAAGCAGAGGGTCTGCACATTCAGTGAAGGTCAGATGCTCAACCGTTTCGATCGCCACAGGCACTGCCACGACGACGTTCAGCATCCGCGGGGCTGCAATAGCCTGACAAATCGCGCAATTGGAACAGTCATGTGGTTGAAACGGCGGCGACTGCTGTGGGCCTGCCGGATCACTCAGATCCTGATCCGCACTGCAGGAATGCGAGTGGCCACAATGGGCGTGCACATCCCTGTGATCGTGCAGAGAGCAGGCTGACTTGCTGACGGAGTCTCCGCACGCGTGAGCGCAACAGGTACCATCAAGCAGGGTGTGCAGCCAAGGCGCACCTGACGGAAGGAGAAGCTGCAGAGCAATCAGCAGCTTGATTAAATTTTGAAAGCGATGCTGAGGCATGCTTCCTGGGCCAAGGAGAAAATGGAATGACCTCGAGCCCGACCAGTGGGTGCGATTCTAGCGATCCATACGCAAAGTCAACGGCCAATGTGAGGGCAAAGCCTAAAATGGATGAAAGCAGATCTGAGTATTCTAAAGCGCCTGCTTCACGGCATCGTTGAGCATTCCGACATAGATCATTGCGATACGGAAGATAAAGAAAATCACGATCATCGCGACGCCCGCCCAGACGACACCGCTGAAGATGGAAGTCAGGCGGTTCATCGAACGTTGAGCCTCCTCTTCGAATAGATGGCTCATGCGATCCAGTTGCTCTGGAACTGTGCCGGTCTCTTCTGCGGTGGCTACAAACTGAAGATAGTCGCCGGGAAATAATTTCGATGCGGTCAGCGCGTCCACAAATGTTTCGCCGTCCGCCAACTCCTGCCAGATCAATGGTTGAGCCACAATGAATGCTCCGTTCGCTGTGGCCTTCAGGCTGCATTCCAGTGACGGTTTAATGGTCATCCCGGCCTGCTGAGTCAGCGCGAAGCACCAGGAAAAACGTGAAATCGCAAACGATCGCATGCAGGGACCCAGCACCGGGAGGCCCAGCAGCACCGGATGCAGTGCCATCTGCCACGCCGTGTTGTTGCTGGCCAGTTTCCAGATGACAAATCCTGCCGCGGCCATGAACAGCCAGAAGAGGAACCAAGTGATGGCTCCGGTCGCTCCGTACAATCCCAGACCAATCACATCAAAGGGCTTGCCGCCTTCCCCAACCGGCAGCATGCCAAGAATAAAGACCAGCAATCCAATAATGCAGATTGCCGCGACCAGCTGAATGACGGGCCACGCAATGGCCGCTCGAAATTCCTTCACCTGTTTGATGCGAGACTCATAATACTTCGACAGCGCTGCAAACACCTCGGGCACTGATCCCGTCTGTTCGCCCACATGGACCAGATCCAGAAACAGCGGTGGAAAAAGCAGACCTTCTTTGCGAAACGCTTCGGCCAGTGTTCGGCCGCCCGCAACGCTTTGAATGACTTTCTCAATGGCACCCGTCAGTCGTCGATCGGCTGACTGCTTTGAGGACGTCTGAAGCGACTTTCGAACTTCAACGCCCGCCTCCATCATGCGGGCCATTGAACGACTGAAGGCGGCCAGGGCTGGCCAGCTGAGCTGAGGATTTCGAAGCATTGTGATCTCAGGTTCCGGATCTGCGGGCAGAAGAGAGGCCGCTTAAAGAAGAAATCTGACCGCCGGCAAGTTGTTCAGGAAAACGACTCAATCGCTGCATTTCCAGCAAGGATTTTGTTATCTGCATTCTCAAATCTCTTACCTTTCCCGCAACGCGTTGATGATATTCATTCGCACGGCGCGAATCGCGGGCAGGATACCGCCCAGAAGGCCCATGATCACGGCCAGCATGACGCCCTGCATCAGCACCCGCGGTCCGAAGCGAAAGGAAAACGTGATCTCGCTGAACTGATTCATGGTTCCGGTGGAAAGTCCGTTGAACGGCAGTGTGGCCAGACAGCCAAGCGCACCGCCCATCAGGCAGAGCACTACAGATTCAAACAGAAACGAAGACAGAATGCTGCGGCGAGAAAATCCCAGCGCGCGCAGCGTGCCAATCTCTCGCGCCCGACTGGCGACCGCCGCATACATTGTGTTGGCCGCCGCAAACATTGCACCAAACATCAGAAACCCGGCAATCACATAACCGATAATCTGAATCGCATTCGATTGCGTCATCTGATCTTCAAAATATTGCATCTCCGGAATCGCATTCAGCTCGAACCGCTTGTCATCCGCAAGGAGTTTCACCAACGCATCCCGGGACATCAGCGAATCGGCTCGCAGGTTCACTGACGAAACGGCCGCTGGAGTTCTTCGGGCCAGAGTCAGATCGCGAAGATCGGTCCAGACTTCCGACTCCGCAGCGCTGCCGCCCGCTTCAAAGTATCCGACAATCTGAAACATTACATTGTTGATCTCCAGCTGCTCGCCGATCGCAAGGTTTTCAAATCGTTCGGCCATCCGCCGACTTGTGATCGCCTCGTTAATGCCCGGATTGATATCTCGCCCCTCAGTCAGTTGGTAATCAGGTCGCAGTTTTCGCCCCTGCGGTTCGAGCCCGCGCACGATCATATTCACGGTCCCTCCGTTGTTGCGGCGAGGCTTTGTCAGGATCGTCACGAACTCAACGGAACACAGCGGTTGCCCCGACTCATCTTTAGCGATGCCCGGCAGTGAAGCAATCTGACTTGCGACACGTTGTTCGATGCCACTGCCGGTTTCGTCGGTTGATCCTTTGCGGAGCACGATCAGATCCAATTCATCGCCCGAGACTCGCAGCGCGTACTGCAGTCCGTCGGCAAGTCCGAAGCACAACACGGAAGCCCAGACAACAAGGCCCGTGCCAACGACCGTCATCAGCGTCGTCACCCAGCGAACACGCAGGTTTCGAAGATTGTATTTGGCTGGGATCATGATCAAATCTGTTGAAAGTTGCGAATGGGTGTACGAATGGAAATCACAACGACATGCAGGGGCTTAGGCGACTCGGCGGAGACCATCAATAACAGACAGCTGTGCCGCACGAATGGCAGGCACCAGCCCGCTCACAATCCCCAGCACCGCGGCCACGATGAACCCGTAGCTCACCCACGGCCCCATCATTTCCAGTACGGTGAACGGAAAGAATTGCGGAGCCATTGCGTTCATGCCCTGCAGAAATGCGCAGCCCATTCCGACACCCAGCAGGCCGCCCAGCATCGCAATCAGACTGGATTCGCCCAGGATCATGAACAGAATCCGTGAGCGAGGAAATCCGATGGCTTTCAGAACAGCAATCTCAGTCACGCGTTCACGCATCGACATCGCCATGGAATTTGCGGTGACCAGGCACAGCGAGAACACGACCGCCAGTCCGATGTTCCGAATCAGCACCTGAACGTTGCCAAGCATATCCACAAACATCTGCAAGAAAGCGGCTTCCGTTTGTGTTCTGGTCGGCGTGTCCGAGCTGCCGAACCGATCATCAATTGCTTTAAC
>JBDNHX010000390.1:0-6175 GCA_041688565.1 Planctomycetaceae bacterium
TGACCTGAAGAGTAATTGATCGATCCACGTAACGGGCACTCTGGGTTCGATTTCTTCATCGCCACTGCGGGAGCAGTGGCGCTCTTCCGTTCAGAAATCCCCCCCCCCCCTTTAGGACAATCCGTAGTCCGCAAAGAACAGTCTCCCAACCAAGCGGCTGGACTGCAATTTCGGCCTCAATTGAAAACTTTCTGCGCCCGGCCGCTGCCATCGTCCCCGTTTTTCTCGCCAGCGATCCAGCTTTGGATTGCGTCACTGGCAGGTTTTGACGGCAGGCACGGGCAAAAATCTTCTTCATCCTGGTGAAGTGGCGTCCTGACTTGAAAACAAACCCCGAACCGCCGATACTTCGGCCTGTCTGATCCAAACAGACACCGGGCGCTTAGCTCAGTTGGTTAGAGCACCTCGTTTACACCGAGGGGGTCGGGGGTTCGAGTCCCTCAGCGCCCACTAAGGCATCCCGCAAGGGTGCGAAATCATCCGAAGAACCCCGTAAAACATTGAGTTTTTCGGGGTTCTTTGCTTTGGTGGGTTTATCGCTTTCTACCGTTGCGCATGCGTTGTGCCCCTGGCTGTGCCCCTCCCCCTGCGTTTTTGTTGTAGGGTGGGTGACTTCAACCGATGCTCGGTCGAAATGCTCGTCTCTCAACTGCAGATAATGCCTTGCTGCCACCAACTGAGAATTCCCCATCCACGCCGTGACGGCCTGAAGCGGGAATTGTTCTGCCAGCTCCGTTTCTCGAGTACTTCGCAGATTCTGGAACAGTTTGGGCCATGCCTTCAGGCCAGCCCGCTTGATGATCTTCAGGAAGGTTGTTCGGAGATTCTGGGTTGAATCCCGGTAGCGCGTAATGACTGGACCGGAAACGACTGGCACCGAATTGGAATTAGATGCCAAACCGTTCAACCGTTCGAATTCCCATTCGTAGCCCTCATTCAGAACTGTAGCCAGCTCCGGGAACAATGGCACGACGCGACTTTCCCCGCTTACGTGGTGTTCCGTCTTTGGGCTTGTGACCGTGAACCGCTTTCCTTGCCAGTCGATATCTTCCCACTGAAGCGCCAGCACTTCAGACGGACAACGCAATCCGCCAAACCGCGTCAGTGCGACAATCATCCGCCATTGTGTGTCAGGACAAGCTTTCAGCAGCTTGGCGGTATCGTCCCGAGTGATGAAATGGAACTTTGCAGCATTACCAGTGACCGCTGCAACCTGATCAGAGAATGGGTTTTCGTCGATCAATTTTCGCCGTTGTGCAGCGCGAAAGAATTGTTTTGCGAGTCCGCAGTATCGGCGAACAGTGTTTTCCGCTTGCGGCTGACTGTACAGGAAAGACCGGAATTCATCGGCGTGACCTGCGTTGATACTCCGCAGGTCTCGATTTTCTCCAAGATGCTCAATGAGGTGATTGACGGCCGATTGCCATTTCCGCATGGTGGCGGGTTTAACGTTTGAACGTCGCAGAAGGTAGTTTTTCAGGAACATCCCCAGCGTGCTGGCTTCCCGTGGTTCGATCAGACCAGCATTGCTTAGTTTGTCGTAAAGTTCCGGCCCGACTTTCTTGGCGATCCAGTCAGCCGTCTGACTATCCAAGGTGAGCCCGGTTTTCTTCCAGTTCACAAGTTGCTGAACATGGTGGGCAATCGTTTGTGCGTTCGCTTTATTGATGCCCGTGAGACGAATTGTCTTACGCTCTTTGTTGTGGTCGATGAATCGAACCCGATAGCCCTGTCCGTCTTTTTCAACGCTTGCCATTCAATAACGCTCCTGAACGTGTGTTGTGATTTTGAAGTCCGTTCCTGTTTAGCCTGCGAGGGAAGTGTCAGTCAGTCGTTTCTGTTTCTTCTGCGGGCGGCACGTTTACCGTGAGCCCAACGGCCTCCGCCAGCTTCTCAGCAGTCTCGAGCCTGACATCCCTTTCCCCCTTCATGAACCTGAGAATCACCCCGTGATTGACTCCGGTTTCCGTCATCAGCTGATAGGACGTCTTTCCCGAATTCTCGATCGCTTCCCTGAGTCCTTGGGGAAGAGTCTTCCGCTGTAGCTTCTTCTTTGCCATTGCCGCAATCGTCCTGCCTTTCTGCCATTGTGAAGGCATCACCCCGCCTTTCGGGGTCGATACCGGCCATCAGTGCCGCCAACTCTCGTCCATTGCCTGTCCCTCTGTAGAAAATCAGATACAAGCCGTGGCGATTCTCAGCATTCAGCCTTTCAGGTTTGTGTGTCACCTGACTCACAGTCTAATCGGCCCTGAATGTGTGTCAATTGACTCTTTGTGAGAAACCGTTCCATCGTCTACAAAAACTGGAAAGCACTCCTGTTTCCCAAGCTTCAAAGTGCAAACTGTGCGTTCCCGTATTCCCTTTTCCGTTTTTCAACCTCGAATTGTCGGCGAATAGCCTGTTTCCACAGCATTTCAGGTATCAAACGCCGACGACGCTTGCTGATTCAGTACAAATTCACGGCTCTTGTGGATGCTTTGCCATGTGCCAAATCCGAGTTCAACCAAATTACTCAGTTTCAATTCAGCCTCGTCAGTGTTGAAAATGTCCCGCCGCAGCTTGCACAAATCCCTCGCTGTGATCCGTCCGCCTCGTGATTGAATCCACGCTGCCAAATGTCTGGCTTCACGCAAAGAGTCAGACTCGCTTAGCACCCGTCCAATGCGTAACGTTTCCGTCTTAAACCATTCAGCCAGAGCGATAGCAGATCGCATTGTACTGCCGTCGATCTTCCAGAAGTCATCCACCCCAGTTGTGACCTGCTTCACGCAATGAATGATGATCGCCAATCGGCCTGGTGTTTCCTCAAGCTTGGACCATTGGCTGGCCGCGTGCCCATGCAGTGACGCCTGTTCTTCGCCCGTAGTGTTTACGTATGCCTTGAATAGCGCACGTGCTTCGGCGGTGAGTGTTAGAGTAGCTGGCCTAGCCTCGCCCGCTGAATCAGTGTCACCTTGCAGTAGGAATAAGTCCTGAACCATTTTCGCGTAAGCCTGCTCAGTAGCTTCGCTAAGTTCATCGTCTCGCCACTGTTTTTTACCCCGTGGCGGATACGTCATCAGCAGTCGTGACTGTAGTCCATTTTCCTTATGCTCATCTGTCAAACAGCGTGCAAGAATACCTGGCTGAATCCCGCCAGTGATCGACACTGACGGCCGCCTAATGTACATGTGGCGATCCTGCGGTTCGCCAGTTTTCCTGTCAATTGTGATCGACTCGCAATTATAAATTTCAAGCCACTTCGGGACGTCGGACGATGCCCCCGACTTCTTAGAAGAATACTTATCGAATCCTGCCAGCCACCCTGACAACTCATCACGGCCCATGAGCACGTCCCGGGGATTGTCTTGCAATATTGGTGCTAGTGCTTCAATCGTCGAATCTTGCATGATGCATCGACGGCGCTTCGGCTTTTCGGGGGGTTGCGGTTGTTTCCCCTCGCTGGTGGTTTTCCACGCTTTTGATTCCTTAGCATAGTTTGCGTACTGGATGTTGTACTTGGCAATCTCTTTATTGAAACCTAGGATGTCATCCGCTTGACGGGCATTTACTGTCTTCATGGCCAGTCTGAATGGTGGTGATTTTTGTGATCCACTTTCCCCGATTAAGACAGTCCACAAAAGGGACGGTGCAAACCACCCCTTCTTCAAGCACACCTGTCGAGAAGTCCCGATAGATGACGCGCAAACAGCCAGTACTGTCAGAGCGGGATATGACGAATCGCAACCAATAGACTGACTGACTTCACGACAAAACGTCGCCAGTACAGGTGGCAATTCATCCAATGCAAACGGGATAAACTCGTTTGCCTTGTCGGCGAATACCCTGTTAGCATTGGGCTTCCGAGGGCAATCGCCGACAAACTCAGAAAGAGAATTGGGAATTGAACGCAGGCGAGCCTGCAGGGTTTCCGAGTCCGATGAATCGAATCGTTCAGACCAGTCGGCGATATCGCCGCCCTCCGGGATCTCTGGCCATTCCTCTTTCAGCCGCTTCACTTGAACCGTGGCGTTCGGCGCTTGATTGCGAATCAGTTCAACAACTTCTCTGGCATACTTCTCGCCCGGCCCGTCAGCGTCGGGGACGATGTAAACCGTCTTCCCGTCCAATGGTCTCCAGTCGCTTTTCTCAGCAGAATTTGAACCGCCCGCCGATGTCGTTGCTGTGAGTCCCAACAATACGGCAGCGTCGGCTGACTTCTCGCCCTCGAAGATCCAGACTTCCGCAGCCTGGATGATGTCCGGCAGACGATACAACGGTCGGTGCTGTGGCATACCGCCGCAGATCCAGCCGCCATCCACTTTAGCGATTTGTCCAAATGTCTTTGTACCATCCGGCAAGTTCCATCGACCAACTGAGAACGCATCGGTTCCGTTTGCATGACAATACCGCCAGCCTGCATCCGGCTTTCGCTTCTCTGGAAGAATACCACTTTGCGCGAGTCCGTAAGCGAATGCGTCCGCAGCTTTCTCTGAAGTCGCGTGAACGGTTTTCGCCTTAGCTGGTTCGTTTGGTTTCGCCTTGTGATGTCCATTCACCTGGCCAGAGTGATTCCCGCTAAGGAACTCCGCAACCCGCTTCATTGAACCTGAGAACGTGCATCCGTTCAGCCATTGAATGGCCGAGAATCCATTACCGTTGCGGGTCGAAAAACACTGATTGCAGTACAGTCCGCCAGTCTCTGCAACGTCATCCAGTGCGCGGAAACGATCAGTTCCGCCGCATAGTGGGCAAGCCTGGTGAATCTTTGGATTCAACTGTTCGGCAGTCAACCGGCAGACGGATTTCAGAATTTGAATCCACTGGCCCGCCGCCTGGCATTTAATGTCATCGGCTTTGAGGGTCATCATTTGCCCCCCATGTCAAACCGTGTTTGCTGTCGTTCCTGAACCGGCTCAGATTGCCATTGAGGCAAACCGATTTCACGACGCAACTCGGTCTCTGAAAGCCCGCAGTCCCGTGCCACGTCGAGAATCGCCCAGCCGCTTTCCATCAGCTGTTTGGCGGCGAATTTCTGTTGATCGTCCAGGCAACGCCGCCTGCCGTCATCTTTATTTATTGACATAGTGCATTGATCCTTTTTTGTGCTGTTCGCCGTAATTAGCGAATGAAGAAAAGAGAAGCCCGCAGTGAGTCACGACAATCATCAACTGTCGTATCCTCAGCTTCTGCGATGACCGCCCAAGAGACATTGAAGCCGCGTTAACTGCGAATTCGGGCGATCGCTTAGGGGTTCATAGTTGGCCCTGCAGTCGTTCAGTTGCTTCGAACAGATCGAACGGCGCGTCATCATCTGCCGGGATTGGCTGGAGTGATGGCAAGCCGAGAAGCCTGGCCAGATGATCCGTGTCGAATCCGATTGCACTGCTGATCTTGTCGATCGGTTGATACTTCAGTTCATCACGAACATGGTCGAGTAGGCATTGCGTGATGTGTCTCACTTGCCACCTCCGGCAGTCAGGCGAGCGAAAGAAACAGCCACCACAAGCCAGCCGAGAATCAGGACAGTACCGAGTTGTTGCAGACTCATTATTACTTACCCCCTGCGTTCTGGCTGTTCGCTTCGAGACTCGCCAGAAGTTCCGCCCGCTTCCATCGGGGGCTACTTGAGCCCAAATACACCGGCTGACAGATACGTCGTTTGTTCGTCAGCAGTTCCACCTGGCGTTGCGAGATTTGCAGGTACTCAGCAACCTGCGTTTTTGTCATCCATTCTGGCAGTTCGTCCGGGTGTCGCCGGTCATGTCGATTCGGTTCCATGTTCGTCGCAGTTGCCATCGTGTTCGGCCTTTCAAATCGTGTTTTGATCCTTGATTCCCTGTTCGGGCTGACGCGATTAAACGAAAACACCTCGCACAAACTCAACGGCTTGTGCGAGGTATTGAAAGAATCGAAACGATGTCGGGGAGTTACTTGGAGTCGTTTGGAGTTGCTGGGAGTGGCGTGGCGCCGTACGGTGGTTCCTTTGCTCTGACTTTCACTAATTCGATCAATGCGCGATCGAGTTCAGCTTGTTTCATGAAATAGACGTGTAAGCGCACGGTGAACCGCAGGGTCGGTTTTAGCCGCCTAGGTTTTTTCGCTTGGAGGATTTTTGGAGGCGGGAGCGTTTTCTTTCTACTTGTCGGATGTCGTCGATCTGCCAGCGGTGTTTCGGGTTGTTCTTGAGCCA
>JBDNHX010000050.1:0-17398 GCA_041688565.1 Planctomycetaceae bacterium
GCCTGCCCCGTGGATTTTTCACATGCTTTTCGGAACGCGAGTCAGATCCTGAGTTTTCTTACTCAGCTCTGAATCGAACATCAAGCCGAAAGCCAAATGCCGCCAAATGTTTTGCTCGGCCTTTGGCTTTCTGCTTTCCACCTCGACTCCTGTTTCGGGACAAACAGCCCGCATTCCTTGTGAATGCCGGGCTGTTTGTCTTTTGAGGAATCGTTTTTGGTCATGCCTCCAGCTGTGGCATTTTTTCCCACAGCAATCGCAGACCATTGAGCATAACCAGCACAGTGCTGCCCTCATGGCCCAGAACACCGAGCCACAGCGGTAAACTGAAGAATGTGGAAATCACAAGCAAAGCGATCATTGTAAACGAAAATATCATATTCTGACGGACTCGCCGCCGTGCCACATGACTGATCCAGACGGCCACGGGCAATCCGCGCAGATCATCGCGCATAAGGACGACATCGGCCACTTCCAAAGCCACATCCGTGCCGGCACCGCCCATCGCAATGCCTACCTGAGCCACTGCCAATGCGGGCGCATCGTTGACTCCGTCACCCACCATGGCCACCATGATGCCGCCTTCTGACAGGCGACTGATTTCGAGCACTTTTTGATCGGGGAGCAAACCGGCACGCACCTCATCCACTGCCACCAGACCTGCGATGTTTTTTGCCACGCGTTCGTGGTCACCGGTGAGCATAACGGTCTTGCGAACTCCAAGCTTCTTTAGAATTCGCATGGTGTCAGCAGCCTCCGGCCGCAACTGGTCGGCAACTCCAATGACGCCATACAATCCGGCTGCATCTGTAGCGATTAAAAGAGCCGTCTCACCACGTTCGCGAATTCGGCGAGCCTGCTCGGCCAGATCCTCGGGCACGGGGATCTCATGCGATTCAAATAGTTTTTCCCGTCCGACACCGACCCAGACGCCATCAATTTTTGCATGAACGCCCAGACCTGTATGGCTGTGGAATTCGGTCAGCGGTGAATTGAACAGGCTGATTCCAAGTCGGCGCACTTCAGCAAGGACCGGCATCGCGAGCGGATGCTCACTTCTTTGTTCCACGGTCGCCGCCAGACTGAGAAGCCGTCCATGATCGGCTCCTGCAGGAGTCCAGATTTCGGTGACGCCCGGTTTGCCCAGAGTCAACGTTCCTGTCTTATCAAACGCAATGATTTCGGTCTTTCCCAGCGATTCCAGGTGAACACCACCCTTGAACAGCACTCCCTGGCGTCCGGCTCGCGCAATGGCCGACAGCAGGACCGAAGGTGAACTGACAACGACTGCACATGGAGACGCAGCCACCAGCAAAACCATGGCGTGATAGAAGGCCTCGTACCAGCTGTCAGTGTGCAGCAGCCGTGCGCCAAAAAATACGAAACTTGCGGTCAGCAAAACGCCAATCACATAAGGTTTTTGCCACGATTCTACAAAACGCTGAGTTGGCGTTTTTTGCGACTGCGCTTCCTGGACCATGTGTACGATCCGTTCAAGAGTCGTATCTGCGACGGCCCAAGTCATTTTGACCAGGACATTTCCGTTTCCATTGATGGTTCCGGAATAGACCTTTGCTCCGGGTGTTTTTTGGATTTGTTCGCTCTCGCCGGTCAGCGTGGATTCATCTGCCCATGTCTCACCTTCAGCCACATCTCCGTCGACAGGAAAACGCTCCCCCGGTCGAACGCGGATCAGGTTGCCAATGAGCAGCGTTTCGACCGCGACTCGCCGATCTTCCTGAGATCCCTCGACAACCAGCCACGCCTCGCGCGGACGCAGATGCACGAGAGATTCAATTGAACGAGTCGTCCGATACATCGCAAAGCCTTCCAGGGTTCCGCTCAATGAGAACAGAAACAGAAGCACCACACCTTCGCCCCAGTCACCGATCGCTGCCGCACCAAGGGCCGCGATAATCATGAGCAGATCCACGGTCGGCCGTCCTTCCCGCAGGGCCGCGAAGGCGCTTGATGCGGGGAATACTCCGCCAGCGACCCCTGCGATGATGTAGCATCCGATGCCCCAGAAGCCGGCACCAGCAATTCCCGAATGATTCAACCATGCGCCAATGACTCCGAAAACCAGGCAGATAGCTGTGGCGACAGTTCCGCGAACAGGCAGATCGTTCTGCGATTTTGGCGGGGCGGAGTTTTCAGAAGTCATTTCAATCCTTGTGTTGGTTCGGTGCCGGATGGACTATCGCGAGATTATTTCAAATCATAAGATCGCTCATCGTCTTCTGCGATTCGTCTGATTCGTCTGATCCGTCGCCATCAGTCGGTGAGACGGTCACTCTGGTCAACGCTTCAGTTGGATTGATTGTGACGATCTAAACGAAAAAAAACCTGAACGAAACCGGCGACGCGCCCATGGGAGTAACCCGCGGAAGGGCAGTTTTTGCAACGCAATTGAGTGTGCGGCAACGACGATAGGGACATGCTTTCGCTGCTGCATCTTCCTTACGTTCCGGCGGTTTGAACAGGAGACGGAGCAGTGAATTTGACACATCTCACTTATCAAACTATCTTGAGGCTACATCGTGCAGATTACCGAAGTTCGTATCAAGCTTGTATCAGATGTTGATGATCGCCTGAGAGCGTTCTGCTCCGTCACATTCGACGCGGAATTCGTCGTCCGGGATCTGAAGATCATCCAGGGCCAGCGTGGGCATTTCGTGGCCATGCCAAGCCGAAAGCTGATGGAAAAATGCGTCCGTTGCTCCGCGAAGAACGACATAAAAGCCCGCTATTGTTCCCATTGCGGAGTGGCGCTTCCGGTAAATTCGCAACCAGACGCAGGTGCCGCTCCGGCCACCGCCACTGGGCGAAATCGGATGTTTGCCGACATCGCTCATCCCATCAATCCGCTCTGTCGTGAACGAATTGAAAGCGCAGTTCTGACGGCATTTGAAGAAGAGAAAGTTCGATCCCGACAGCCTGGCTACGTTTGTCGTTACGACGACTTCGACGATCAAATGCCTCGCCTGTTCGACGCGAACTCCGAGAAGTCTCGCAGCGACTCCCAGCCAGCTGCCGGTTGACAGCAGCGTCCTCCGGAAAAACAGAAATCACTGGTGCCAGCTGGAACGCTACCGGGCGCTTAGAACGGCTTCGAGCTCTGCTGCTCGCTGTCCGTGTTCTTCTGCCATTTCAGGATCATCAAGGCCTCGATAGGCCTGCTCCAGCAACCGATGCAAAGCCGCATTGTTCTTCTGCACTTTCAGCGTTTGGGTCAAATCGGCAATCGCATCTGACCACTGCTCCATGGCGACGTAAATCTCGCCCCGGGTCGCCAGAACTTCGGGCTGATCCGGGAGGAGTTTCAGGGCTTCATTGGCGTGTTTCAGGGCGCGCTCCTTTGGATCCACTGAGCCGCGAATCGATGCGACTGCAAGGTTGTTCAGAATCATCGGATCTCGTCCGCGAGTCTGGGCATTAGCCTGCTCCAGGTAGTGGCGGGCTTTATCATAGTGTTTGACCAGCAATGCGTGCATTCCCAAAAGATTGAGAACCTGTGCTCCGTACGTTCCTTCAAGCCTGACCTGTCGCAGAACTTGTTCGGCGTCGGCGGCAGCGGGATGCGAGGACAGACTGAGTTTTGAAAGCCGATCGATGGCTGAATTCACTGTAGTTGCACACTCCGCCGCATCCGTCAACAGGGCCAATAAATCAGCGTTGCTGACATTTTCAGGAAGAGTCCCCGTGAGTTGGTTCAGGCTCACCGGGTCAGCAGGGTTTGCTTTATAGCCGGTGAATTTGTCAAAGCAGGCGAGACACGCTCTGCCATAAAGCGCAGCAATCCCTGGATCCGTCGGAATTCGGCTCGTGTTTTCGTCAGAAGCGGTGACCATCAATCGGCCCCTCGCTTCTTCGACTCTACCCAGAGCCAATTCTGCCTCTGCAGTCTGAGCCAACGATTTCAGGTCAGTCGGCGACTCCGCCAGTTTGGCCGTTCCTTCCTGAATCAACGTCTCCAGGATCGCAGTGCCTTCATCGCTCTTTTCGCATTTCAGAAGCAGCAATGCGAGAGCACCTCGAAGTTCCGGACGCTGATCGGCCGCCGGTCGCAGAGTCTCCGCGGCAGCGGCTTGATCATTACTGGCGAGAAAGACCTGACTGGCGACAACGCGCGCCTGCAGATCGTCCGGCTTTCCGTCGATGACAGTCTGCCAATATTCGCGTGCGGACTTCAGGTCTTCTGGAGAAATTGTTGCTCCCATGGTCTGGAGCCGCAACAGTCCCTGCACAGCGCTCACGTTTGAAGGCGCCCGCTGGATGGCCTGCAAAACAACGGGAACGCAGGCGTCACGGTTGAGCGGCGATTCCATCAATCGACGATCCACGAGTGTCATGTCAAAGGAGCTGACCGCATTCTTCAGGGACTCATCCGAAGCCTCCTGTTCCAACCCGGACACCAGCAACTCGCGCGCGGCCATTTCGTTTCCGGCGAGCATCATTGCCTCTGCCAGCGAGATGCGCACGGCGCAGTTGCCACGATCTGCTTCCAATGTTTTCGTCAACGTTCCAACGGCCTTCTCCGCGGCAGCGTGAATATCCTCTTCGCTGCGATTCAGCCCCTTCTTCAGCCGGGCAAGGTCCAGATTCAATGCGGGATTTGCAGAAGCTGCGGAAATCAAATGCTGCTCGGCGAGCTTCCATTCTTTTCGCTTTGTGTAGACCAATGCCATCAACTGATGGCATTCGCTGTGGTGTGGGTTCTGAGCAAGTACCACGTGAAGCTGCTTTTCAATTTCGTCCATCGTCATGGGCTTGATAGCTTTGGATGACATCGCCTGCCGAACCAGCCAGATGCGTGCGTCGGCGTAGTCGGGCCCGGAGTCCGGCGCCAGTTGAAGCATCAACGAAAGTCCTTCACCGAAGCGGCCATTCTGAAGCATGAACTGAGCGACGCGAAACTGATACTGCGGCTCAGATCTGCGCAGACTGCTCAGCGACTTCAGAAAGAGCTCCTGCCTGCCAGTATCGCCGACTTTGACGGCTTGGTTGAAGGCTGCTTCGTAGGCCAGCACGACCGAAGTATCGGCCGAATGGCGCAGCCACCAGATCAGTAGAAAACTGCCGGTTGTTACGGCCAGAAAGGCAGTTCCGCCCATCAAACGCCCGTACGATCTGGAGAAAAACCACGATTCCAACAGCTCCAGCAGTTGGCGAAAGCACTTCGCCGGATGAATGAGCAGCTCAAAAAGCGACGCCTCAACTTCATCTGCATCCTGCACGCGAGCTGTAGAAGTCCGAGCAGCGCGAGCGGACCCGGCCGGAACGATGGCAATCAGCTCGTTCCAGAGGCGAATGAGCCGATTCGGTGGACTGGCGACAGGCCCGGATTGCGGCAACAATGGAACAGGTCCCAGGAGGAATCGCCAGAACTCATCGGCGCTCATCAAAAGTACGGAGGCTATCGCCAGACATAAATAGCCGAGCACGTCATGCGCGATTCCGCTGGACAAGTCTGTGGCATACTTTTCCCAGGCCACGGCGATCGTGATGACTCGCAGGACATTCATGCCCCCGGAAAAGAATAATCCCGCCGACAAAAGCAAAACACCGTGAATCAACGAACGGCGTTTCAGGCAGATCACAAGAGCGGCGACAAACAGAATGGTAAAGACCGACTGCACACCGCTGCAGGCTTCTTCCACAAGGAAAGTCTTGCCTGGAAATTGCAGAATATTCCCTTCGCGAAAATGGAGCATGTCCAGCCGATGCAGAAGATTGCTGGCAACGGACGTGGTGACTCTTTGAAGCCAGTGAATCACCTTTTCGTCGTATCCCAAAGGTAGACGAATCACCAGCAAGGGCAAAATGCTGAGATACAACAGAGAACGCGCGTAACCCTGATCTCGATTGGCCAAAACCCATCCGGTCAGGCTGGAGACGAGTCCCACGAACGCAAGCCACGGAGAAAATTGAACAGCCTGCACCGCAAGACACAGACCGTCAAGTCCCACAAGAGCCCATGAGATTTTCGTCCAGCGTTCCTCGCTTTTGTCGCGGCGTGAATGAAACAGACCCGCGAAGGCGATCAGTGCGAAGGGAAAAAACTGGTAGTGGCGAAGGTTCCAGAGTCCCTGAAAATAAGGCACAAGAAACGGGACATGCACAGCAATCAGAAGCAGGATATATTTGTGACGCCGCAGAAACGAACTGCCTTTTTTGGAACTTTCCGACGACATCTCATACCCCAGGCCAATGCAAGCGGATTTCTTGGGGCATTTTCAGCTTCTCCCTGGGGGTATGCAACAGTGTTTCATTAAATTTCCAGCGGATTTCGAACTCTACGGAAATTCACACTGTGGCAGGGAATGGGAGCCTGACTTTCATGTGACTTTCTGAGCGCTTCATACAAGCCAATCTGGATGAAGACCGACCGCCGCGGAAGTCACCAGGGCTTTCGGGATGTTGGATTTGTCCTGATCTCAACTCAGGCTGCCTGAGGTTTGTTGGCGATTGGTTTCGTGCCGTCGATAACAAGAGCCGTAAAACCGGAGAGGACGAAGACGCCGGTGCAAAAGGCGAACAGACGATTCCATTCTCCAAGGCTCGGTGTTTCTCCAAGAATCGCGTTGTACAGCAGCGGTGCTAAGGCGGCTCCGAAATTTCCGTGCATGTTCGCCCAGCCCATGACAGACGCGGTGTACTTACCACCAACGTCCTGCGAATAAGCCCACATCGCCGGAACACCAAGATCACAGCTGAAGGTGGCAATGCTTAGCCCCGCGACGATCATCCATGGCAGCCAGCGCGAATCAGCGTTGGGCAGGAACATCAGACCGAGCATCAGACACATGCCGTAGCCGGCCGCGGCCAGAAAACGAGTCGCCATGATTGGCAGTCGCCGTCCCCATTTGAGCCCAAAGCGGCGTGCTGCCACGTCGGTCCAATAGCCGCCACCCAGCATCCCTACGATCCCGGCGATCGTCGGAATTGCGGTCATCAGAGCCTGCTCTTTCAAAGGGACCTGATGAACCTGACCCAGATACCGAGGCAGCCAGGTGACGACGAACAGCCAGCCAATGTTTGTGAAGAACTGTGTCAGTGAGTTGCCCCAAAGACTGAGACTCGTCAAAACCGGGATCAGAGGAAATCGCTGGTCGCCAGACCCGGCGTCGGCAGTCGTTGCGTCCTTAGCCTGGGCCTTCGGAAACACTGCGGGACTATTGTCCGCTGAGTAGAGATCGCCAGAGTCGCCGGTCTCGTTGGCAACAATCGCGGCCTTGTCGAATGTGTGCCCGGAAGTTTCTCCACGGATAAGATTACGTTCGGCCTCATTGCACAAAGGATGCTTCTCGGGTGTATTACGAGCAAGTGCGGCGAAGGCAAAGGCGACCAGAATTCCGATCAGCCCATAAATCACCAGTACCGGACGCCAGCCGCCGGCAAACGCTTTGACCAAAGTCCTGGTCCATTCGTCAGTCTGGGATTCCGTCGAATAGGTCAGAGCGAACGCCGCAAAAGCAGTCATCAGCGCGGCCGTCAGAATCGGCGCCAACACAGCTCCCGATCGACCACCCATGGCAACAATGGAACTGGCAGTTCCGCGGCGTTCCACCGGGAACCATTTGCGAATCATCCCGGAACAAACGGGATACGCGCCCGCCTGAGTGACTCCGCAGAGAAACCGCAGCAGCAGAACCGTTCCAACCTGCGTTGTAACTCCCAGCAGTCCGGTAAATAGCGACCATCCAAGAATGTACGCGGTCAGCATGATTCGCGGCCCAAAGCGATCACTGAGCCAGCCAGCCGGAACCTGACACAACGCATAAGACCAGAAGAATGCGCTCAGGAACCAGCTCATTTGTGTCTGCGTCATATTCAGATCGACGCGCATGGATTCTGAGGCGATTCCAACCGCGTAACGGTCCAGATAAAGCAGGCAGGCCATCAGAGTCAGCAGACCGGCGACGACGATTCGAATGGATGAAGGTCGCGTCATAGAGGGACTCCGCAGGCCGACCACTGGCCACGTTTACAAACAGAAACAGGAACAAGCCGCTCGGGTGAAATCCGAACTTCAGCATCCACATCTTCGAGCCGAAAACTTCCTCGCTCATGCTTAAGCAGCACAATGTCCGCTTGGTGTCCCGCTTTCAGAATTCCCAGACGATCGTGCAATCGCATCGCAGCGGCTGGTACCGAAGTCGTTGCGCGAATGACAGATTCAAGCGGCATCCCCAGGAAGAGGAATTTGCTCATGGTCGTCGGCAAATCAAACACCGGTCCACGCAGATTAAAATGATGGATGTCGGTGCTGATTGTATCCGGCCAGAAGCCAAATTTCTGACAGGCCGGCTCGGCGACTCGCCACACAAACGCCCCGACACCGTGCCCAACGTCGAAGAGAACTCCGCGCGAACGAGCATCCCACATGGAATCAAGCGGCGCTCCGTGCAGATCGAATCCATGATCCGGATGCGGATGGTAAAGATGCGTGTACATGTCCCCCGGACGAAGTGCCTGAAGTACTTTTTCAACAGGAATTCGCGACGCCGCATGATGAATCATGCACGGGCGATTTGTTTGTTCGGATGCATCAAAGACACCGTGGAAGCCGGCCCATTCATTCTTCTCATCAAAGTTCGCAAGGCCGGAAGACAGGCGAACTTTCATCCCGATCAGCCGTTCCGGAAACCGGTTCACACATTCGACCGCCGATGGCACATGCGCGTGACGCCCATCGTTCAGATCTCCCATGAAGGGTGGGAATTTTGGATGTCCCTGAATGGCCCCGATCATCGAAATATTCAGCAATGCAAAAACGTCTTCCGCGGCGGCTGGCATGATAAAGCGGGCCATGTTCGGATACGTGAGCGAACCGGCTGTGCCTGTGTCGAGCATCGTGGTGACACCCGTTCGAAGACCGGCTTCAAACGGATCAATGGAATACAGCCCGATGCCGCTGAAGACATGCACATGCAGATCGATCAATCCGGGTGCAACCAGCAACCCGTCTGCTTCGACAATGTCTTCACCCTTGGGAACCAGGTTCGGACCGATTTCCTGAATCAGGCCGTTCGCGACCCGCACGTCGACTCGCTGTGCCGCACTGCCAGTGCCGTCATAAACCTGCCCGTTACGAATGAGTGAACTGCTGGCGCTCATGAGTGGATTCGTTCCCTGTGAAAAATCACGGCCTGCTCAATTCCGGAAATAATTTCCGTCTCATCCCCCGGCCGCAGGCATTGGGAGAACAGAAAAGCACGATCGGGATTTTGTTCATCCTCGGCCAGAATGATTTTCCGTTTGCGGTTTCGCAGGGCCAGTATAAGATCGCGAACAAGAAGCCCGTTTGGTTCGGTGCCCGATTCAATCTTCAGATTCGGATAACGCTGGCCGTTCATTCCGACCGCCAGCTTTGTGATGTTCAGTCCGGGAAGTTCGCGGATGCCGTTGTGGATCAAATCGATCATCGCTTGCCAGCCCGCATATTCTGCCGCGTGGTCTCGCGTGCCATAACGTTTCAGAGAGGCCATCACGCCAACGATGGACTCCTTACTGACTTTCATGGAACGACCGATGCCGTGTCTGGGCGGTCGCGAAAGCCAGCCGTTGGAGATCCAGTGCTGCAGTGACCACGTGCCTTCGCGAACATCCATGTCGACCATCTGGACCCACGCGCTGCGAATCAGTTCCGCGCGTCCACAAAGAATTCCGGACGCTTGAGGCCCGCCGAGATGTTTTCCGCCACTGTAAGCGATGAGATCTGCTCCGGCTTTACTGAAAGCCGTTAGATTCTCCACGGGCGGCAGCGCACAGGCGGCATCCACAATCACGGGAAGTCCATGCCGATGAGCCAGTTCAACAAGCGCAGGCAGGTGCGGCTTTTCGTCGATTCTCAGCCAGACAAACCCAATCGCCGCAGTCCGCGAACTGATCGCATTCTCAATCTGCTGCAGTGCGTCCGCAGCGTGATAGTCAATCAGCCTGAGCTTTGCGCCGGCGAGCCGCAGCGCGTGGTCGTAGTCGAACGGTCCGGGAATTGGAAAGATGACCTCGTCGCGAACACAACCAGAGACATCGGGAAGCTGATCCATGATCTCCGGATGATTACCGGCCAGGCACGCGGCGGTCGCAAGAGTCAATGCGGCACCAGCTCCGCATGTCACAATCCCGGCTTCAGTTCCCGTGGAGTCTGCAATCAGTTCACTGGCCGCGTTTAGAAGATCGTCGATTTCAAAATACTGAGCACTCGCGGAACTCATCGCCGCAATCACATCCGAATGCGGACAACTGCCGCTGACTCGCGTGGCATAACCCACGCCGTTAATGATCGGATCAATTCCAAATTGAGACATCATGCGGATTGCAGTTCAATTCCAAAATGTCGGAGTAAAAAAAACTAACCGGTCCCTGGCATGACCGTTCCTATCAACCGTGCCGTTTTATAAACGTCAGAGGACAGTCATCACAGTGACGCAGCATGGGGCTCAGTTGGCCTGTGGTTCGCGCCGCTTTCTGGAAAAGGCATTGGCGGGATTCACCACCATCATCTGATGAATTTGTTCGGTCGTCACACCGCGTTCCTTCAACAGTGGGACGAAAGTCTCCAGCAGATAGCCGTAGCCCTTACCGCCGGTGTACTTTAAATGGTTCAGCATGCAGATGTCTTCCGACAGCAGCACGCGATCAACAAAGCCTTCGCTGACCAGGGCCGCCACGTTGTCCGCGCGAACGTACTCCGGCTGATAATCAAGGTAGCCGATGTTATCGACTTCCATGTAAACACCTTTTGCAGCAATCGGCAGCAGATTCTTCACTCCGATTCGATCGCCGAGGTGTCCGATGATGACTCGCGACAGGTCGGCCCCGAACTCTTCAAGCAACGCAATCTGCTCCAGAGCCAGCGTGCCCCAGCGTGTTGTATGCGTCGAAATCACAACCCCGGTGCGTGCCTGAGCCAGCGCGGAGGCTCGAAAGACACGCTCTTCTGCCGGCTTAATAAAATGACGGCCCGTGCCAATTTCGCCGATGAAGCCGGCCCGAATTCCCGTGTCGCCGACACCGACTTCGATTTCTTTAATGAGAATATCGGCCAGTTCACGGCTGGATTTTTCCGCAACAATCGGTGGATATCCAAAGTCGCGATACCAGCCGCAGCCCATCACCACGTTGATGCCGGTTTGTTGGGAAAACCGCAGTAGCCGTTGGGGATCGCGTCCGATTTCATCCAGCGTGACGTCGCAGATCGTTCGGCCACCTCGAGTCGTGAACTCCAGAATTTCCTGGGCCATCACGTCTTCATCGTCGATGACGAGCTGATAGCCATAACTGCTGTAATGATCCATCGCATCGAGAAACAGATGCTCATGGGGATAAGTCACGCCCATTTGCTCGGGCTGAATCAGGCCCTGGACGGAAATCACCTCTCGAGAGTTCCAATCGTCGCTCAACGTCTGTTCTCCTGATGCGGTTGTGCAGGGTTGTCTTTGCCGCAGCATGGTTTTTTGCTGCAGGCTGTTCGGAAGGGCAACATGCTTGTTGGTGGGCCAACTGCAAAATGCCCAGCCGGTTTGTGGAAGTGCTTTATGGTGGTTCGGCTTCCTGAGATCAACGTTCGCCAGTGTCAAAATGTTGAATGTCACAAATTTGTGAGGGCTCGGTCTGATTGTTAAGCAGCGATGCTTATTTTTTATTGATCAATCCTGAACAATCCGTCACCGGCGATGGCGTGGATGCGATGCGATGCGACTAAGAAGCAGCTTCTGACTTTTCTCGTTCCTCATGCCTGCACGCTGTTGATTTAGTGATCGTGGTTAAAAATTTTCGTTTAACGGCAAGCCGTAGGCGACGGTTCCCGTTGCACTGACGCCTTCGGCTTGCCGTTAAACGATTAAATCAACGGCCCGTTTGCCATCCGCGTGACAAAAAAAACCGCTGGTGGAGCCGTTGCGGGGAACGTGTTACAGTCCGCCAACGGCATGCTGAAGCAGCATCGCGGAGATTGCGAACATATCTGACAGAAACGTTGGTTGCAGATCATGAATGAGGCTCAGATGGCTGGTGAAGACTCTGCTCGGGTCATGGTCACGGATTTTTTTCGCTCGTTCCTGTCCTTTCGAATGGACCTGAAGATCACGCAGCCGCGGACGGTCAGTCAACCGCCGCCGTTCACTCTGAATAATGCGCGTTTTCCATTGGAATGCGTCTGCCGTGTCACTCGCGGAACTGGCGCCGAGTCCGTTACTGTTGAGTATGCTCACGGAGCCTCCTGCAAGGCCGAACAGGTTCATGTGACAGAGAATATCTGGCATGAGCCGCCCGCTGACATGTGTTTTGTCGCATCGCTCGATGAATATCTGGTCATCAAGAGCTGGGATCGCAACAACCGAGGCGTGATGCTCAATCCACCGTCGCTGGGGCCTCAACCGGAACGGCAGGCGGGCCGGTGCGCTGAAGCATTTACCGAACTGCGAATCGCTCGCCGCGAGATTCCCGGTCGACTGCTGACAACTACCGAAGAAATTGTAAAGGCTGTCATTGGAAGCCGGCCGCTTGTTTCGCAGACAGAATTCATCGCAGCAGACGGAGCGCATGTGTGGATTGAATACCCGGTCAAAGTGGTCAATGCCAGCGAGCGGGAAATGTTTTATCAGGTCGACACCGGCCCAGTGCTCGTGCCTGATCTGGAAGCGTTTGATGGGACGCATCGGATCTCAGCATTGCGGCTCGCTTTTATGGCTCACAACACGCTCGGATGCACGGAACTGCTATTGAATGTCCCGACGAAGATCGGTGATGGACTCAGTGTCAATCATTACTCCAAAGTCATGAAGGTGCGGGCCACCAATCGCATGCTTGCCGTCGACTGAATTTAGTTGGACCAACAGATTCTTCGCGGGACTTTCCCACGGCATCGCAGGACGAAAGTTCAACATGGAAACGCACGGTGCTGGTTTGATGAAGTCTGGTCCAGTGAAAGTGGGAGTCATCGGGCTGGGGCGTTTTGGACGCCTGCACGCGTTGACGCTTCAAGGGCTGGCCGAGAGCCAGCTTGTGGCGTTGGTGGCGCGCCGACAGAGTAGTCTCGATGCCGTGATGCAGGAAATTCCGGGCGTCCCCGGCTGGACGAATCTGGAGCAGGCAATTGAAGAAGCGGATGCCGAAGCGTGGATTGTGGCGTGTACCACAGCGTCGCATGTGCAGGTGACTCGAACGCTTCTAAACGCTGGCAAAAAAGTTCTGCTGGAAAAGCCGGTTTCGGAAAGTTTGGTCGAAGCCGAAAGTCTGGCCCCCTTTGTTCATTCGGATTCCAGCAATCTGATGATGGGACATATTTTGCTGTTCAACAGTGAGTTCCAGCAGCTTCAGGAAGAGCTGCTCCGGCGCGGCCCGCTCAGCTACATCGATTGTGTGCGACACCGGCCAGCATCAATCGTGGCGCAGTTTCCTGGGGAGAATCCACTTCACGCGGTGATGATTCATGATCTTTACGCCACGCAGGTTTTGCTGAATCGTGCGGAGCCTTCGCATTTCAGAACGTGCTATCATCGCACGGCCGGTGGAGATATTGATCTGGCGTTGTCTCAGTTGTGTTGGACAGATGGCCCGGTGGCCTCATTTGCGGCTTCTTATTTGACTCCCGCCGGTATGGCGCCGCGCGGATTCGATCGGATGGAAGTCTTCGGTTCTGGATGGGCCGCCCGGGTGAATTCCAATCCGCGACCGATCGAGTTATGGGACAACCAGGCTCAATGGCCGCTGGCGCTGGAAATTCGCACGGGCGTCCAGGGTGCGACCGGGATGCTGGCCGAAGAGCTGCGTTGTTTCTGCCGAGTGGTCCGCGGCCTGCAGCCGGTCCCCATGGGCGCAACTTACACAGACGCTTTGCAGGTGCAGCGCTGGATGGATCTTCTGGAGGTTTGTGCGAAATAACCTGCGGTGAAGCTGGTCCCGGGCAGATCGCCCGGGCTAGGCAATCGAATGGCCCTTTGAGCCGAAATCGCATGAAATACTGCGATTCCCTGAAAACTGAAAACTGAAAACCCGCCGCACCGCGGCGTTAAATTTCCATCCGCTGGACTCCGCACCGACAGTCCCGGTTTATTCAACACATGCGTATAAATCATCGTCGCCTTCACGTCGACATGCCCCAGCAGTTCCTGAACGGTCCTAATGTCCGAGCCGTCCTCAAGCAGATGCGTCGCAAAGTTGTGCCGCACAGAATGCGGCACCGAGTTGTTTGCAAGTCCCAGTCGATCGGTCGCCGTCTTGAAAAAAGATTAGCAAAAAGGTCTTCACCCACATGATGCCGCCGGCGTTCACTCAATGGTACCTGGTTTAGATTTTTGTGAGTCAACTGCGTCAGGCCAGTGGAGTCGTTTTGAAATTATTCAATCAGCGGATTTTGAATTTCTGGTCCTCTTTTTGAGCTGATTGGACTTAGTTTTTTTTGGGTGTGTTTCACGTTCAAATCGGCGATTGGGTCGGTTTGGGCGAGCGGCAGATTTCTGGTTACTGTCGAAAACCGGGGGCTAGCGCCGTGCCGCTAATAAAATCAGCCGCCACGCGCTAGCGTCGGGTTGTTCGGCTTGGTAGTTCCTAATCTGCCGCTCGCCTAAAGAGAGTCAATTCACATGCGTAATAACCGTGCTAAAAAATATCCATTTCAGAACTTTCTTGAACCATGTGTCATTGGACGCTAGTGGTCTGTCACAGCTAAAGTTTAGGGAACGACGGACTTCCAGTCCGTCGACAAAGGTTACCGCCGACGGACTGGAAGTCCGTCGTATAAGCAATGCTCAACCCTAAATTTAACGCGTGACAGACCACTAGCCGCCGGTGTTGATTTAATCGTTTAACGGCAAGCCGGAGGCGTCGGCGGAATCAGAAGCAGTTGACTCGGTTCGTTGTGTTCGTCGGACCATGTTCTTCACTCTTCGACTTCACAACCTTTTTCATCATGCTGTACGTCTTCAACTGCTGGAACACGAGCACTCCCGAAGCGGCGGCGCACAGCACTCGATTGTTTCAGACCGGCTGGTTTGTCGAGAGCCTGCTGACTCAGACGGTGATCATTCACATCATCCGCACGAACAGGATCCCGTTCCTCCAAAGCTGGCCATCATGGCCGCTGCTTGTGATGTCCGCAATCATCATGGCCATCGGCATCGCGATTCCGTTCACCGTTTTGGGAGACAATCTCGGCTTCATTCCGATTCCACCGCTTTACTGGCAACTGCTGGGGCTGACACTATCTTGGCGACATCGCGTTGACTCAGACGGTGAAAATGTGGTTGCTGCTGCGCAAATTACCGATCTGAAAAGACGTGCGGATGAACCCGTCGCCTCCATTTTCATCTATTGCGTCTAAATGCAAACTATTCCCCGACATGTCTGCCGCTCATCTGCTACTGTCCGCCCGACGTGCAGCAAAGGACCGATTCCTTGCGATACGGCAACTCCGGATGACTCAGCTAAAAGTGGCTCAGCGTTTGATGAGCAACTGGTAGAGAAGTAAGCCGATGCAGCGAACCCGAAAAACGGGTGATCGCTTCGTCGGTTTTTTTATGCCGGAGACGTTTTTGGATTAACGACGTCGGGGAGCTGGTTAGAAGCTGTGCGCCGTTGGATATCGAGTTCTGGGCCTACAAAACAATGCCATCATCAGCTCCTCTGCCTCTGGTCGAAGATGTTGAGAACTATGCTCAAAACATAGTCGATACCGTCCGCGAGCCTTTGCTTATTCTTGACGCGACTCTTCGCGTGCGTTGGGCAAACCGTGCGTTCTATCAGACTTTTTCAGGTCTCATTGGCAGAGACTGAGGGACGCCTCATCTACGAACTTGGCAATGGTCAATGGGACATTCCTGATCTTCGAACACTGCTGGAAGACATCGTCCCCAAGAGCTCAGTGTTCGACGATTTCGAGTTCGAACATACCTTTCCAACGATCGGCCGGAGGGTCATGCTGCTCAACGCACGCAAGCTCCAGGCGGGTCACCACGGAGAACTACTCGTCCTGGCCATGGAAGATGTCACAGCCAGAAGAAAAGCTGAAGAAGATCTGGTCAACGCGGGCGCTCTGCAAAACGCAATCTTCAATAGCGCGAACTTCTCCAGCATTGCTACCGACGAAAAAGGAGTGATCCAGATCTTCAATGTCGGGGCCGAGCGCATGCTCGGCTACGAGGCTTCTGAAGTTATGAATAAGATTACGCCAGCCGACATTTCGGATCCTCAGGAAGTTATTGCACGCGCTAAAGCATTAAGCTCTGAACTCGCGACGCCCATCACACCGGGTTTCGAGGCGCTCGTTTTCAAAGCCTCACGTGGCATCGAAGACATCTACGAATTGACGTACATCAGAAAGGATGGCACACGTTTCCCTGCAATTGTTTCGGTGACGGCACTTCGCGATGCGCAGGAGAGCATCATCGGCTATTTGCTCATTGGCACCGACAATACGGTCCGAAAGCAAGGCGAAGCGGAACGCATGTTGCTCGATCAACGCGTTCGAGACCAACAGTTTTACACTCGCTCGCTGATCGAATCCAACATTGATGCATTGATGACAACAGACCCTCGCGGAATCATTAGCGATGTGAACAAGCAGATGGAGCAACTCACTGGTTGCACGCGAGACGAACTGATCGGGGCGCCCTTCAAAGACTATTTTACGGACCCCGATCGTGCGCAAGCGGCAATCAAACTGGTGCTTTTGGAAGGCAAAGTGCAGGACTATGAACTGACAGCTCGAGCCAGGAGCGGGCAAGAAACCGTGGTTTCCTATAACGCCACCACCCTTTACGATCGCGACAGAAAACTGCAAGGTGTTTTCGCCGCTGCACGCGATGTGACGGAACGCAGTCGGCTCGCAAATCAAATGCAGCTTCAGGCGGCAGAACTGTCCGATTTGCACCGTAGAAAGGATGAGTTCTTGGCCATGCTCTCGCACGAGCTCCGCAGTCCGCTTGCTCCCATCTCCAATGCGGTTCAATTGCTGGGGATGCAGCACGGCAACGAAAACGAGTCTCAGAAGGAAGCTCGCGGAATCATCGAACGACAAACGAGTCAACTGAAGCATCTCGTGGACGATCTTCTCGAGGTCTCTCGTATCACAACGGGAATGGTTCAACTCCGAAAAACCTCGGTCGCAGTTGGCGATATCATGAACTCAGCGATTGAGACCGTTCGCCCTCAAATAGACCAACGCAAGCATGACATGACAGTTACAATTCCGCCGGAACCAATCTGGCTGCATGCCGACGCAGCGAGACTCGAGCAAGTGATCGTCAACTTGCTAACCAATGCGGCGAAATACACAGATGTGAATGGCAAGATTTTGTTAAGTGCAGAACAAGTGGGAGACGAATGTCTCTTGCGAGTCCGGGACACAGGTGTAGGAATCACGCCTGAATTGTTGCCGTGCATCTTCGATCTA
>JBDNHX010000391.1:0-7005 GCA_041688565.1 Planctomycetaceae bacterium
CCGTTGGGAACGCAGGCGAAAGCAGCAGCGCGAATGACGTCGGGAGGAGAACTCCATTCGCTGAGGTGATGGTGATCACAGAAATGTGATCAGAGACACCTCCTGTGCACGAAGTCAGAACGACTTCTTCTGCCCTGGAAATCCGGCCCACTTTGGTGTGCTGCCGGAGCTCACTTTTCGCTCCCGGGGAAGGTCTACGCCGCTAAACTGGAATGACTCTTCATGGCCGGCCGATGGACCCTCGTTGCCTTGGCCAACGCCCGGAGTCGTAAGTGCCGTTGGCTCAAGATCATCGAAATCAAACTCGTTGGCGGATCGCTGTTTTCCTTCAGCCTCAATGCCGGGCCGTGTCGGCACGTCTTCAAAAAAACTGTCCGATGTCTGGCTGCCTTCAGCGGCGAGATCGTTGCCCGGCGTTGGCTGAAATTTTTGGGCCAGAGATCGCGGCAGCGGTGCCACAATGGAGGCTCGCCGCGGCGTTTTGTTTTCTGTATTTGCGACCGAACCGCGAACGGCGGCGACACGACGACTCTCTGAGTCGCCTGCAGTCACTGCATCCACAGCGGGCCCTGAAGGCAGAAGCGGTTTTAGATCGCCAGGCGGAATCGCCTTGACGGCGTCAGGGCTCTGAGACCGAACGACGGCGGCCTGCGAGCGACGTTTCGGTTTTGATGGAGCGGGCTGGACTTCGACGGGCATCTCAGGCCGGGCCGTCGCCAGATTTCCGGAATCCACATTGCCTTCCGTCGAAGCCAACATCTGCTCCCGAGGCAGTGTCAGCTTTGGCATGCCAGCAAGAACCCAGCCTCGCCAGTTCTTTTCCAGAGAGGCAATTCCATCATGATCAAAGTTGTTGCGAATGGCCTGATCCCAGCCACCGCGTTCGCCGTCAGAAATAAATTTCAGATAAGCGTGGCGTCCTTTCTGCTGCACAAGAAAGTCGGCCAAAGCATATCCCTGAGCGTACAGCGTCAGCATCGGACGCTGGCCTTTGGGATATTCTTTCATCGACAGCAGGTCCTGCAGAGAGATCATTTCATTTTTGTTCCGAATGACTTCCTTCAGTAATGCCAGCTGTTTCAACTGTTCGGAGCGATGTTCGAACAGAGTTGCAGCGCCTTCATCAGCCCAGCGTGGAAGAGGCCGACGAAAATGACAGGCAAAGATTGTGTGATTGATTTCGTGCGGCAAAACGGAATCCAGAATGCGTTCGAGACTTCCCTGAACTTCCATCCGCCAGTTCAGAACTTCACCACGCACAAACTGAAACGTTGTCTGGCCCCCGGCACCAAGAGCCCCCTCACTGACAGCTACTTTGCACGGGCGACTCCAGTTCGGAAGTGGCTTACCAATCCAGAACGTCGCCAGCTGACGACGATAAACCTCGGCGGCTTTGCCAACCTGCTCGGCCACCTCCGGGCGAGCGGCCGTGACGGAAAAATTAACGGTCTGATAGGTAGCGGCCTCGGTTCGACATGCGGCGAACAGAAAAATGGCCAGCGCCAATCTTCGCAATCTCAGAGCGTCCATGCTCATCCCGTGCGTCTCTTGAAGTTCGATGTCTGCGAGCAACGAATCCATTCGCTGCTCTGTCCTGATTTGAGTTCTCTCCGGCAGCAAATGCCGAACCAGAGAATTTTTCCCCCACATTCCGCGGCAGAAAAATTAAACTCAAACCCAATCTATCAAAAGGTTTACAACCGTTTCACAAATCTCTCTTCGGCCGAATTTTGTTCCTCAGGAACTCCGGCAGATTCTGCAGATGTTACAACCGTTGCCACTTTTACATCCAGACCAATTCATCGCCTTCAACCCCGTGTTTTTTCCCCTCCGCGGAAAAATCGTGTCTTCGTCTGCTCGCTTCAGTTCGTCTCAGACGTCCAGATCCGCGACGACTGAATGCCAGGGAACATGAAACCGCGGCATCCCTGGTATGGAAATTCTGACCATGAGCTATATTGCAGGGACAAGCCGGATTGATGCGAGTCTGAATTCGGTTGAATTTGGTGAGCTGATTAGGCGTCTTCGCCTGAAATGTTCAGCCGTGGCGATGTTGCACCCCGGGTCGTGCGATGCACATGGCACCACAACAAATTTTGATTTCTCCAGAGAGACTGACATCCATGAGGATCCGTAAAGCGGTCATTACAGCGGCCGGTGATTATCACGCTCGCCTGCCCCTGCAGACTTTAGTCGATCGAAAGGGCGATGTCCGAACGGCGCTGCGTCTGACGCTGGACGAGATTGTGGATTCGGGAATTGATGAGATCGCCATTATCATTAGACCGGGTCAGCAGGAACCGTATCTGACTGCCGCCGGACCACATTCCTCACGCCTGACGTTTTTTGAACAGTCGGCTCCGCGCGGTTATGGGGATGCCATCCTGCGGGCTCGCGAGTTTGTGGGCGATGAAACTTTTCTGCATCTCGTTTCTGATCATCTTTACCTGAGCCGAACGGATCGCTTGTGTGCTCAACAACTGATCGATGCGGCCAGTCGACATGAATGCTCCGTATCGGCAATCCAGCCGACTCGGGAAAATGAAGTGATTTACTTCGGCACGGTCGGTGGAACACCGGTGGCTCAGTCGGACAACCTGTACGAAGTCAGCACGGTCATTGAAAAACCGACGCCGACCGTGGCCGAACAGCGGCTGATTGTTGCCGGGCAGCGAGCCGGATATTACCTGTGCCTGTTCGGCATGCATGTGCTGACTCCCGCGATTTTTACTCTGCTGCAGAAATCGCTGGAGGCCGCTCCTGTAGACCAGAACATTGATCTTAGCGCTTCCCTGAATCAGTTGGCGCAACGAGAACGTTATCTGGCGCTGGAGATTGATGGTTCGCGTTACAACATCAGCTACAAGTATGGGCTGCTTCTCGCTCAGCTTGCATTTTCGCTTAGCGGTGTTGACCGCGACCTGATTCTGACCGAAATGGTGAACCTGTTGGCGACTCATTAAACGGGTAGGGCGGCACCGGAGAACTCAGGCCACATTCGTGTGCGTGAAATTTCTCCGCAGCCACGGAGAATTAGGCAGCGGACAGTGATCTTGATGGAAAGCCAGGACAAACGGGAGCTTGGCCGACCGCAATGACTGATCGCTGAAGACTTCCGACCCCAGCCTTAGCCTTTTATCGCGGTATCACGCCAGTGCTTTGTCAACGCTTTTTTTTCGGGTACGACGGACTTCCAGTCCGTCGGCAAAAGCTGAAATCACGGACTGGAAGTCCGTTGTACAAATAAAACGCAACCCAAACTTTAACGGTTGACAAAGCACTAGCACTGAATTGTCTGAAACCTATCCGCACAAAGCATCGCCATGAACCTTCTTTCGATCATCACATCCTCCGATCCGGCTGTCCGCAATCGTTCGCTGGACGCAGAATGCCTGGGACTGGCGTCGGATCAGCTGTTGAGTGAATGCGAACAACTGGACGACTACCGCCGCAGCTGCGAGAACCTCTACGATCGAGTTCGCAGTCTGTTCTTCCTGTACGCCATACATCGCTTTCATTTGCCAGTTCGGCTGACCGGCCGTGAAAGCGGCCACATTCCGTATGTCGGCTATGAGCACATGCTCAGCCGCCGCTATCCCGAAGCGATTGACGTCTTTCTTGCAAAACTGCACCACGACGGTCCATCTGTTTCGCTGTCCAGCGCTTTGGGCGAAGCGTATCATCGGTTGGCTTTTCAGACGCTGGCCGATCAGGTCCGCCGCAGCGTGCGAACTGTCCGCGGCAACCAGTGGATGTTTCGCACCGGGCATCCCGCGGATGTGCCTTTGCGGATTCGTTCGGAACTGCTGAAGATCGATTCAGTGACTAAAAGTTATCCGGTGCTGCGTGAACGCACGGCCGTGCGTATGGATTTCTCTCACAGTGGATGGAGCGACATTTTTTTTCTCGGCATGGATTATCCTGAAGGCGCGAAGGTCATCAACGCATCGATCGATCTGGCGGTCCGCGGTCGGCATCAGAAACCGGAGCCACCAATTGACTGCAGCCTGCGCGTGATTGACGAACCGTTGCTGCGTCTGATCAGCATCGATCTTGATGCGCGGGTCGAGATTCACGACATCAATGAAGTATTCGACTTTGCCCGCGACTATCTTGGACTGATCAAAGGCGCTGTCATCGCTGCCGGCCTGATTCCACCTGGGATGGAAGGCTGCGGTGGCCGCATTGCGGATGTCTTCTCGCGTATGATCGGTCCGGGTCTGGGTCTTGAGATCACCAGCCGAGTGAACGACATCCCGAAGGGCTCGCGACTGGCGGTGTCCACAAACCTGCTGGGTTCGCTGATCTCCATGTGCATGCGTGCAACCAGCCAGGTGTCTGCATTCACTGGTCAGCTGGAAGAATCAGATCGTCGGATCGTGGCCGCACGCGCGATCCTCGGCGAATGGATTGGCGGCTCCGGTGGAGGATGGCAGGACTCAGGCGGCGTCTGGCCTGGCATCAAACTTATTCAGGGCTGCACGGCGGGTCCGGACGATCCGGAGTTTGGCATCAGCCGCGGCCGACTCATGCCGCAGCATCATGTGTTCACGTCTGAAGAAGTCACCCGCGCGACGCGTCAGCGTCTGCAGGACAGCCTGGTGCTGGTCCATGGCGGGATGGCTCAGAATGTCGGCCCGATTCTGGAAATGGTGACTGAAAAATATCTGCTGCGATGTGAAAGCGAATGGTCGGCTCGCCAGGATGCCATCGGTCTTCTGGAGCAGATCACTGCTTCATTAAAGGCTGGCGATATCCCGAGCGTCGGGGCCGCGACGCATCGCAATTTTCATGAGCCGCTTCAGGCCATTATTCCGTGGTGCAGTAACGCCTACACAGAACGTCTGATTGAGGAATGTCGGTCGCGGTATGGTTCGGACTTTCAGGGCTTCTGGATGCTCGGTGGCATGGCGGGCGGCGGAATGGGATTCATTTTCGATCCGAAGGTCCGGTCAGAAGCTCAGGACTGGCTGCAGGAAATGATGGTCACCGTCAAACGCAGTATGGAAGCCAGCGTTCCTTTCGCCATGGATCCTGTCGTTTATGATTTTGCAATCAATGACAATGGGACGTTTGCCGAGCTGCGAACGGATGGCAACCTTCCCAAAGGTTATTACGCTTTGATGGTGCCGGAGTGGCTGCGAAAGGGATTGCAGCAGCTGACGCCGATGGTGCGTGCCGAACTGGAACGAGTCGGAAATGCGTGCCGCGATTCCGACGGCGGCGATACGCTGGCCGCGCGGCTGATTCAGCGAATTCTTCCGTCCACATCAAAGGAGGCTCAGCAGTCCGCGAAACTCGAGGACCTGCTGCGTGAATGTGGCTTTGATCCTGTGGCTCACGAGCAACTGCGGGAAGACCTGCGAGCCGGTCGTCTGGGGATGGCACAGAATCGCCTTCATTCGACGGTGACAATTGAAGATGTATCGGCTGATGAGGTGCTGGAAGCTCGTCGCAACGTTCCCGCGTCTGCCATCGAACTCGGCCGTCAGGCGATCGCGAACGGAGAAGTGGCCGTCGTCACTCTGGCCGCAGGCGTTGGCAGCCGCTGGACGCAGGGTGCAGGAGTTGTCAAAGCTCTGAATCCGTTCTGCAGGATGCAGGGTCGCTGGCGTTCGTTCCTCGACATTCATTTTGCAAAGACTCGCAACACCGCCCGACAGTCTGGCATCTCGCCGCTGCATGTGGTGACCTCCGGCTATCTGACAGACGGGCCGCTGCGCAACGCTATCAGCAAAATGAACGCTGGTGGTGTCCTGCATGTTTCACGCGGTGCATCGGTCGGTTTGCGAATGGTGCCGACGCTGCGTGACCTGCAATTTGCCTGGGAAGAAGTGGCTCAGCAGGTTCTTGATCAGCAAAAGGAAAAAGTCCGCACAAGCCTGCGCTCGGCGCTGATGAACTGGGCTCGAACCTGTGGCGAAGCAGCCGACTACTGCGACAACCTGCCGTCCCAATGCATGCATCCGGTGGGGCACTGGTATGAGATTCCCAACATGCTGCGCAATGGAACTCTGCGTACAATGCTGACAGATCGTCCGCAGCTTAAGTACCTGATGCTGCACAATATTGACACGCTGGGCGCGAACGTTGATGCCGCCTGTCTGGGCCTGCATATCGAATCCAATGCGGACCTGTCTTTCGAAGTGATTAGTCGTCGACTGGAAGATCGAGGCGGCGGACTTGCAAAAGTGGACGGAAAAGTTCGGCTGGTCGAAGGCCTGGCGATGCCCAGAGAAGAAGATGAGTTCCACCTGTCATGGTACAACACGCTGACAACATGGATTGATATTGATCGTCTGCTTAAAATCTTCGCGATTGATCGTGCCGCATTGGCCGATCAGAAAGTTGTCGATGCCGCTATTCGCGATCTGGGTCGACGCGTGCCAACCTACATTACATTGAAGGATGTCAAGAAACGCTGGGGCCACGGACAGGAAGATGTTTTTCCCGTGTCGCAGTTTGAAAAGTTGTGGGGCGACATGACTGCGCTCTCCGATGTGAACTGTTCGTTTCTTGTCGTGCCCACACTTCGAGGCCAGCAGTTGAAGGATCCAGCGCAGCTTGATGGATGGCTGCGAGACGGATCAGCGGCCTTCGTGGAACAACTTTGTGCGTGGTAGCCGACTTCCGGCACCTCAACAGGCTGCCAGCACAGCAAAATCCTTAAGGACGGCCAAACGACTTCCGAGCGAACATTAAAAAAACAAAACTGCCATCTGGAAAACCATGTGGTCTATTTTGCACACGGTACCCGTCTGCCGGAAATGATCCAAAACATTCGTAACTCTGTGCAAATTCCCGCAACGCGGAACGATTCATGGGGTAAACTGCTGATGACCGACACGTTTGTGCCCGATCAGCCAAGAGTTTGACTCGAACGGCGGGTCCGCTCTTGTTGATAAGGTACGTGAATTCTAGACTTCCCGCAGCTTTGATGACTTCCTCTAGACTCACAGCCGTTTGCTTTGTCAGGCCCATCCGGGCGCGATCTGCACAGTTTTA
>JBDNHX010000392.1:0-15140 GCA_041688565.1 Planctomycetaceae bacterium
TGCGCAAACAGTATCCGGAGACTGACGTCTCGCGGCTCGCCGAGTTCCAGGCGAGCGGGGGACGTTAGTCCCCTGATTGTGATTCCTGCGATTATGCCATTTAACTTGTGCATGGGTGCTTATCTGGCAATTATCGCGTGCCTGCTGATTCTGATTCACACAGGCCGCGCGCCGACGAAGCGGACGTTTGAAATGATCTGCCTGTCTATGTCCGGCTGGGCGTCTCTGGAAGAACTGGACCGGCACATCGAAAAATTAAGACCTGCCAAAAAGTAGGCCCCCGCGCATTTGGTCGTGCCGGACCGTTCGCTGCTGCGCGCTCTGAAAAACCAACACTCCGCCGGAGCCATTCATCGGAACTCCGCGACTCGCCAATCAACCAGGCTCCCGTCACAATCCACAAGCACGCAACCGGCGTACCGAACACTATTGGGCCTGACCCCTTTCCTGCCAGCTCTGCATCACAACCCGTTCGGTATTTTGTCAGTTCCGAATTGCCTCCACCGCCAATCGCTGAAATTCGGCGCGAAGATCCGATCCATCCCCGTTGCCGAAACTTTGACGAGCAACCAGCAGCACAAAGATCATTTCGTTCTTTGGATCAATCCAGCCCTGCGTTCCAAACGCACCGCCGTGACCAAAGGAACCAGGAGAAAGATTTGCGGTGGCATCTTGCGGTTCGCGCACAAGACAGAAGCCAAGTCCCCATCCATTGCCAGGTGTGAATCCTGTTTCCAGTTCGCCTGACTGCAGAGACGCCATCTCCGTAACGGCATCGGCGGAAAGAACTCGCTTGCCGTTCAGATCGCCGCCGTTCAAAACCATCTGATAGAAACGAACCAGATCACCGGCGACGGAGTACAAACCGCCGGAAGGATTCGGAGACGTCTCCGCCGTGACTTCGTACAGCCAATGACTGCCACGTTCGATGTCTTTCTTGTCGGCCGTTGGCTGATAAAGCAGAGCCAGTCGTTTGAGCTGCTCCTCAGACGGATGAAACGACGTCTGATTCATTTCCAGCGGTGTGAAGAGACGCTCCTTCAGGAACTCATCGAACGACTTTCCGGAGACCACTTCGACGACTCGACCGGCAACGCTCAAGCCCGGTCCATACTGCCACTTCGAACCAGGCTCAAAGGCGAGTTCAGACTTTGCCAGCAGTTCAACAGTATTGGCCAGCGTTCCCACATTGCGTTGATCGCTGACGAGTCCGTTGGTGTGTCGCAGGCAGTCGCGAATGGTGATTTCGCGATCCGGAGTCTTTCCGCCCTTGAGTTTGGTGTCTTTGAACAAAGGGATGTATTTGGAAACCGGGTCATCCAGTTTCAGTTTGCCTTCGTCCTGAAGAATCAGCACGCTTGCCGCAGTGATCGGCTTGGTCATTGATGCAATTGCGAATACGGTGTCAGTCGACATTTCTCGACCGCTCGCAATATCTGCCTTTCCTGCTGCTCCAGTGTGAACAACTCGACCGCGCCGAGCCACCAGGGTCACAGCACCGGACGTTTGTTTGGCGTCGACGAACTCCTGCATTCTCGCGTCAATCTTTTTCAAAACGGCCGCGTCCAGTCCTGATTCCGCGGGAACTCCATCGACAACCAAACCTGCATCGCGGCTGTCCGCGGTGACCAGTTGATCGGTTGGATTTTCCGTCAGAACCAATCCTCGCCACTGCACTTCCTGAGCGACCTTGTTGGAATGAAGCTGCAGGCCAATCGGGCCTTCGATGCATGTTTCGGGCTTCGGATCTGACCAGTCAGCCACCAGCCGGCCGTTGACGACATGACGAATTCGATTCCCGACAGCGAGGATTTCCATGCGATTCCAGTCGTGCTGCTTCCCGGCCTTCTGAGCGACTTCCAGTGTGTCCTTGAATACGCTGTTGCGACCGAACAAGTCATAGTAGCCGTACGCCGAGGGATACATCACCAGATGTCCCTGATAGGTAAACGGACCTTCGTCTTTTTCAACAGCTTTGCCCCAGAACGAAATGCCTGAGTGCATTTCGCTTGTCACCAACCGGCTTTCAACGATCAGTCGAAAATTGCGATAGGCCTTCTTTGTGAGCAAATAGGTACTGGACTTCGGAGCGTTTTCGCTGGAGTTTCGTCCGACAATCACTCCATCTTCCACAGAGAAGTATTTTCCGAGGTGGCCTTCCCAGCCGTCGAGATCTTTGCCGTTGAACAGGTGAATCGGGACTTCGCTGGAAGGCAGTTTGGGAATCTGCTCGGCACTCCAGTCGTCCGCTGTCAGACTGTGCGAATAGAAAGCCATCACTGTGAGTGCAACAACAATCGATCGAATCAACACGGCATCTCTCCGGTGGGTCAGGGGAAGACAAAGTCAGGCAGGGAACGACTATCGTATCGGTCGTTTCCAGAAGACGCGAGTCTGGTGTATTGATGACGCTTTGTCGTGTTAAGATCCACTCACGGATCGCTGGATGGCTCTTCACGACGGAAGGGTGGAGGAAGTTTCGCCAGAATTCGCTGCAGGGAGTCCTGGTCAGCCTGAGACAACTTCCTCTCCAAGTTGTTCGAGAGCTGGCTGTTCGAGAGCTGTTTGAGAAAATCGACTGCCTCCGCTGCGTGCCACTGATCGTCCGAAAGCCATTGTGAGGGCGGAAGGCGGTCGAGGATTCGAAGAGTGGACGAAAGCTCGACGTCACTCATGAAGCCATCGTATGCCAAAGTTCGCTGCGTGGCGTTTCGAAACTTCTCCAGAAAAATCTCGCGGACCCATTCGGCTGGAGATTCCTGAATCAGCACATCCATCACATCATTGATGGGCGGAAGTGGATTGGCCTGCGCCACATGGGGCGGCGGACTCCAGTGAGGTGGAAAGTCGGATCGGTCGTGCTTCGACATGAACTGAATCGCCCCGCGAAAGTCCTCGGCTGCAAGCATCCGCTCTGCCATGCGTCGCCGTTGCTGCTCCGGCTGAGTCACAGGCAGCACGAACGGCCAGATCAGGATCGCGGTTGTTGCGATGAACCATGTCGATGCATGTAACGTGCTGCGCCATGAGACAATCACCGGCGTCCACGGTCTCGCTGTGGGAATCAGGGTCATGATCAGAAGAATGAACAACGAAGGAAAACCGACGATCTGTAGCAGCAAAGTCGTCCCCTGCAGAATGTGTTCGCTTTCGGTCATGCGAACACCGCCCATCAGGTGAAGCACTGGAACCGGCACAAACTGAATGGCAGTCAGCATAACAGCATCGCCAAACAGCAGCACCATAGCGATCACACGCCACAGTGGCCCGGCACCGTAGACCACACCGATGACTCGAATCATCAGGGCAACTCGCCAGACAGAAACGATCCCCAGCAGCCGCAGGTTCCAGAGAGTCGCTTCGCCTGGAGTCAGCCAGCGTTCGAACGGAATGGCATACAGCCACGCAAGCGGTGCCGTCATCCAGTACAGTCGGAGAAACACCGGGAAGCCGCGGAAGAACGTGGGAAGCTGCTTTGTCTTGCCGATTCCCGTCAGGCGAACCAGCATATACAACAGGAACGCCGTCAACAGCGATGCGCCATGAGGAATCAGCAGATGCCAAGGTTCATGCAGCAGATCCTCACCATCGTATTCTCTGGCAAATCCGGCTGACAGAACCAGAATCGCACCCAGCATCAGCGCGTGCGGACATGCGGCGACATCAAGAATGGCCTGCCGCTGCCCCAGCAGAAACCGGATCAACGTCTCCGGCGTGACAGACCGGGGCCGAGTTTCCTCGGCCAGCGGCTCTGGGGCGATCGCTGCGGAAGGATCGGTCATGTGTCTCTCGAACGGATCACTGCATGGAAATGAGAGCGTTGTTGAGTCGCTCCGGTTGCTTTCAAGCCACAGCCGATTTCTAGATCGCCCTGTTTGAAATTGCCAGTCGACTGCGTGACGCCCGGTCTCGGCGGGCCTGCGAACGAATCTGAGCTTCCTTTTCGCGAGAGCACATTGGCAATTGCGACAGGACGGTCAAAGAACCTGATGCGTTTCTAGTGCCGCTGAGTTATCTTAAGGCAGTCTCGTGTTTCTGAAAGGATCAAACCGTGTCAACAGCACTCAAGAGAATCACGCCGCAGGAATATCTGATTCGCGAGCGTCAGGCGTCGTGCAAGAGCGAATTTTATCAGGGTGAGATTTTCGCGATGGGCGGTGGCTCAGCGAATCACAGTCTGATCGCAGCAAATTTTGTTGGCGAATCACGCAACGCGCTCAAAGACAAGCCATGTGCTGTCTTCAACAGTGATCTGCGTGTTCAGGTCCAGTCGACGGGCCTCTACACGTATCCTGATGCCACCATCGTTTGTGGCGAACGGGAGTTCGATGACGATCAGCGTGATACGATTATTAACCCCACGGTGATCGTCGAAGTCCTGTCCGATTCGACGGAAAAATACGACCGCGGCAAAAAGGCCAACCACTATCGCCAGATTGCGTCCTTGAAAGAACTGATTCTGATCACACAGGATCGTCCCCATGTCGAACGATTCACGCGCCAGCCGAACGGCGACTGGCTGTTTCACGAACAAAGAGATCTGTCGGCGGATTTTGAATTGAAATCGCTCGGCATCTCCGTCGCCATCTCTGAGCTGTATCGCGGCGTGAAGTTCGAACCGACTGAGGATGATGTCAACGCCATTCGCTGACCCCGGTTAGTTCGTACGAAGATTGCTCCGCGCAACATTGCGGATCTGGCGACGAATCTGATTGCGACGCCGACTGGCGATGGCGGAGAAAACGCGTCGCAGAACGTTGCGAAAGCCGGCTTCCAGATCTTCCACCGTCATGCAGTCCGGCTGATACGTGACGTCGAACAACGTGTAAGCTGACCATCCACGTTCGGTCAGCAGTCGTCCTTCTGTCTGCAGTTGACGATAAAGGCTGGTCCCTGGAAACGGAGTTTGCAGCGTGACCTGAATCTCAGCCAGGGAACTGTCCAGCAGGAACTCGGTCAACGATTCCAGCGACTCAGCAGTCTCACCGTCTGCCCCAATGATGAAGCAGCCATTCACAGCCACTCCCGCACTCTGAATGGCATCGACTGCTTTCATGATTCGATGCAGCTCAGCCTGTTTGTCGCCCATTCCCGGATAGCGAAACACCAGCGACTCGATTCCCATCAGAACCTGCTGACATCCGGATGACGACAGCCGCCGCAGAATGTCGGGCCGCTCTCCAATCCGCCAGTCGGCTTCCGTGAACCAGCGAGCCTTTGCATCCTGCAGCGCGTCGAACAAAGGATTCACATCGCGTGAACCGGCAAACGTGTTGTCGTCAGCCAGTTCGATCAGAGGCCGCGACATGATCTGCTGAATCGCTGTCAGCTCTTCGCGAATTCGTTCTACGGGCTTTTCCGCAAACCGACTCAGCAAGCGACTGGCTCCACAAAACCCGCAGGCCAGCGGACAACCCGCCTGCGTTTGCAGAGTGAATCGTGCTGGTGAATGCGGCAGCAGATCAAAGCGAGGCATCGGCCAAAGGGGCATCGTGTTCAGTGGAACGACATAACGGTGTTGCAGCGTTCCGCTGAGCACATCCTGCAGGACCTGAGGCCAGACTGATTCGCCTCGGCCCACAATCACGGAATCACAAAACATCTCCGCTTCGTCGGGGCACACACTGGCATGCAGTCCACCGATCACGGTAGGAATCTGATGAGCTCGAAGCCGCGAGGAAAGGCGATACGCTTCTTCGATGGAAGCGGTCAGCGCGGAGATGGCGACCAGATCCGGTCGATCGGCAAGGATTTTTTCGATCGATGCATCAGAAACCTCGGACATTCCTTGATAACTGCAGGTCCACGGTTCTGGTGTCAACCCGGCGAGTGTCAGCACTCCCAGAGTCGGCAACTCAGCAATGGCAGAAGCTCGTGACAGCAGCCCGGGAAGACTCATTCCCAGCTCCAGCATCTGCGGCTCGCGTCTAAGGCTCAAGCTGGAGAAACAGCGTTCATCGAATTTGCACCGGCGGAGGTGTTCGAATTGCCATAGTGTTGCGAACTGCAGAAGGCTGGGTTTCCGGGCAAAAGCGGACTCCTCGCGCTTCCCGAAAGGGCGGGCATCGGGTACCAACTCCCTGTGGAGATTGTGGAGGCGTATCGAATTCAATAACCAGGTGATTGCTCATTTATGTCCGATCTGAAGAATGACCAGAAGCCAACCAGCATCCGTTGGATTATCGTCGCCATGCTGATGGTTTTTGCCTTTCTGGGACACTTCAATCGGGTGGGCATTACTGTCGCCGCCAAGGCGCATTTCATCGGATCGGGATTGTTATCCGAAGTGCAGATGGGGCAGGTGTACTCGGAGTTTCTGTGGGTCTACACGCTTTGCATGCTGCCCGGCGGCTGGCTGATTGATGCGGCCGGTCCGCGACGTGCGCTGACAGTGATGGGGCTGGGCATGGGATTTTGTGTGGTGCTGACCGGGGCTCTTGGTGAATTCGGGATGCCCATCGTTTCGCTCTTTATTCCGCTGCTGCTGGTGCGAGGCCTGGCGGGTTGCTTCAGTGCGCCGCTGCATCCCGGGGCGGCTCGCAGCGTTTCGCTCTGGCTGCCGCTGACGAGTCGTTCCACTGCGAACGGACTTGTCACTGCCGGTGCGTTGATTGGAATTGCCGTGACGGCCCCGGGATTTGGCTGGCTGATGGATCAGTTCAGCTGGCAAATGGCATTTATGATTTCCGGTGGCACGATGATGGCATTCTCGATCGTGTGGTTTTTGTTCGCGACCGACGACGCCATCGGACATCCTCGAACCAATGCTGCGGAAAAAGAACTGGTCGCTTTGATCGCAGTGCCGTCGTCAGGAACTCGTGCAACGTTGGGCGATCTGCTGTCTTTGTTTCAGAATCGTGGTCTGGTGGTCCTCGCGTGCAGCTACGCGGCTTACAGTTACTTCCAGTATTTATTCTTTTACTGGATCGATTTTTACTTTGGAAAACAACTTCAGCTTCCGGACAACGAAAGTCGACGCGCGACATTCATCGTGATGATGGCGATGGCGATCGGGATGGCCTTTGGCGGGGTACTGACAGATCAGCTCAGTCGACGCATCGGAGTGCGCAGGAGTTATCGCAGTATTGCCATGTTCGGCATGCTTGTGAGCGCGGGCTGCGCCTGGCTGGGGATTTCAGCAAAGAATCCAAACGATGTGATTGTGTTGTTCTCCCTGGCCCTGGCGGCGCTCGGAATGTGCGAAGGGATCTTCTGGACATCAGCGCCGGCTCTGGAACCTACCAAAGGAGGTATCGCCGGTGCATTCCTGAATACGATCGGCAATCTGGGCGGCAGTCTGGCTCCGATCTGCACGCCCCTGATTGCAAAGTACTACGGCTGGCCAACTGCACTTGGTGTGGCCTGCTGCACGAGCGTTCTTGGAGCTGTGTTGTGGCTGTGGATTGATGCGGGTGCGAAGAGTCGATTGACCGGCTAGGAAGATCGTGTCGGAAGCGGAGATGCTATGTACTTACAAGCTCGAAGCGCCAGCGAGTGAGCCTCGCGTTTAAGGCCCACTCGCTGGCGCTTCAAGCTTGTACGCTGTCATGACCTGGAAAAAGGACCGCCGTCAGTCCAGAACCGCGATGGCGTCGATTTCGATATGAATGCTGTCCATGGGGAAGGTGACGCCGACGAGTGTATTCACAGGGTAATCCTCGCCGAAGAATTCGTGATAGATGGCAATCTGTTCGCCTTCGAATGGATGCCATTTGTGCGGGTCGGCCACGAACATCGTTAGCTTGCAGATGTCAGATGGCTGGCCACCTTCGGCTTTGACCATGCGAGTCAGTCGGTCGAGGATGACTCGCAGTTGTTCCATCGGAGTCCCGTTCTGGGCGGGCGAACCGTTCGCCGTGCAGCCGGAGAGGAACAGCATGTTGCCAGCTCGAACACCGCGACTGTAATGCGGGCCGGAAGGATAGATGTCGGTGAAATCAATGCGTCGTTTTTTCATCGTTTATCTCGCAGTTTTTGTTGCAGTGCGATCGGGTTGAAATTTTTTTAATTCTGTTTCGCGGAGCAAACGACGACCACCCTGCGCCGCATGCGGACTGTCGATTTAGTCGCAACCCGACGCGTCAGCGAGGGATTCGTTGGCACGCTGCGTAAAACACAAAAAACGCAATCCCTCACTAACGTTTCGGGTTGTGAAAACTTATCCCATCAACAGGCGGCGTGCAATTCTTTGAGCAGCAATTCCACATCCTGCATCGTGTTGTACCCGTGCAGAGCGATACGAATGCGACCGGCTTGATGCATGACGTGAATACCTTTGGAGAGCAGATGCTGATGGATCTGCTGAGCCTTCGCGTGACGGAACGCGACAATGCCGGCAATGTTTTCTTTGCGGTTGGGGGTGATCAAATCGACGGGAAGTTTCGAGACTTCATCCAGGCAAAACCGTACCAGCGGATCGGCCGCGGCAGCGATGTTCGCAACACCTGTGTCGCAGATGTAATCCAGACCCGCGCGGATCGCATAGATGGCCGGATAGTTGGGCATCCCGACGGTGAAGCTGGCCGCACCCGGCTTGCTGATGGCTTCGGTAAAGCGAGACGGCCCGAAGGCATCGTTCAGATTGAACCAGCCGCCCGCTGGCACGGTCCATTCGGCCGCGCGACGCGAGGGAACTCCGACAAGTCCGCCGCCGTGCGATGCCAGAATCCACTTATGAGTACTGCTGATGATCAGATCGGCTTCACGAAGATCGAGCGGAATGCGGCCGAGCGCCTGAGTCACGTCTACCGACAGCAGAGCAGGGCTGTGTGACCGAACCGCGTTCGCCACTTCCGGCAGAGAGATTTTGTAGCCATTGAAGAAACTGACCAGAGACGCATTCACCAGTCGAGTCTTCGGTCCAAGCAGCGGAATCAGATCTTCGACATGCAAAGCCCAGTCGCGGGAGCGCCAGATCTTCACGGTGGCTGGACTTTCTTTCTGCAGCCATGGCGTCGCACCGGCCGGAAAGTCCAGATCGTTGACGATGACTTCATCGCCGTCTTTGAGGCGAAGTGCCATCGCAGCCAGATTGTAGGCCTCGGAGGAACACGAGCAGATCGACACTTCGTCGGCCGTCAGACCATACAGCTCGGCGACACGCGCCTTTGCCGCTTCCCATTGAGCGGCATGGTCCAGTCGTCCGTCCATGCCCTTCTGCTTGTCCCGGAAGTATTGCTGCAGCGCTTCACCAACCGCCAATGGCGGGATACCTTCCGCGGCGGAGTTCAGATAGGTTATCCCATTCAGGGACGGGAAGTCACGGCGACGTTGTTCGGTTGTCAGCATTTTGAAATCCGATCTGGCATATTGATGAGTCGTTGCAGTGAGTTGGGAACTGCGCGGCTCGAGCCTGCGTTGTTGCGTTGTATCGAAATCGATGGCGGTTGTCTTTTCTTACCGGTCGTAATCAGAAGCCTGGCGTTTTTAAAAGCCGGGCTTCTGTGTCGCTCCGACGTTGCAGCCGTGGTTAGCGTTGAAGAGTCGTCAGCTGACGAATCCCTGATCTGGCAAGGTCGAGCATGGCGTTCAACGTGTCCTGATCGAAGGGAGCTCCTTCAGCGGTTCCCTGAACTTCGATAAATTTCCCGGAGCCCGTCATCACCACATTCATATCGACTTCGGCCGTGCTGTCTTCGGCATAATCCAGATCCATAACCGGGCTGCCATTCACAACACCAACGCTGATCGCCGCAACGGAATCGAGCAGAATTGGGCGTGGCGATTCAATCTGGCGGATGGCTTCGGCCAGAGCGATAAATCCGCCGGTGATGCTGGCGGTGCGAGTTCCTCCGTCCGCCTGAAGGACGTCGCAGTCAATCGTGATGGTGTGCTCACCCAGCGCTTCGAAGTCGACGACGGCGCGTAGGCTGCGACCAATCAGGCGCTGGATCTCTGTGGTACGTCCGTCCACGCTCTTTCGGTCACGTTGTTTGCGTGGCGAAGTGCTGCCCGGCAACATGTTGTATTCGGCCGTGACCCAGCCGAGAGCTGGAGCACCCGGGATTTTGGATTTTCGCCACGGAGGAAGCGACTTTTCCAGGCTGGCGGTGCAGAGAACCATCGTGGAACCGGCTTCAAACAGAACGCTGGCGATTGAGGTTTTGGTAAAGCCTCGCTGAATTCGGATGGGGCGAAGCTGATCGGGCGAGCGATTGTCGTGGCGTGTCATGTGGGGACTTTGCATATTGCAGATAAGTAAGGATGGGAGGGAGATCGGTGAGAAGCCGCCTCGAATGCCGAGTTGGCGACATTTGGCCGGGAAAGTATCCATCCGACCGCGTTTCGACCAGCGGCTGTGAGCTCTGTTGTTGTCATCCGGTCAGGATCAGGTGTTCCCTAATCCCTAAAATTGCCCGCGGATGAATCGATATCTCGGGGACAAATATGATTCCTCTTGCTTCATCAACGTTGTCTTTGAGACACTTCCAGCCCAGAATGCTGGTTTGAACGTGGGAAAATTCCTGTTTTTCACGGCAATGAGAACTTCGTTGAGGTCTGATGTATGGTCCGCGTGAAGGCTCTGGCAATCGCCGTAACTCTTTGTGTGGCATTCACTTTTGGTGAAAGGACTGTCTCTGGGCAGGGGCTGATCTTTCATCTGCCGGAGGATGGCAAAGCCGTCGAATACGAAGGCACGCTGACTCAGGCGACCGGCCCGGATGACCAGTCTCCTTTGTCCTGGACCTGTGAACTGAGCATCAAGTCGGTCGGCCAGGAACAAGCTGAGTTCGGAGGCAAATTGCAGCCATGTCGCTGGCTGGAAATTAAAACGCTGACGGGAAAAGCGGGCGCTGCCGGGATTGATCCGGGGCCTGTGGGAGCTCGCATTTACAAGGTGCTTGTCCCGGAAAGCAAAATCGTGGACGGCTGGCAGGATGCGGATGGCATCCCGAATGAAATGATGCCAATCGTGCGGGGCTTTCGACGTCTGGGCGAAGAAGAAGTCCAGCCGATCACAACACCGGCACTTCGGTTCTACCCGACAATTTCGTTGCTCACCAGCTATCAGAATCCTGAGGTCGTTGCTACGTCGGACACGCCGGAAATCCTGCTTCAGGGCCAGTCCATCACCGCGCGGCGGATGCGAGGCAAATTCGTGATGGAGCGATCGAAGACTCGGTCAACAAACGAAGCGGAGTACTGGGTTTCCAGCGACGTCCCATTCGGCCTGGCTCGCTGGATTGTGACAGTCACCACTGATGAGAAAGATTCGGCCGCTCCGGTTTCTGAATTCAAACCGACGATCATCAAGAAGGTCGACATGAAGCTCCGCCGAATCCGCGACAATGCAGAAAGCGAACTGGTGACGGAGTAGCTTCCTTCCGGCAACTTCGGTTAGCCCGACATTCCGATCTTCCGACGTTTGTTGAAGACGGCTGCTGAGGCATCATCGCCGAGGACTCTTTCATCACATCGGTCCCCTTTTTGAGTGACCAATGTGTGAGTCGCACAGTCGTTGATCGGTCTGAGCGGGTGTATGTTCCGCGAAATGCTCCGCACGTACAATCAGTTTTCAATCAATGTCAGTGACAGCCATCCATCGGCGTGTTGATCCTGCGTCGTATTTGCGAAGCGGATTGGTAAGCCATTTGGCAAACGATTGGGGACTCGCACAGCCAGTTGGTAGTGTCCGTTCGGAACGTCAGACAGATCGATGGTATCGCTCCATAGTCGCGGTTGATCCCCGGGCAACAGCCCTGTGAGCGCCCCCTGCGACGCAGACGTTTTGACGATCTTCCCATCGACGATCAGTCCGTATTCTGGTTTCCAGTCGTAGTAGAACGGAGCCACGCCGCGGTTTTCCAGTTCCAGCTGGATCTTCAGAGTGCCATTGTCAGACAAAACGCTGATCGCCGGCACATGGAACTCATAGCCCATGTGCTGGACCTCCGTTTCGGCTCGCCGTTTGCGTTCTTTGTGAGGCTTCTTTTCGAACAGACCGCTGTCCATCAGCCACGAAGCATGAGTTTGATCAACGCACTTTCGGAAGTTCTGAATGTTCTTGTTGTTAGGCTTTTCGTCGAAGACCTTGCCCCAGGCCTCAGGTCGAATTTCGCCGCCGATGGGATGCGTCTTCCATTTCTCCATCGCTGCTGAACCTGCCTGTTTCAGAGCTGGTATGTAGAACCAGTCGTCGTCTTCTTTGCCCGTGTCGAGCGTTGCCCACGCAAACGAATCGTCGTGATAGCCGAACGGCCGGTTGGCATTCGACGCCTTGCCCCATGTGTCTTCTCCGGCTGGATATCGCAGCAGGACTGGCGTGATCTTAAACGCGGCTTCATAGGCATCCATCACTTCGGCCTGCACGGTTTTCGACGCGAACAGTTCTTCCTTCGGATACGTATGCCATTCGCCCCATGTGCCCAGCAAACCGGCCGTGATAAAACCAATCCGCGGATCGCCGTCGTACTTCTTTCCGAACACCGCGATAAAGTTCTTCAGAGCCCTGCGAAGATTTTTGTCTTCGTAGTCGGGAGTTTCGACTGTTGCCGGCGGAAATGGCTGAGTATTCGTGTTGAGATACGTATGAACCTTCAGACCATCATCGATCAGAAACTTTGGGATGATGTTTGTCTTTGCGGGATACTCCAGATAAATCCGAAACACCGCCTGATGGCCTCGCCAGGCGATTTCATTCAGCAAATCTTCCATCGGCTGCCAGTCAAATTCGTCATAGCCCTTTACCAGATCGGCGAACCCAACATAGTTGAATTCCATCGAGTGCGGAAAATGCACATTCGTGTCACTCGCATACGGCACCAAACCCTTCAACGGATTCGCGACCGCGCTGGGAGCATACTCCAGCTTGATGCGCTCATCGGCTACGACATTGAGCGTTAAGAAAAACGTCAGTAGAAGAGGAAGCAGACGATTCATGTTGCGAGCTTTTCAAGTTGCAAAGTTGCTGGCATGTTGACATCCCCAATTTTGCCATCTCACTCCATCGAGACGGCGGCTTTGGAATCGGAACCATGGTTCAGGCCAGAGCAGCCTCAAGAGCGAACGATTCTTCTTCTTCTGGCAACCACGCTCCCTGCAGGCGTTCCGTACCAATCGATTTGAACAACAAATCTCCCCGGCCGAGCAAACGTTCTGCACCCGAGGATTCAAGGGCAACACGGGATTCCAGCGCCGTGCTGACTCGGAGGACAACGCGGCAGTCGATCAGCGATCTGATCGAAGGACTCAGGATCTGCGTGCGAGGCTGCTGAGTTGCGAGGATCAGGTGAATTCCGGCTGCTCGTCCAACCTGAGCAATCCGCTGAAATTGATGTTCGATCGCCTGTTTCTCGGATTTGTTTCCTGCGATCAGGTCGGCATACTCATCACATATGCAGATGATTCGTGGCAGAGGAACTCCGGTCTTTCGTACGTGATCGGCAAGTGACGCAGATCTTGACTCGGCCAGCATGGCATTTCGTTCGACCATGATTTCAACAAGTTCTGCAAGGACTTCACTCACATCCTGTTCATTACCGGGCACAACGACCGGCTGCCGAAGAAAAGGTGAGTCTGCCGTGAACGGAAACGCATTCTGCTTTGGATCAATCAGCAGCAGTTGAAGCGTTTCTGGAGTATTGGTTTTCATCAGCGACGCCACGGCCGCTCGAAGCCATTGAGATTTTCCACTTCCTGGCGTTCCGACGACCAGCAGATGCGGACTCACAACAGCAAGGTCGCACCAGATCAGATTTCCATTCAGGTCTACACCAACGGGAACCTTCGGGCACCCAAGCAGACCATCAACTGCAGGAAGCTGAGGCAGCAACTCGGAAAACGGAATGGCCCGACGATTCGGATTAGCCAGATCAACAGCAATTGCTCCTTCAATAGTACTTAGAATGGGTTCGGCCGCCAGACCCATATGCAGCTGCAGTTCGGCTGCGGCAGTAAGAACCTTGCCTTGCCGAATTCCGGACTCGGGAAAGAGGAAGAAGCGGACAAACGTCGGGCCGATGGCCGGTTGTTTGATCTCTCGGCAAGGGGCACCAAACCGTCGAAGCGCACGCAGCATTTTGTCGCGAGTTTCCGTCAGCCATTCGCTCGAAGGCCCCGACGAGGAATTCTTCGTTGGGTTGACTGAGATCGCTGGCTTTGCTGAAGTCGTGGTGACTGATGGGATATTGACTGGTGTGGCGGGAATGGATCTGTCGGCGCGTTGCTCAGAAGAAACAGCCACTGTCGATTTGCTGTTGGATTCGGCGGAAGTCGATGCTGATCGTGTGGCAGATTCGCCAATCACTCCAGCCGTCCGACCAATAAGGTCCATGAGCTTTGCCTGAGCGTTCACGATCTGGTGGCTCTGGAACAACGATTCCTGTCGACTGGGAAGGAAGCTGACAACGGCAAGAGCGGACGATGATCGAGCAGGATTGGTGCCGTTGATCATGAGGTGGTACAGACATGCCTGAGCCAGATCAATGACAGGTGATGTTTGGCCCAGCTTCCATTCGAGCACGCACCAGGCATCGCTGTGGGGCATGCGCAGGACGGCATCGGTTTGGCCGAGCAAAGCCACAGGCTCGGACCAGTTTGGTTGCTGAAGATCGAGCACTACCTGACGCTCGACCCAGAACCAGTCACTCTGGCTGACGGTCTTTGTTCCTTTTTCTGTGATCTGCCACCATAACTCGGCAAGCCATTGAACGACATCCTGAATGGCCGTCCAAAGGTCCAGGACCTGCTCGCCATTCTCACGCAGCGACGCCGAGTGACTCGTCAGCATTGGGCCGAGCAGTTGATCATAGGTATGTTCGACAACAGCCTTCTGCCAGTCGCTCAGTTCGGGTTCGAGATTGCGAACGAGGGATTCCAGGTTGCTCGAAGAATCGTCTCGCAACAATTCGCCGACGACTCGATGGAAGATCGTTCCGAGCAAAGCTGTTGACGGTGAGCCGTCTCCAGATGGAGTTCGGCCAGCAGCCTGATGGAGTGCTTTGCGTACTTCAGAAACAGTCAGCGTGATGGTCATGAGTGGTCTCTGCTGTTGCGTACTGGAAAATATGTTTCGGCGAGCGGCTGGGCGTCAGCCCTCCGTGTGCGTTTTCAATACTGTCGAAAAAATGTCAGATCGTTTAACGGCAAGCCGCAGGCGACGGCAAATTTCGGCAACGCCTGCGGCTTGCCGTTAAACGAAA